>JAIFKV010000001.1 GCA_020049415.1 Betaproteobacteria bacterium
GACGCAAGCAGACCCTCGCCGTTGCCGGGTGTCTTGTCGGGCATGACAGCGCGCCTAGCGGCGACCCAACAGGAAGCCGATCAGCAAACCGATACCGGCGGCAACGCCGACGGCATTCCACGGTTTTTCATGCACATATTCGTCGGTCGCCTTGGCCGCTTCTCTGGTTTTGGCAATCAGCGCATCCTGCGCTTGCAGCAACCTGGTTTTCGCGACTTTGAGTGATTCCTCCGCCCTGGCGCGCACCTCGGCCAGCTTTTCACCGCCCTGATTGGCAGTGGCTTTCAACAAGGCTTCGGCATCCGCCACCACCACATTGAAATCGGCGATCAATTGTTCTTTCGTAACTTCGTTGGATAACTGGCTCATGACTTTCTCCGTTAAGTGTTCGTCCGAATTCACGGTCGATTGCTTGCACCCTGCATGGTTTTGCAGAGTTGCAAGCGGGCAATTCCTTTATAGCCGTCTGCCCTGGATCAGGCGCAGCAAGATCATCACAACCGCGATGATGATGAGCACATGAATAAACCCGCCCATCGTGTAAGAAGTGACCAGGCCTAGCGCCCAGAGAACGATCAACAATATCGCAATGGTTTCGAGCATTTTCTATTCTCCTCAGAACGGTATCCTGCCTGGATGACGATCCGCTTCCTTCCCCTGCCGATCTGTGCGGTGGCGTACTTATCGAACCCTATTTTTCGAGTGCGCCCGGTCCGGTCTGCGCCGATGGCGATGACAGCATTCGCGCATAGGTTGCGTTATCTGCGGCATAGCAACTGCAGGAGGCGGCTTCCAGGCCTTTGCGGTCAAGAACGGTGATCTCGCCCCGGTGATAGCTGATCAGTTTGTGGTTCTGCAGCGCAGTTGCCGCCTTGGTGACGCCGACGCGGCGAACGCCGAGCATGGTGGCGAGAAATTCGTGCGTGATATGAAACGCGTCCGCATGCGCCCGGTCATGAGTCATCAGCAGCCAGCGCGCCAGACGCGCTTCCACCACATGAAAACGGTTACAGGCAGCGGTTTGCGCAAGCTGGCCCAGCTCAACATAGAGATAACGCTTCAGGGTCTGTTGCAGCGCCGGGCTTCGGGCAAGTTCATGGCGAAATGGTTCTACCGCCATGCGCAGCGCCGGCCCCGCCCCCTGCACCAGGGCGTGCAACGGCGAAACATCCACGTCGAGAATGAGGGAAGCCCCGAGCATGCCTTCGTCGCCGACCAAACCGACTTCCAGGCTGGCGTGTTGATTAATCCTGGCGATCAGGGAGATGAAACTCTGCGTGGGGAAGTAGACGTAGCGAATCGCCTCGCCTGGCTCCGTAAGAACTTCGGAAAATTCAAGAACAACCCGCTCGCAATGGGTCAGAAAGTGCTGACGGTCCTTCTGCGGTAAGCCGGCAAGCAGACGGTTGCCAACAGGAACGGACGGAGTGCTGGGCACGTGGATTCTCCTGTGATTGGCAACCCCGGCAACAGGCGTAAAGCGCCGAAGGCAAAGCGGGATTGCTTGTTGCAGATTTGTTCAAGACTGGCGCCTTGCAGAACGCGATACTCAACAGCGCCAATTTCTCGATCATCGCGACTGACGAAAAAGGCATCATCCAGCTGTTCAATTTCGGTGCCGAGCGCCTGCTGGGGTATTTGCGCCAGCAAACTTTGCAGTGAGGTAGATCCCTACTCGCTGCCGCGCGGATTGACAGAGTAATCAGATCACGCCGCACTACAACGTATAGTTAAATAACAGTTATATTGATATTAATTTAATTAGTGTCATTATTATGTATGTTGTTAACCCTTGGAGTCGCCCGTGCCGGACTTTGCCTTTGCTACCCAGGCCGAGATCTGTCTGGAGCTTGGAAGCCGCTTGAAGCAGCAGCGGTTGGCCCGGAACCTGTCGCAGCAAGAACTGGCGGCGCGGGCGAACGTCTCTCTTGGCACCATCCGTCATCTTGAGCGGGCGGGCCAGGTCACGCTGGAATCCCTGGTCAAGGTGTTGATGGCGCTGGGCCTGGTCGAGGCCCTGCAACCGCTGTTTCTGGCGGCCAGGCCGCAATCCATCGCCCAGATGGAACGTGACGCGCGCCCGCTCCGGGTCCGGGCTTCCCGGCGCGGCCCGCCGACATGAAAAAGATCATCGTCACTTACGCAGGTTGGGGCGAGCACTGGGTGTTGGGCACGCTGGCCGACAATGGTCAAACCGTGTTGTTCGAATACAGCGAGACCGCTCTGGCCCAAGGCCTCGAACTGTCCCCGCGCTACCTCAAGCTTCAGGCTGCGGCCTATGAAGGGTTTCCGGCCAGCCAATTGCGCCTGCCAGGCTTGATTGCCGACGCGCTCCCGGACGGCTGGGGATTGCTGCTGATGGACCGCTTGTTTCGCAAGCATGGCCGGCCGGCGGGCGAGATTTCCCCGCTGGATCGGCTGGCGTTCATCGGCGACCGAGGCATGGGCGCATTGACCTTCGAGCCGGCCGAGTCCTGGACCATGCCTCAGCAGGACGTAAACCTGCTGAAATTGGCGAGCGAAGCGTACCGCGTGCAAATCGATGGAGAGGATGAAGCGGTTCTGCTTGAACTTGCCCGGCTGGGCGGCTCACCGCATGGCGCGAGGCCCAAGGTGCTGGTGAACTTCAATCCAGGCGCGCGACGGGTCGATACCCGCCCGTTCGACGGCGGGGAACCCTGGCTGGTCAAGTTCCAGGCCAGCGGTGAGCACAAGGAAGTGTGTGCGCTGGAATGCGCCTATGCCGATCTGGCGCGCGCCTGCGGTCTGGATATGCCGCAAACGCATTATTTCGACCTGTCCCCAAAGCTGGCCGGCTTCGGAGTGGCGCGCTTCGACCGCGAGGCCGGCATGCGCGTACCGGTGCATACCCTGGCCGGTTTGCTGCACGCCGACTTCCGCGTACCCGGCAGCCTCGACTACACCACATTTCTGCGTGCCACCCGATATCTCACCCAGGACGTTCGCGAGGTAAACAAGGCGTATGAGCGCGCCGTGTTCAACGTGCTGTTCCACAACCGCGACGACCATGCCAAGAACGTCTCGTTCCGACTTGGGAAAGACCGGCGCTGGCGGCTGGCGCCGTGCTATGACCTGACCTTCAGTACAGGCCCCGGCGGCGAGCATCAGATGGATGTGTGCGGCGAAGGGCGGCAGGTGACGCGTGCGGATCTGCTGACGCTGGCCACCCAGGCCGATCTGAGCCCAGGCTGGGCAGCAACGGTGATTGACCGGATGCTGGATCAGGCCTATCAGTTCGGCCTGCTGGCCAGCCCGTTTCCGATACGCAAGGCAACGCTGAAGGCGGTGTTACGGGCCATCGACGCCAACGCCAAACGGCTGGCAGGTACGGGCGCTCAAGGTCAGAATCGAACTTGACCGATTCGCTCGCAAAGTGCGAACCCCGGCCCGAATTTACGACAACTTTCAAGGAGACCGTCATGGCAGGCCAACCCGAAATCACCAACATGGCTTTGTTTTGCGACTTCGAAAACATCGCACTCGGCGTGCGCGACGCCAAATATCCGCCGTTCGACATCCGCAAAGTGCTTGAACGACTGCTGCTGAAGGGCAGCATCGTGGTCAAGAAGGCCTATTGCGACTGGGAACGTTACAAGGAATTCAAAGCCACCATGCACGAGGCGGCGTTCGAGTTGATTGAAATCCCGCATGTACGCCAGTCCGGCAAGAACTCGGCCGACATCCGCATGGTGGTGGATGCGCTCGACCTCTGCTACACCAAGGCGCATGTCGACGCCTTCGTCATCATCAGCGGCGATTCCGACTTCTCCCCGCTGGTGTCGAAACTGCGCGAGAACAACAAGTACGTCATCGGCATCGGCGTGAAGGACTCCACCTCCGATCTGCTCAGCGCCAACTGCGACGAGTTCATCTTCTACGACGATCTGGTACGCGGCCTGCAAGCCAAGAAGCCCGCTGCCAGGAAAACGCCTGCTAAAGCCACGGCCGATACGGCGGATTCGGCCAAGGGCGCTGCCACCAGAAGCGAGGAAGCCAAGCGCCAGGATGCCCTGGATTTCCTGGTCGAAACGGTGGAAGCCTTGATCGTCGAACGCGGTTCGGATGAAAAAATTTGGGGATCGCTGGTCAAATCCACCTTGCAGCGCCGCCGGCCGGGTTTTGCCGAATCGTATTACGGCTACCGCTCGTTCAAGGAACTGGTGGAAGACGCACAGAAACACAAGTTGTTGAACATGCAGCGTGATGAGAAATCCGGGCAGTACACGCTGCGGCTGCCAACGGGCGAAGATTAGCGGGTAGGGCGGATGATTGGTGTCTTCTTGCCGGTGTTTCCGCCGCATGCCAAACGTTCGGCGGAAGGCGCGATAAAGCCGCTTTTCCGCCCTACACATCTGCTTCGCGCCGTTTAACCTTGAAACAAGTCTGCGTCAGGCAAGCCGGCTGGCGTATCGGTCGACAAGGCTTGCGGGCAGTGCCAAGGCAGTACATAGCCCTGGGAGGGGTTATTGATTGCCGAGATGGCAATGACGGGCGGACTTGATTCAATGTTGCCAAAGATGGTGGCGAATGAAATGTCCGCCGCATCGCGACCGGTGCCGATGCGTACGAAACCCATCGGTATCGCCACGCCGGAGGGGTCAAAGATGTACCAGCGGCCACCGAGGAGGACTTCGACGTAGGCATGGAAATCGGTCGGGCCCAAAACTGGGGCGGCGCCGTAGTCGATGCCGGAACAAAACCGCGCCGGAATGTTGAGTGCGCGGCACAGCGCGATCATCAGATGCGCGAAGTCACGGCAGACCCCGGTTTGCTGCTGGTAGGTGTCGATGGCAGAGGTGGTGAATTCGCTGCTGCCGGAGGCGAAACGGGTACGCTCATGCACCCATTTGCGGATGCCCTCGACCCGCTGATATCCCGGCGGCAAATGGCCGAAAGTCAGATTCGCCAACTGTTGCAGCTTGTCAGACTCGCAATAGCGGCTGGGGTAGAGATAGGGCAAGACTTCTACCGGCAAGTCGGCGATCGACATTTCGCCGATGCTTTCCGGTTGCTCGACGTGATGGCGAATTTCAACGTCCGCCTGATAGGCAATTTGCAGCGGCCCAGGGTTGGCGCGCAGTCGCAGCAAACGGTGGTGGAGGATCGGGTCGTAGTTAATCGCCGATGCCACCGGCTGACTGATGCTCAACGATTCGTTGACGATGGTCTGGCGGGTGGTGGGCGCGGCGTGGATGTTGAAGATGAAATCGGCTGGCTGACCAATGATTCGGTAGTTGAGATTGATGGAGAACTGGAGGCGAATCATGGTGGGAGCCTTGTTGGAGAGTCTTGTTTATCAGACGAGCGCGACAGCGTCTCGTCGAGGAAGCGCAGCAATGTAGCGATGACGGTCAGCAGCACCGGCCCGATGATGACGCCGATCATGCCGAAGGCGGAAACGCCGCCGATGACGCCGACGAAAACGACGAGAACCGACACCGGTACATGGCGTGAAATCAGCATCGGCCGCAACAGATTGTCGGCGACAGAAACGCCGCTGCCCCAGACCAGCATGAAGATCGCCCAGCCCCATTCCGAAGTTGCGGCCAGATAGAGCACCGCCGGCACCCAGATAAAGGCCGCGCCGACCATCGGCAACAGCGCCAGGAACGCGGCCAGCACGCCGAACACCACGGCGGAAGACAATCCGGCGATGGCGAAGCCGATGCCGACCAAAGCGCCCTGGGCGATGGCGGTCATCACTTCGCCGTAAACCACGGCACGCGTGGTGTCACCGATCAACAATAGCAATTCGCCTCGGCGTACAGATTCCAGCGGTACCAGGCGGACTACACGGCCGAGCATGTCGCGGCCGTCGCGCAAGAAAAAGAACAGCATGAACAGCATCATGAAGAAGTGGATGACCGTGCCCAGGGCGCTGAGCAGGAAATTGCCGCCAGTGCCTGCTACTGTCTTCAGCAGCATCTGGCCGCCGTTGATCAGCCAGCCCTGAACCTGTTCGGTGCTGGCGGTGACGTTCTGGCGCAGCCACTCGGCCACGCTACCAATCAACGGGTTCTGTTCCAGTACTGCCAGCGAACTGGCGTTGAAACGCAGTGGTTGTTGTTGCAGAAGGGTGATCAGGTCGGCGAATTGATGCACAAATGCCACGCCCAGGCTGACCAGCGGGCCGGTCAGCACCACCGGCACCAGCACGGTGAGCAAGCCCGCCGCCAGATTGGCGCGTCCGTTGAACTTGCGGGTCAGCCAGCTCTGAAGCGGCGCCAGCAGGAAGGCGAGGCCAATGCCCCAGGCCAGCGCCCCCCAGAACGGCGCCAGCATCCAGTGGTTGGTTCGCCTGGATGTTCAGCGCGTAGGGCGGACAAGCCGGCGGTTTCTTGCCGGCGTTATCCGCCGAATAAGGATGCATTCGGCGGAAGGCGCTGCGCTTTTCCGCCCTACGTGTTTCGTTACCGGGTTGGTTCACAGCCAGTACTCCCACACCCGGGCGAACCACTCCTTCAGGCGCAGGCTGAGTGCGCGCTGCCGCCACTGTTCCAGCGTGATTTCATCGGATTCAGCCAGATCCCGGGCGAACATCGTTTGCACCTGTTTGCCGAACGCCGAGCCCAGTACCACGGCGTTCAGCTCGTGGTTGTGCAGGAAGCTGCGCCAGTCCAGGTTGGTCGAGCCGACCGTAGCCCAGACGCCGTCGATCAGCGCCGTCTTGGAATGCAGGATCACGCCGCGCCGCTCAAAAATCTTTACCCCCGCGCGCAGCAACCGCTCGTAATAGCCGCGCCCGGCATGGAACACCAGCCAGGAATCGGTCCGGCTCGGCAGGATCAGGCTGACGCCGACACCGCGCCGGGCAGCGGCTTCGAGCGCTTCGAGCAATTGTGGGTCGGGCACGAAATAGGCATTGGTGATATGCACGCTGGTCTCGGCGCTGCCGATGGCTGATAGCAGCGTGGCGTAGATCAGGCTGAATGGTTCTTCGGGCGAACTGCCGATCGCGCGCACCACCTCGCGGCCGACAGCTTTGGGCGGCGGAAAGTAATTCTTCTCGGCCAGCGGTGCCCCTTTCTGGCTTTCCCAGGCGGCGATGAACAACTTCTGGAACTCGGCCACCACTGGCCCTTGCAGTTGCAGGTCGGTGTCGCGCCAGGCCAGGCTGCCGTCGGATCCGGTGTCGGGTTTGATGCGCAAACCCTTGTTGAACGAACCGCCGGAGTAAACGCTGCTGATGTTGATGCCGCCGAGAAACGCCGTGCTGCCATCGACGATCAGCAGCTTGCGATGGTCGCGCTGGTTCAGCGTCCAATCCTTGCGCGTTACCAGGGGGTTGA
>JAIFKV010000142.1 GCA_020049415.1 Betaproteobacteria bacterium
AGCGCGCCAATCAGGTGGTGACCATCTGTCAGGGCTTGCGTGGCGACCTGATTTCACGTGGCATCTCAAGTGAAAAGATTGGCGCGGTGCCCAACGCTGTCGATATCGAACATTTCAGTCTCAGCGCCGGTGCGGACCCGCAACTGAAGGCCAAATTGGGATTGGCTGGATGTCGCGTGATCGGCTTTCTCGGTTCCTACTATGCCTATGAAGGACTCGATCTGCTGATTGCAGCCTTGCCCAGGATTTTGACCAAAGCGGCAGACGTGCGCTTGTTGCTGGTTGGCGGCGGCCCGCAGGAAGCCAACCTCAAGGCGCAGGCGGCGGCGCTGGGTTTGACCGACAAAATCGTCTTTGTCGGCCGCGTGCCGCATGGCGAAGTGAGCCGCTATTACGACCTCGTCGATCTGCTTGCCTACCCGCGTCACGCCATGCGTCTGACTGAACTGGTGACCCCGCTGAGACGTCGGCGGCCATAAAGAACTGATCGAAGATGGCCAGACCGGCGTGCTGTTCCGCGCTGGCGACATTGAAGACCTCGCCGTCAAGGCCTTGGCGACGCTGGATCAGCCGGAAAAGGCGGCGGCTATCCGCGCCAATGGCCGTCGATTTGTCGAACAAGAACGCAATTGGACCAACAGCATCGCTAATTACAAATCCATTTACGGCAAGGCCCTCGGCCGTGTCATCCGTTGAGAAAATCCCTATGCCACTGATCGACATCATCGCCGGGGCGCGCCCCAACTTCATGAAAATTGCCGCCGTCATCCGCTCGCTGGATGCCCATCGAAGCAACGGTGGCAATTTGCGTTATCGCTTGATTCATACTGGCCAGCACTATGATGCGCGCATGTCCGGCGACTTCTTCACCCAGTTGGGCATTCCGGAACCCGACATCAACCTGGAAGTAGGTTCCGGCACTCAGGCCGAGCAAACCGCCGCCATCATGGTTCGTTATGAAGCGCTGCTGATGCAAGCGCGCAGCGATTTGTGTCTGGTGGTGGGCGATGTCACCTCCACCATGGCCTGCGCCATTGCCGCGCAAAAACTCTGTGTGCCGGTCGCCCATGTTGAAGCCGGCATCCGTTCCGGCGACTGGACGATGCCGGAAGAGATCAATCGGATGGTGACGGATTCGATCACCAACTGGTTTTTCACTACCAGCGAGATCGCCAACCAGAATTTGCGCCACGCCGGCGTCGACGAGGCGCACATCCATTTCGTTGGCAACACCATGATCGACACCCTGCTGACGAACATGGACAGGCTGCGTCCGCCGGCGTTCTGGAGCGAACTCGATTTGCGCGCGGGGGAGTACTTCGTGGTTACCTTGCATCGTCCCGCCAATGTCGATGCGGGTGGTTCTTTCGCTCGACTTCTGGCAGCCATCGGTGAAGGCACGCGTGGTATTCCAGTGGTATTTCCGGTTCATCCACGCACCGCGAAAACCTTGGCCGAACTGCCCAATCTGCCGGCCAACTTGCGTCTGGTCGATCCTCAGCCTTATCTCGAATTCAACTATCTGGTGAAACATGCCAAAGCGGTCATTACCGATTCTGGCGGTATTACCGAGGAAACCACGGTCATGGGCGTGCCTTGCCTGACCCTGCGCGACAGCACGGAACGGCCGGAGACGGTGAGCATGGGAACCAACGAACTGATTGGTACAGATCCCGCCAAGCTCAAACCGGCGCTGGATCGATTGTTTGCCGGGCAATGGAAGCAGGGCGGCATCCCGGAAAAGTGGGATGGTAAAACCGGGGAACGGATCGTTGAAGTGCTGGCGAACAAGCTGGCAAGTAAGCTGGCTTGAAGTCGGGCGCGTAACAGGCGCTTACTTGCCGTCGCGCCGTTTGCGCGGTTCGTAGTGGACGATGGCACGCATGATTTCCGAGTAGGGAAAGGCTGCGATCGATCCATATCGTTCAATTCCCGCTGCAACGATCGATGCGATGTCGGAACCGCTGTCGTCGCTGGCGCTGAAGCCCAGCATTTCTTTCAAACCGCCGATACCGCCGCACTGGGCGCGAATTTCCTTGCCGAATGGCCAGGGTTGCTGCGGATCTATGTGCAATGCAAAGCGGGCATTGGCATGCAAGGCGCGATGAAAATCGATGCAGCGCTCGTTGGCGGATTGTTCGGTACAGGAAATCGCTTCGCGCTCCGCCAACAGCAACTTTCTTGATTTACAACAGGTAGCGCAGAGCGATAGCAGCCCGCGCTCAAACGGGCAGGGCAGGGCGATGGAACTATCCCGAGCTTCTTTGTAGGCGGATTCGTTGTAGCCGGACATGACGCGGGGGCTGCGGTTGCGGAAATCAGTAATCGTCGCCGATCAAGCCGGTCTCGCCTTCACGCGGTTGCGACAACGTGTCTTCAGCGGCGAGTTCATTCTCGGCAAAAATCATTTTTACCCCTTGGCCGCTATTCGGCAGCAGCGTTTTGCGGTGCTCATTGGCGAGGCGCTTGGCGTCTTTGAAGTTCTCCGCGATCCCCAGCTTTTCGAGAATATTGAGCGGACCGACTTTGTAGATGAAATAAGGCATCGCAGTTTCAAGCGCTTCATTTGACAACAGGGTTAAAAAGACACTGCCTACCCGGCGCAGGCCGGGGGCGTGTGGTGCATTCCGCAGAATTAACGGGGCATGAATGCGAAGTTGTGTCGAAGTGCGAAATATTCAAGCGCTTTCATCTGATTCAACCCGCGGTCACGCCAGCTTGCCGTGGCAGTGCTTGAATTTTTTGCCGGAACCGCAGGGACAAGGATCGTTACGTCCGACTTTGGCGTAAAGACGTTCGATTGGCTGGG
Organism: Betaproteobacteria bacterium; assembly: GCA_020049415.1. Classification (GTDB taxonomy): domain Bacteria; phylum Pseudomonadota; class Gammaproteobacteria; order Burkholderiales; family Thiobacillaceae; genus PFJX01. Next base: position 2,810 of record JAIFKV010000142.1, read on the forward strand.
CGGTTTTTTCCGCATCGGCGTCGGCATCGGCGGCCAGGGCTTCCTCGTAGTCGGCATGTTGGTAACGCACGTTGGCGAGATTCTCTTGCGGTTCGACCGCCTCGACATCGGCTTCGCTACGAATCTGTACGGTGAGCGTCACCTGGGTGACTTCGCGCGCAATGGTATCCAGCATGCGCTCGAACAGTTCGAATGCTTCGCGCTTGTATTCCTGCTTCGGGTTCTTGGCGGCATAGCCACGCAGATGGATGCCCTGACGCAGATGATCCATTGCCGCCAGATGTTCGCGCCAATGACTATCCAGGCTTTGCAGCAGCATGGAACGCTCGAACTGGCGCATGTTATCGACGCCAACCTGCGCCACCTTGTCTTCATAAGCCTGGTTTGCGCTTTCGATGATGCGTTCACGCAAGCCATGTTCGGAGAGGTTTTCGTCTTCATCCAGCCAGCGCTGAATTGGAAATTCGAGCAGGAATTCGCCGGCAAGAGCGTTTTCAAGGCCGGAGACATCCCACTGTTCCGGCATGCTGCCCGGGTGGATGTGGTTGTTGATGGTTTCGTTCAGAACCTGCGTCCGCATGCCAAGGACACCATCGGCGATATTGTCGGTTTCCAGCAGTTCGTTGCGCTGCTGGTAGATGACCCGACGCTGATCGTTGGCGACATCGTCGTACTCCAGCAATTGTTTGCGGATGTCAAAGTTGCGTTGCTCAACCTTGCGCTGGGCGGATTCCAGCGAGCGATTCACCATGCTGTGTTCGATCGCTTCGCCTTCCGGCATCTTCAACTTTTCCATGATCATCTTCAGGCGTTCGCCGCCAAAGATGCGCAACAGCGGGTCGTCCAGCGAAAGGTAGAAGCGCGAGGAGCCGGGGTCGCCCTGCCGGCCGGAGCGGCCGCGCAACTGGTTGTCGACGCGACGCGATTCGTGCCGTTCGGTGCCGATGATGTGCAGTCCGCCGGCGGCGATGACTTTGGCATGCAGCGGCGCCCATTGCGCTCTGATCGCGTCTAGACGGCGTGTCTTTTCGTCCGCGCTAAGGCTTGCATCCGCATGGATGGCGTTAAGTTCTTTGGCGATGCTGCCGCCGAGCACGATGTCGGTGCCGCGGCCGGCCATGTTGGTGGCAATGGTGATGCCGCCGGGCAGACCGGCCTGCACCACGACTTGCGCCTCTTGCGCGTGTTGCTTGGCGTTGAGCACCTGATGCGGCAACTTTTCCTTGGTCAGCAAAGACGACAGGAATTCGTTGACTTCGATCGAGGTGGTGCCAACCAGCACCGGCTGATTGCGCTGATTGCAATCGCGGATGTCCTCGATCACCGCTTTCCATTTTTCATCGGCGGTGCGATAGACGCGGTCGGAGTTGTCGATCCGGATCATCGGCTGGTTGGTCGGGATGATCACTGTTTCCAGGCCGTAGATCTGCTGGAATTCGTAAGCTTCGGTATCCGCCGTGCCGGTCATGCCGGACAGTTTCTTGTACATGCGGAAATAGTTCTGGAAGGTGATCGAGGCCAGGGTCTGGTTCTCGCGCTGGATGGTTGCGCCTTCCTTGGCCTCCACCGCTTGATGCAGGCCGTCGGACCAGCGTCGGCCCTGCATCAATCGACCGGTGAACTCGTCGACGATGATGACTTCGCCGTTCTGCACCACGTAATGCTGATCCTTGTGATACAGCACATGCGCGCGCAATGCGGCGTAGACGTGGTGCATCAGCGAGATATTGGCGGCGTCGTAAAGGCTGGCGCCAGGCGCCAGGATGCCGAGTTCGGTGAGGATGGCTTCGACTTTTTCATGGCCGGCTTCAGACAGTAGAACCTGATGCGCTTTCTCGTCCACCGAGTAGTCGCCCGGCGGCGGCGGTTCGTCGATTTTTGGTTCGTGTTCCATGCGCGTCAAACGCGGCGGCAACTGGTTGATCATCTGGTAAATCGCGACGTTGTCGTCGGCTTGGCCGGAAATGATCAGCGGCGTGCGGGCTTCGTCGATCAAGATTGAATCGACCTCGTCGACGATGGCGTAATTCAGTTTGCGCTGTACCCGTTGTGACGGGTGAAACACCATGTTGTCGCGCAGATAGTCGAAGCCGAATTCATTATTGGTGCCGTAGGTGATGTCGGCGGCGTAGGCGACCTGTTTTTCATCATGCGACATCTGCGACAGGTTGCAGCCGACGCTGATACCGAGGAAGTTGAAAATTCGACCCATCTGATCCGCATCGCGGCTGGCCAAATAATCGTTGACGGTAATGATGTGGACGCCATTGCCGGCCAGCGCATTCAGGTAAGCGGGCAGGGTGGACATCAGCGTTTTGCCCTCGCCGGTGCGCATTTCCGAAATCTTGCCTTGATGCAGCGCCATGCCGCCGATCAATTGGACATCGAAATGCCGCATGTCGTGGACGCGAACGGCCGCTTCGCGCACCGCCGCGAATGCTTCCGGCATGATCGCGTCGAGGCTTTCGCCTTTTTCCAGGCGCGCCTTGAACGCGTCGGTCTTGGCGCGCAATTCCGCGTCGGTAAGATTCTGGTAAGCGGGTTCGAGGGCGTTGATTTTGGCGACCGCGCCGCGAAACTGTTTGAGCAAGCGATCGTTGCGGCTGCCGAATACTTTTTTGAGGAGGTTGGAAATCATAAGATTTGAAGGCGGATTAAACGTAATTGTGAGCGTAATTGAGTGGAATACGCGAATGGCGCGAATGCTACCATGCCGCCGTTTCTGCCTCCCTTAAGCTGGCTCAAGCCTTTTTTCAATCATGCGTCCTTCTCACCTCATGCGATTGCGTGGCCTGTTGCAGGCGGAACGCCAGTTTGCCATCGCGCTGCCCGAGGCCGAGCGTTTGCACGGCCTTAACCGACGCTTTGCCGGCGTGGTGCCGCCCGCGGTGGCGCGAGCCTGTTGGATCGCCGCTTTGCAGGGTGAAGTGGCGATCATTTTTTGCGCCAATGGCGCGGCCGCGAGTCGAGTGCGGGCGCAAGCCAAGGGCGTGGCCAGCGTTTTGAATCGTTCGGATGCGCCGGTCAGCAGCCTGAAAGTGAAGATACGCGCCGACTGGAACGTGCCGGCGCCCGCCGAAAAAAAGGACATTCCAGTCGCCGGCATCAATGCTTTCAAAGCGCTGCAAGTAAGTTTGCCGGAAGGTGATCTGAAAACGGCTCTGGAACATCTGCTCAATCGGCGGCAGCGGCGCTGAAGCGAGAGCATTTATGAAATATCCGGGCTGGATAGCCCGGTTACAATTTCGCCATGATTCCAAGTCGCAATATTTTTCTGGTCGGCCTGATGGGCTCAGGCAAGACCACCATCGGCAAAATTCTGGCACGCCATCGCGGTCTGCCTTTTTTTGATTCCGACCATGAGATCGTCGCGCGCTGTGGCGTCTCGATTCCGACCATTTTCGAAATTGAAACCGAAGCCGGTTTTCGCCGGCGGGAGTCATGTGTCATCAACGAACTCAGCCAGCAACAGGGCATTGTGCTGGCCACCGGCGGCGGTGCGGTTCTGGCGCCCGAAAATCGCATTAATCTGAAGTCGCGCGGCACCGTGGTGTATCTGCGTTGCCAGCCGAAAGAGTTGTTCATGCGGACCCGGCACGACAAGAACCGGCCGTTGTTGCAGACCGATGATCCGTTGAAAAAACTCAAAGAACTCTACGCGGCGCGGCATGCGCTCTATATGGATACCGCCGATATCGTGCTCGATTCGGGTCGCCAGAGCGCGCATGCGCTGGTGCGCAGATTGGAAAGCAGCCTTTCTCTGGCTGCGATTGGCAGCAGGCTCGCGGCAATTTGCTGCGGCAGCGCCGGCATGCTGGCGGCCGCTGATATTTACGCCGGGCCGCGCGATTACCGTGAGTTTTTGCCACGTCTGGTTGCCGGTGATCGGCTGTTTTTAAGTGCTGGCGATTACCCACGCGGGCTGCCATTGCAGCGTTTGCATGGAACCGCCGAACGTCCCATCGTGATATCTGGCCCGGCATCTGGGCAACGCGCCCGCTTCATCGCTCGGCCCGGCGCTAACACCGTCAGTCTGGTCGATGTGCGCCATATTCATATTCGCAATCTGGAACTGGATGGCGGCAACCAGCCAGTGGATGCGCTGAAGGCCGAGGGACACGCCGCTTACGCGGACTTTGTGACGCTGGAAAATCTTTACATCCATGATCATGCCGCT
>JAIFKV010000186.1 GCA_020049415.1 Betaproteobacteria bacterium
TGGTGCGAAAGGGGGGACTCGAACCCCCACGCCATAGGCGCTGGAACCTAAATCCAGTGCGTCTACCAATTCCGCCACTTTCGCAAAAACGACCGAGTGTAAACTAAGCGCCCCCTTTCCCGCCAGCTAACCAATGTGAGTGCTTTAACGCAACATATTGATTTAATTAAAAATGAAGAAACATATTCAGACAAATTTGATGAATCCAGGCCACTACGAGAACTTTCCCGTTGGCTCGATATTCCTTCCGGCCCGATTGCGCGCACCCATCCGGGCGATCTACGCCTTTGCGCGCAGCGCCGATGATTTCGCTGATGAAGGCGACGATTCGGCTGAAATCAGGTTGGCCAAGCTGGCCGAATATCACGAATTTCTGCATGCCATGGAACGTGGTGAAGCGGCCGAGCATCCAATTTTCAAAGCGTTGCAACCGCACATTCGCGAATTCAGCTTGCCTTACAGCTTGTTTCACGACTTGCTGTCCGCTTTTGAGCAAGATTGCACCAAAACTCGCTATGCTCATTTCGGCGAGGTAATGGATTATTGCAAGCGTTCAGCCAACCCGATCGGCCGCTTGTTGCTCAAACTCTATGGTGATGAGGATGCCAAACATCAAGCTTGGTCGGACGGCGTCTGCGCGGCTTTGCAATTGATCAATTTCCTTCAGGATGTAGCCGTTGATTGGCAAAAAAATCGGATTTATCTACCGCAGGATGAAATGGCCAAATACGGCATCAGCGAACGTCAGATCGCCGAAGGTCGCTCGGATGCGCTCTGGCAACAGTTCATGAAAGGCCAAATTGAACGCGCCCGCCGTATGCTGCAGGCCGGTGCACCGCTCGGACGCGCCTTGCATGGCCGTTTAGGCTTCGAGATGCGGCTGATCATTCTAGGGGGTGAACGCATCCTGATGCAGCTACATGAAAGCCGTGGCGACATATTCCAGCAACGTCCGAAACTGGGCTTTAAAGATTGGTCAAGTATGCTCTGGCGGGCAACCTACACCCGCAAGCCGCATGCACGGAACGCTGCCTCGTGCGGCAGCGGCGGCTGCGGACATTGACATGCGGGACGTGATGAATCCGCATGAATATTGTCAAACCAAGGCAGCCGCCAGCGGATCCAGCTTTTATTACAGCTTTCGCTTTTTACCGCCCGAGCGTCGCCGCGCGATCATCGCTTTTTATGCCTTTTGCAGAGAAGTGGATGACATCGTCGATGAATGCCACGACAGTGATCTGGCACATACCAAACTCGCCTGGTGGCGTGGTGAAATTTCGCGGCTTTATGCCGGCAATCCGGAACATCCGGTGACTCGGGCGCTGGCCGAAGCTATTGCTCCGTTTCATCTGCCGCAAGATGCCTTCGAACAAATCATCGACGGCATGGAAATGGATCTTGATTTCGATCCAGGCCAACCGGTTCATTACCCGGATTTCAAAGCGCTGAGGCTTTACTGCCACCGCGTCGCCGGCGTGGTGGGCGAGGTGGCGGCAACGATTTTTGGTTGCGAAGACCGCGCCACGCTGAAATACGCCAACAAATTGGGCCTTGCCTTTCAGCTCACCAACATCATCCGCGATGTTGGCGAAGATGCACGCCGCGGACGAATCTATCTGCCCGCCGACGAATTAGCCGAATACGGCGTTGCCAGCGCTGATTTGATGCAAGCGCGGATGAGCGACAACTTCCACCGCCTGATGGCGTTCCAGACACGGCGCGCACTCCAAACGTATGACGAAGCGTTGGCGCTATTACCGGCGACCGACCGCAAAGCACAGCGACCGGGCCTGATCATGGCCGCCATTTACCGAGCGTTGCTCGAAGAAATTCGCGCCGATGGTTTTCAAGTTCTCGACCGCCGAACTTCGTTGACACCACTGCGCAAGCTCTGGCTAGCCTGGCGCACCTGGATCAAAGGATAGCGCGGCATGAAACAACGCATCGCCATTGTCGGTGGTGGCTGGGCGGGCATTGCCTGCGCGGTCGAATTGGCTGATCAGGGCGTTCCGGTGACGCTGTTCGAGGCGGCCCAACAACTTGGTGGCCGCGCTCGGCGGGTTGAATGGGAGGGCCTGGCAATCGACAACGGTCAGCATTTGATGATCGGCGCTTACCGGGAAACACTGCGCTTGATGGCTCGGCTGGATTCCACGCAAAAACTGGAGCGCCGGCCACTCGAATTGCACATGCCTGACTTTCATCTCCGCTTGCGCAACCTTCCCGCTCCGCTCCACCTGGCTTTTGGCTTGCTGCTCGCAAATGGCTTGCGCCCGAGCGACAAGCTGGCCGCCGCGCGCTTCATGCGCCACTTGCAACACATTGATTTCAGGCTGGACTCCGATCTCAGTGCAAGTAATCTGCTTGCGCTAAACAAGCAACCGGCAAACCTTATCGCCAAATTTTGGGCGCCAATATGCATCGCGGCCCTGAATACACCGCTGGATTCGGCTTCAGCACAAGTTTTTTGCAACGTACTGCGCGATAGCCTGGCCGGAGCGAGAACGGATTGTGACCTGCTGTTCAATCGCGCCGATCTGAGCGGACTGGTAGCTGATTCAGCCATCACATTCCTCCGTCAACGCAAGAGTGAAGTTCGCCTTGCCAGCAAAGTCAATCGTATTTCCAGCACTGAAGCGGGCTTTCACCTAAGTGAAGCAGACTTTTCCACCTCGCATGTTGTTCTCGCCACCCACCCTGCCCGCTTGCCCGCGATGCTCTCCGACTTGCCGGAAATGGCGTCAACGCTTCGCCTGATTTCCGCTTTTACCTGGCAGCCTATCCTCACCTTCTGGATGCATTTTTCTGTACCGCTGAAGTTTCCCTTTCCGATGTTGGGCTTGGGTGACAGCAACGCGCCTTGGGTTTTTGAACGCAACGATATCGCGCCAGGCATGGTCGCTATCGTAGTGAGCGCAGAAGGGCCGCATCTGCGTCTTCCAGCAGAACAATTGCGCGATGATTATTTGCACTTGCTGGCGGATCAATTCGGCGCCCTGCCCGAGCTGCTGAAATCAAAAGTGATCATCGAAAAGCGCGCTACCTATGCCTGTATTCCGAACATGCAACGGCCAGGCAATCGCACGCCGATTAAAGGACTCTATCTGGCGGGCGATTACACTGCTGATGCAGATTCAACCCACACTTATCCGGCCACGCTCGAAGCCGCAGTGCGCAGCGGCGTAGAATGTGCGCGCCAGATCACCTCCGATCGAAAATGATCAACCATCAACATCGAATTAACGCCCAATGAACACCTATATCGCCCCCCCCAATCTTCTTGAAAATCGCGCCATCCTGGTGACGGGCGCCGGGCAAGGTCTGGGCCGCGCTGCCGCTATTGCATACGCAAAACATGGCGCAACGGTAATAATGCTGGGCCGTTCGGTGCGCAAACTGGAACAGGTTTACGACGAAATTCTGTCTGTCGGCGGTCCACAACCGGCTATCTTCGGAATGGACTTGGCCGCAGCGACGGATACCGATTTTGCCGCCATGGCGGAAGCCATCGGCTACCAGATAGGTCGTCTGGATGGCATTCTGCACTGCGCCGCCGCCTTCGAAGTTTTAGCGCCACAAGGGCTGGAAACTGTCGATGGCTGGATGAAATTGTTCAAGGTCAATGCCGCCGCACCGGCAGCAATCAACCGTGCCTGCGCCAATTACCTGGAAGCCAGTGGCGTTGAGCAAAATGCAGCCTCGGTCATTCTGGTAAGCGAAACACATGGTCATGCGCCAGTGGCCTACTGGGGCGGCTTTGCCGTATCCAAAGCTGCGCTGGAGGCCTACTTCAAGGTGCAAGCGGATGAATGGGCGGATAGCCCGATGCGCATCAATTTGATTATTCCTGGCCCGATCAATTCACCCCAGCGCGCCAGAACCCACCCTGGTGAAGCTAAAAACAGCCTGCCACAAGTCGCAGAAATGATTCCTCTCTTGCTTTATCTGATGGGCGCGGATGCCGCTGATGTACGTGGCCAAACCTTCGCGGGAAGCGATGCATCGCCCCCCAAACCTTAATCATTTAGTCATTTAGGCGCGCAATCCAGACAAATTTTTTGCTGGAGATACGACTTGAACTCAGCGCCAACTTCACTGTGATTCAACGCATACTCAACCGTTGCTTCCAGGTAGCCCAGTTTGCTGCCACAGTCATAGCGCTTGCCTTCAAATTCATAAGCCAGAACCTGCTGTTCTTTAAGCAAGGCGGCGATGGCGTCGGTGAGTTGCAGTTCGCCGCCGGCACCGCGATCGATATGGCGCAAATGATGGAAGATACGCGGGGTCAGCACGTAACGCCCGACCACGGCCAGATTTGACGGCGCATCCGCCGGCTTGGGTTTTTCGACAATCTGGGTGACGCGCGACAGACGAGAGGCCATGGGTTCCGCCGCCACGATGCCATATGAGGCGGTTTCGTTCGGATCAATGTTCTGCACGCCGACCAGCGAACACTGGTAATAATTGTAAAGATCACACATCTGCTTGGTCACGCCGGGCTTTCCGTCGATCAAATCATCCGCCAGCAGCACCGCAAATGGCTCATCATTGACTGCAGGTTGCGCACACAGCACGGCATGACCGAGACCCAGCGCTTCAGCCTGACGAATATAGATGCAATTGACGTTGATCGGTAGCATGCCGCGTAATTCTTCCAGCACACGGAACTTGCCCTTGGCCTCCAATTCGACTTCCAGCTCATAGGCTTTGTCGAAGTGGTCCGCGATAGAGCGCTTGCTGCGGCCGATGATGAAGATCAGATCGGTGATGCCAGCAGCAGCGGCTTCTTCTGCCGCATATTGAATCAACGGCTTGTCGACGATAGGCAGCATCTCCTTCGGGTTCGCCTTGGTTGCTGGCAGGAAGCGAGTTCCCAGACCCGCAGCGGGAAAAACAGCCTTCGTAACACGTTTCATTGCTGACCACCTCCTTGTTTTAATACATCGAGAAAAGCCACTTCGTCGAGGATTGTAATGCCCAAATCTTGCGCCTTGATGATCTTGGAACCCGGCTCGGCGCCAGCAATGACATAGTCTGTTTTCTTCGAGACGCTACCGGCAACCTTGCCGCCCTCGGACTCGATCATGAATTTGGCCTGGTCGCGTGACAAAGTTGGCAGCGTTCCAGTTAGAACAAATATTTGGCCAACCAATTTGCCGACCGACTTTGGTTGCGCCTCGCCATCTTTCCAGGCATGCGCCTGACGCAGTTCTTCAATTACGGCGTTGTTGTGCGGTTCGGCGAAAAAGGCGCGCATCGATTTGGCCACCACTGGTCCGACATCCGAGACCTGCTGCAAAGCTGTTTCATCCGCCGCCATCATCGCATCAAGGTTGCCGAAGTGACGCGCCAGATCCTTTGCAGTTTGTTCGCCAACATTACGAATTCCGAGCGCAAAGATGAAACGTGCCAAGTCTCGGTTGCGACTTGCCTCGATAGCCCGAAGCAGATTATCGGCGGATTTTTCCGCCATTCGCTCCAGGCTGGCCAACCGCGTCGGATCTATCCGATATAGGTCTGCCGGGGTGCGCACCAAACCTTGTTCAAGTAATTGTTCAATCAGCTTCTCGCCAAGACCGTCGATATCCATCGCTCGCCGCGAGGCAAAATGCATTAGCGCCTGCTTGCGCTGCGCCGGACAGCTCAAACCGTTGCTGCATCTGGCCGCAGCCTCGCCTTCCAGACGCACAACCGGCGCGCCACACTCCGGACAAACAACCGGCATGCTGAACGCGGGAAATTCTGGCATGAGCGGATCGCGCATCGGTCGCCGATCCAGAAGGACGCCAGCGACTTCCGGAATGACATCGCCAGCGCGACGCACGATGACGCTGTCGCCAATCCGCACATCTTTGCGCCTGACTTCATCCTCGTTGTGCAACGTGGCGTTGGTAACGGTGACACCGCCAACAAACACCGGTTTCAAGCGTGCGACCGGAGTCAACGCGCCAGTGCGGCCAACCTGAACATCGATGCTTTCAACCTGGGTGATTTCCTCCTGCGCCGGGTACTTATGGGCGATGGCAAAACGCGGCGCACGCGCGACAAAACCCAACATGGCTTGAACATCCAGCCGATTGACTTTGTAAACCGCTCCATCAATATCAAATGGCAACGTATCGCGACGCGCGCCCAGCGCCCGAAAATAACCCATCAATCCATCCACGCCACGCACCAGGCCACGCTCATTCGATACGGGCAGACGCATCTCGGCCAGCCAATCCATCACGCCGGCATGGGTCTCAGCCAAACTCGCGCCTTCAATTCGACCGACGCCATATGCGAAAAAGGACAGTCGACGCTGCGCGGTAATGCGGGGATCGAGTTGTCGTAAGCTGCCGGCGGCAGCATTGCGCGGATTAACAAATGTCTTTTCGCCGCGTTCGCGCGCAGCTTGATTCAGATGCTCGAAATCGCGCCGCAACATCAAGACTTCACCGCGCACCTCCAGCCAATCGGGCGGGTTTTCGCAGGCCAGGCGCATCGGAATTGCTCGAATAGTGCGCAGATTAGCGCTGACATCTTCCCCATTGATGCCATCACCCCGCGTCGCACCTTGCACGAAAATACCCTGCCGAAAATGCAACGCTACCGCCAGGCCATCGAATTTTGGTTCCACCGCGTATTCGATGTCGGCAGATTCACTTGCCAGTCTGGAGCGCTCCAGACCTTCACGAACGCGCCGATCGAATGCGGCTACTTCAGCTTCAGAAAAAGCATTGTTGAGCGACAGCATCGGGATGACATGCTCAACTTCTGGAAAGGCTTTGAGCGGCCCGGCACCAACTCGCTGAGTCGGCGAGTCGGACGTTCTCTGTTCGGGATTAGCTGACTCGATCTCTTGCAGTTCTCGCAACAGACGATCGTATTCAGCATCCGGCAAGGTTGGCGCATCGAGAACGTAATAAAGGTAATTCGCCTCGTCGATAGCCGTTCTCAGTTGCTGAACACGGCGGTTCAATTGCCCTGCTTCCACCTCGCTGGCGAACATGGATGGTTAATCAGACGAACAACCGGAGTGATCGCTCGCCGCCAGCGGGAATCCCGCGCGCTTCCATACGTTGATAGAAGGCGAGGAGTCTGGCACGGTCACGGTTCAAGCTCTCCTCGCTGACAACGCGGCCGTTATCATCGACAAGACGGCCTTCCAGACGCGCGGCAAGATCAAAGCCGAGTTGGGTCATACGATCAAAAACCGCCAAACCATCGGCAACTCGCGGCACATCGAACAACAAGGTAACCCCATGCGTGGTGAGACCTCGACCATCACGCGGGAAGGGGTCATCACCCTGATTGGCAAGAGTAAACAAAGTGTGGTTGAACGCATCGCGTGCATGAAAACAGCCATCGGATTCCAGACTGAGTTTTGCTTCCAACGCCAGTCCATGCATCGCTTCGCTGGTAAACGGACGGATATCCGCCGAAACCACATTAAGACCAATCAATACATCGACATCCATGCAGAACAGATCGAGATCGCGCGCCATATCGAGCGCTTCCTGTTTGTCCGGACAAGACACCCCGCCGCCTTCCTCTGCGGCAAACTCATACAGCGCCTGGGTAAAGGCATCGAGCTGGTCCTGAGACACCGCACCACTGCGATCCGCTAATTGCAGACCAAACTCAATCTGGTCGAAGGCGCTACGAGGGTGGCTGCTCAATACTTCCCAAGCACCATCGGCACGCCGACCGAATGCGCGTAGCGGCTTGCCAATGCGGCGCAAATTGGTCAACAACGGGCCGAAATTAACCATTACCGGCGCTACGAATTTGAGCCTGGCAATGAACTCTGTTGCCGCATCCAGGCCGCTGTGAGGAGAAATCTTGAGGTCTGCCGATTCGTCGTCGTGACTGGAAGGTTCTGGCTGCGCCACGATAGTTGGCGGGGGAGCTGAAGAGACAGGGGTGGATTTTCGAATCGGCTGGGACTGCGGTTTATTGATTGGAACTTTCGCTTCGACAGGAGCCACCGCAACCGGCTTGGCGGAAGTTGTCGGGCTTGCTGTCGGCCGTGACTTGAGGGGGGTGGTATCTGGGAGTGCGGTTTCAATCGGCTCCAGCGAACTCAGAATCGAACTGGATTCCGCATGTCGCATTGGCCCCATGCCGGTCAAAGGCTTCTCGGCCTCGTCCACCGCATGCTGGACCTCGGGCGCCGGAGAAGACTCATCAGTCAGTTGAACGTGAGTTTCAGTTCGTCGATGACTGGTTTCGGTTCGCACCGATTCACCCAGCATCACGTCTTCGCGCTTGTGCGAGAACATCTTCTCGGCTTCCTTGCGGAAGCGGCGCTCTTGCAGCAGGTTATAAATGACGATGACGGCGATCAGGGCGATGCCGACGATGGCCAGAACAATCTGAAGCGTGGTCATCATGGCCGAATTACCTTTGTTGTGACGCTGGCAGCGACTTATTCGCTACCGGCTCCATGACATGAAAGAAAACCTCTTTGCTGCGCACCATACCCAGTTCGTAGCGCGCGCGCTCATCCAGTGCATCGTAGCCCGAGTGTAAATCACGGGCTTCAGCAGCCAATTGCACGTTACGTGCTTCAAGTGCCTGGTTGGCGGTTCGCTGTGCGGCGATATCGCGATCCAGTTCATGCACGCGCAACCAGCTGCCCTTGCCTAGCCAGAGCGGGTATTGCAGCAGCAAAATCAATGCCGCCAGCGTCCAGGCAAGGGTGCGCATTTCATCTCAGTTGATAGAACGCTTCAAGGCCGGGGTAACGCGCCTGCTCGGCGAGTTCTTCCTCGATACGCAGAAGCTGGTTGTACTTGGCGATGCGATCCGAACGCGATATTGAACCGGTTTTGATTTGCAACGCATTACACGCTACCGCCAAATCAGCAATGAACGAATCTTCGGTTTCGCCGGAACGATGCGAGATGACCGACGTATAACCTGCACGCTTGGCGGTTTCGATAGCTTCAAAGGTTTCCGACAAGGTACCAATCTGGTTGACTTTGATCAGAATCGAGTTGGCGATGTCCTTCTGTATCCCTTCGCGCAGAATCTTGGCATTGGTAACGAACAAGTCGTCGCCGACGATCTGAATGGATTTTCCCAGACGTTGCGTCAACAAAGCCCAGCCATCCCAGTCGCCTTCAGCCATACCGTCTTCGATGCTGATGATTGGATATTTGTCTACCCAGGCTGCCAGATAATCGACAAACTCGGCGGAAGTCAGCTTCAGCCCCTCGGACGCGAGGACATATCGACCTTCTTCGTAGAATTCCGATGCGGCGCAATCCAGGCCGATGACCACATCTTTTCCAGGCGTGTAGCCGGCCGCACTGATCGCCTCGACGATAAATTTGAGCGCGGCTTCATTCGATTCGAAGTTAGGCGCAAAACCGCCTTCATCACCAACGGTGGTCGGATGACCTGCCTTGTCGAGCAGCTTTTTAAGGGTATGGAAGATTTCCGCGCCACAACGCAGGGCTTCACGGAAGCTCTTCAGGCCAACCGGAATGATCATGAATTCCTGAATGTCGACACTGTTGTTGGCATGCGCCCCGCCGTTGACAATATTCATCATCGGCACCGGCAATTGCATCGGCCCGGCACCGCCCAAATAACGGTAAAGCGGCAATCCGGCTTCCTCGGCGGCGGCGCGCGCGCAGGCCAGCGAAACCGCCAAAATCGCATTGGCGCCCAGTCGCGCCTTGTTTTCGGTGCCATCCAGGTCGATCAGGATCTGATCGATCAAATGCTGTTCTTCAACATCAAGACCGAGAATCGCTTCGGCAATTTCAGTATTCACATTTTCGACAGCTTGTAATACGCCTTTGCCGAAATATCGCGATTTATCGCCATCACGCAGTTCAATGGCTTCACGACTACCGGTAGAGGCGCCGGAAGGTACAGCGGCACGTCCAAGGACACCAGATTCCAGCAGAACATCGGCTTCAATAGTGGGATTGCCACGAGAATCCAGGATTTCACGGGCGATTACGTCAACGATGGCACTCATTTCATTCCTTTTAGGGTCAACACGTAAAAATCCGTCAATGGGTTATGACGGACTCGCTGTTTCACATAATACGAGCTTCGATAAAGCCCTTTTGCTTCACCAGGGTGTCGATATCCCTGAGTGTTTCCAACAATTCTTGCATTAAATGCAATGGCCATGCATTAGGTCCGTCAGACATTGCTTTCGCGGGGTCTGGGTGCGTCTCGGCAAACAGGCCGGCAATACCGACCGCAACAGCCGCGCGCGCCAAAACGGGCACAAACTCGCGCTGCCCGCCCGAACGATCACCCTGCCCGCCGGGCTGCTGCACCGAGTGGGTCGCATCGAATACCACCGGGCAGCCGGTCTCGCGCATGATAGCCAGGCCGCGCATATCAGAGATCAGCGTGTTGTAACCAAACGAAACACCGCGCTCGCAGACCATGATGTTATCGGCACCACCATTAGCTGCTTTTGCCTTGTCAACCACGTTTTTCATGTCTCCAGGGGCGAGAAACTGCCCCTTCTTGATGTTTACTGGCCGGCCAGAAGCAGCGACAGCCTGGATGAAATCGGTCTGACGACATAGAAATGCGGGCGTCTGCAACACATCGACAACCGCACTGACCGCGGCAATTTCATCGATACCATGAATATCGGTGATGACCGGCACGCCGATCTGCTTTTTCACTTCAGAGAGGATACGCAAACCTTCATCCATTCCCAGCCCGCGAAATGATGTACCGGAAGATCGATTCGCCTTGTCGTAGGACGACTTGTAGATAAAGTTGACGCCGGCAGCGGCGCAAATTTCTTTTAACCGACCGGCGGTGTCCATCGCCATTTGCTCTGATTCAATAACACATGGACCCGCTATCAGAAATAACGGCTGATCCAGCCCGACTTCAAAACCACAAAGTTTCATGCTGCTCTCCCATTTTGATTCTCCAGCGCTGCCTCGACAAAAGCTTTGAACAGGGGATGGCCTTCGCGCGGATTAGAGGTAAATTCAGGATGAAACTGACAAGCGACAAACCATGGATGCACTGTTTGCGGCAATTCGACCATTTCGCACAGATCGGTTCCCGGCGCGCGACCGGAAACAATCAGACCGGCGCTTTCCAAAGTTGGGCGCAAAGCGTTGTTGACTTCAAATCGATGCCGATGCCGCTCGATGATTTCGTCCTTGCCATACACCGCACGCGCGAGTGATCCAGCTTCCAAATGGCATACCTGCCCGCCGAGGCGCATGGACCCCCCGAGATCGGAGTTTTCGTTGCGCCGTTCGAAATGACCATCAGCGGTTAGCCATTCGGTGATCAGGCCAATAACCGGATAAGGCGTAGCTGGTTCGAATTCGGTGGAGTGGGCGCCAACCATGCCGGCGACATCACGCGCGTATTCAACCACCGCCAATTGCATCCCCAGGCAGATTCCCAGATAGGGAATTTTGTGTTCACGAGCATAGCGAATCGCGCAAATCTTGCCTTCAGTGCCGCGAATGCCAAAACCGCCTGGAACCAGAATAGCGTCCATGGCAGCCAACGCTTCACAGCCTTCATTCTCGATAACTTCGGAATCGATGTAATGAATGTTGACCTTGCTCTGGGTATGAATACCGGCGTGGATCAAGGCTTCCGACAAGGATTTATAGGACTCGGTCAGATCAACATATTTGCCGACGAAAGCAATATCGACCTGATGTTGAGGATGCTCCAAGGCATGGATAAGCCGCTTCCAGACCGATAAATCAGCCGCTTTGGCGAGCAATCCCAACTTGTGGCAAACGATTTCATCCAGCATCTGATCATGCAACATGGACGGAATCTTGTAGATGGAAGTGGCGTCCAGCGCCTCGATCACCGCTTCCGGAATGACGTTGCAAAACAGTGCGATCTTGCGCCGCTCTTCTGCCGGGATAGATCGATCTGCTCGACACAGCAACACGTCAGGCTGAATACCGATTTCACGCAATTCCTTGACGGAGTGTTGCGTTGGCTTGGTTTTCAATTCACCGGCAGTAGGGATATAGGGCAACAAGGTCAGATGGATGGAACAGGTCGCGTTGCGTCCTTCTTCTATCCCCATCTGGCGAATTGCCTCCAGGAACGGCAGCGATTCGATATCGCCTACCGTGCCGCCGACTTCGATGATCGCTACTTCAGCACCTTCGGCGCCGCGTTTGATGTAGGCCTTGATCTCGTCAGTAATATGTGGGATGACCTGCACGGTCTTGCCCAGATACTCGCCGCGTCGCTCCTTCTTGATCACCGACTCATAAATCTGACCCGTGGTGAAGTTGTTGCGTCGGCCCATCTTGGCGCGGGTGAAGCGTTCGTAGTGGCCCAGATCGAGATCGGTTTCCGCGCCATCTTCGGTGACAAAGACTTCGCCATGTTGAAACGGGCTCATGGTGCCCGGATCGACGTTGATGTAAGGATCGAGTTTGAGATGGGTCACGGTGAGACCGCGAGATTCGAGAATCGCACCCAGTGACGCGGCTGCGATGCCTTTACCCAAGGAGGAAACCACACCACCGGTAACAAATACGTAACGGGTCATAAAATTGGCTGATACAGGGACACGGAATGATACCGGATTGCCCCTCCCCCATAAAGGCGGCATCGCCAACAAAAACGGACTGGAAAAATTGTCTTTTCGGCTAGCAGCCTGTCGGACTTTGGAATCGTCGGCTGTAGAGTCCCGGGGGGTATAAGCGGGAAAGTCCCGGGGGGTATAAGCGAAAAATCGACCGCGCCGGCTCTTTTTTTGCCGGTTTCTTGCACCCGCAAGGGGTACGCCGGATTCGTACGCGCTAAAGCGCTACGACTCCGCTGCCCCTTGGAACAACCATGCGGCGGCGAATCCGGCAAAAAACAGCCTCGGCGGGCCCGATTTTTTCTATCGACGACCAAAGTCCGACAGACTCCTAGACGCGGATTTTTCCGTTTTCCATGTCGCATCAGGATAATAGCGCGCACATCAAACCTTTCTTGAATCGTCCCGACACCATGACCGCCAAACCCTGCCCTTTCTGCGTTCTCGATCCCGCGCGCATTCTTGCCGAAGACAATCTCACTGTGGTTTACAAAGATGGCTTTCCCGTTTCGCCGGGACATACCGTAATCATTCCCAAGCGCCACTTTCCCACGCTGTTCGATGCCACAGAAGAGGAGCAAATCGCTTTGTTGCGCGCGCTGACTCAAGCCAAGAAGATCCTTGACGAACGCCATCAACCGGATGGCTACAACATCGGCATCAATCAAGGTCTGGCAGGCGGCCAAAGTGTGCCGCATCTGCATATTCATGTGATTCCGCGCTATCTCGGCGACAAGGCCGATCCGAAAGGGGGCGTGCGCTGGGTCTTGCCTGAGAAAGCAAAATACTGGCCTTGATGAATAGTGACGCCGATCGAAATATCACGTTAAACCCAATCAAGTAATTCGGCTGGCGTATCGATAAACCCGCGAGCACCCCATTCTTGCGGACGATCGGCCTCCCCCAGATAACCATAAAGTGCAACCAGCGCCGGCATGCCGGCTGCGTTTGCGGCTTGCACATCGCGCTCTGCATCACCAACATAAAGACAATGCTGCGCTTCTACAGCGGCAATCTTGCAGGCGAGGAACAACGGCTCGGGATGTGGTTTGGGGTGCGGGCAAGTGTCGCCAGAAACAACAAACGCCGCCCGTTCGCTCAAGCCGAGATGAGCGAGTAGCGGATCGGTGTATCTGGTTGGTTTGTTGGTCACGATGCCCCACTTGATGGCGCGCGCATCGAGGTCATCAAGAACGTCCGCCATACCAGGAAAAAGGGGGGAATTACGGGTCAGATTGGCGGCGTAATGTGCGAGAAACTCTTCTCTCAAACCGGCAAAGTCAGCGTGTTCTCGATCGACATCGAATCCGATACGAAGCAAACCTTGCACGCCATGCGACGATTGCGGTCGATATTCCAGCGCCGAAATAACGCCGAGTCCACGTTTTTCCCGCATTGCGTTGAGCGCCGCGCCAAGATCAGGCGCGGTATCGACCAAGGTGCCATCAAGATCGAACAGGACAGCGTTGATTCGGTTCTGCATCACAGATTCTGCGTATTTGCGTTCAGGCGCGGCGACAAGCAAGCAGATAGTTCACGTCGGTATTACGTTCCAGCTTGTAAGATTTCAAGAACGGGTTGTAAGTCATGCCCATCAACTCGACCGAGTCCAGCCCAGCTTGGCGTGCATAGGACGCAAGTTCATGCGGCTTGATGAATTTTGACCATTCGTGCGTTCCCTTGGGCAGCATGTTCAGCACATATTCGGCGCCAACGATGGCGAACAAATAACTCTTCGGGTTGCGATTCAGGGTGGAGAAAAAAACCCAGCCATTCGGCTTCACCATACGCGCGCAGGCGGTCATCACGGAAAGCGGGTCTGGAACATGTTCAAGCATTTCCATGCACGTCACCACATCAAAGCTTTCTGGCTCCGCTGCGGCAAGATCTTCAGCGGCGATGAGTCGGTAGTCGACTTGAACGCCTGATTCAAGTTGATGCAACTTGGCGACCTTGAGCGGCTTTTCCGCCAGATCAATACCGGTGACCTGGGCGCCTTGAACCGCCATGCTTTCAGACAAAATCCCGCCACCGCAGCCAACATCAACAACCCGCTTGCCCTGCAGGCCGCCAGCCAAACCAGAAATCCATTGCAATCGCAGCGGATTAATCTCGTGTAGCGGCTTGAATTCGGAATTGACATCCCACCAGCGATGGGCGAGTTGACTGAATTTATCCAGTTCAGCTTGGTCGGCGTTACTCATGTTGATTATTCCTTGTGTGGACATCTTGATTCTCCGGCAGGCGGAGGATTGAAACTACTGCGGATCTTGCGAAGAAACATAGTGACGCAGAAACAGCGCCTCAAGTTCATCAATCACCTCGACAGCGGTGCGTCCCTGCACAAGGTGCTGGCTCATCAGCGCTGCCGTTTCGTGTATCAGTTTGCCACGATCGAGCATGGGATAAGTTTCCCGCAGTCTTTTGATGGCTTTGACAACGCTCTCCTGCGCCGGGCGCTCGATTTCGACAGGTGTTGACGCAACCGGCTCGGCATCGGGCATAACACGGGCCAGCAAGAACTCGGCATAGTCGAGCAAACCGGCCTGCCTGGTTTCGGAAAGCGCCCGAAACAGGCGCAATAGCCGACGTTCATCCGCTGTCATTGCTTGATTTTCGGAAAAACGAAATTCTTGATCATCGGACTTTGGTCGAGGAAATCGAGAAAAGATTGAAGCAGCTTGCTGCGAAACTTCTCCTGCGGATAGACCAATGAAAGTTGTCGCCGCAAAGGCGGATCCAGCGGAATCGAGACCAATTCACCCAGCTTGATTTCTTTTAACACGGTGGTGCTTGAAAGTACGGCAACGCCTAATCCCGCCGAAACAGCGCCCTTGATGGCTTCTCGACTGCCAAGTTCCATGACCAGATTGACTTCATCAAGTGAAACCCCGTTCTTGCGAAAGAATTCGTCAATGCACTCCCGCGTACCGGAACCCGACTCACGACTGATGTAAGGATGCGTAGCGACTTGTTTGGGAGTGACGCAGGCTAGATTTGCCAGATCCGAGAATGGTGCGCAAATCATCACCAGTTCATCTTCGCAGCATATGCGGGTCACCAGATTGGGATGATGCGAGGCTGACTCGATCAAGCCCATATCCAGCGTATGGTCTGTAACCTTGTTCTCGATCGTTTCAGAATTCGCAACGGTCAACCTGGCCTGGATTTCCGGATGCTTCTGCTTGAACTCGCCCAATAGGCGCGGCAGCATATATTCAGCAATCGTGGTTGATGCGCCGATCAACAATGGTCCGCTGACCTGACCGGTGAGTTCCGAGATGCGCGCCTCCATTTCACCGGTCATATTGAGAATGCGTTCCGCATAATCCAACGCCAACTCCCCCGCCGCAGTGAGGGAAATCTTGCCATGCGAGCGCTCAAACAAACGTGTATTGAAATGTTCTTCCAGTTGCTTTACCTGGAAAGTCACAGCAGGCTGGGTCATGAACAACAATTCCGCCGCTTTGGTGAAGGACAGTTGTTTCGCGACAGTGTGAAATACTTGCAGTCGACGGTCGGCCATTCGTTTATGTGCAGATAAAATTTAATTATGCGATTCAATCATATTTTGTTTATTTATGACAGCCGCAAAGAGCAGATCTGAAACCCATCCTGGATCGTTTTGTGACGTTAGCCGGATTGATTGCAAGGCCGTCAGGTTGATGGGCTCGAATCCTTGTCAGCAAAATCGGCCCACTTTGCTGCTGCCAATCGTGCAATCAGAAAGACCTCAGACATGACTGGACAATTTTCCCATGCAGCAATCGAGACGATCTCATTGCAAGACGGCAACTTATTGAAATCGCCTCGTGTTATAAAGCGCCGGCATTTCTAAACCGTTAGCAAACTCCCTCCTCCTCTGCCGTGCCAAACTCATTCAAACGTCGATTCCAGGCCAGATGAATCGCGGCTTTTACATCATTCTTACCGCCCAGTTTTTTTCGGCGCTGGCAGATAACGCGCTTCTTTTTGCCGCGATTGCCCTGCTCATGTCGCTATCGGCTCCCGACTGGCACGTGCCGCTGCTGCAACAATTTTTCATCCTTTCTTATATCCTGCTGGCGCCATTCGTCGGTGCATTTGCTGATGCTTACCCGAAGGGACGGGTCATGTTCATCAGCAACAGCATTAAAGTTATCGGCTGCATCGCGATGTTGGCTGGCATGCAACCACTTTATGCCTATGCCATCGTCGGACTTGGCGCAGCGGCGTACTCCCCAGCCAAATACGGCATCCTGACCGAGTTCCTGCCACCTAACTTGCTGGTCAAAGCCAATAGCTGGATGGAAGGCGCCACCGTGGCCGCCATCATCCTTGGTGCGGTGCTTGGCGGTTTGTTGATCAGCCCGAAAATAGTCGGTGTCGTTTTGATCGAATGGGGGATTGCCGATTGGATATCAACGCCAAAGTTCGCCATCGTACTGATCCTCAGCCTGTATATCCTGGCAGCCTGGTTCAACATCTATATCCCGCGTCTACCGCCCGACCACAGAATCCCGAAGCGCAACCCGGTATTTCTGCTGCATGATTTCTGGCACTCCTTCAAGCTGCTATGGAAGGATCCGCTTGGTCAGGTTTCTCTAGCGGTAACCACTTTATTCTGGGGCGTAGGGGCGACATTACGACTGGTGGTTTTGGCCTGGGCCGCGTTCAATTTGAATTTTGACCTCACTCAAGCTACACAACTTACCGCGATGTCAGCAGTCGGCATTGCGGTTGGCGCGGCAATGGCGGGTAAATGGATTCAGCTCGAAAGCTCGGTCAAAGTACTTCCCGCCGGCATCGTTCTGGGCTTTGCGGTGGTTGCAATGGCCTTTGTTACAGACTGGCAGTTGGCTGCGGTATTGCTGTTTTTTATTGGCGTCCTTTCCGGCTTTTTTGTGGTGCCGCTGAATGCATTACTCCAGCATCGCGGACATTTGCTGATGGGTGCGGGGCATTCCATCGCCATACAGAATTTCAATGAAAACCTCGGCATTCTGATTTTGCTGGGCGCTTACACCTTGATGGTGAGTGAAGGCATGCATATTCATTGGGTTATCACCCTTTTTGGTTCGTTCATCAGTCTGATGATGACCATGATCTGGCGGCGACATCGGCACGACGAAGTGCATTAACGCCTGCTGATGGAACGCAGCAGCGTAACTGCGGACAATTAACCCGGTTAAGCCAGCGAGGGAATATCCGCGTTCTCAAGCCCACATAAAAACAAACTGCAGGCACGACCGTCCAGCGCCCATTGTGCGGCGATCGGATCAAAGATTTCCAGAAAAAGAGAGAGCACCGAGGCGGGAATCATCTCGGCGTGTTTGATCAGCAGGGCAATTGGACCGGTGTGCCAATTCATGTCACTGAGACATTCCTCGAGCGCATCCCAGTTATTGCCGTAGTAATCCGGGAATTCGAGCGCTTGTCCGACCGCAATCAGAAAAGTCTGTTTATCGACCATTATGCGTCCATCCAGCACAGGCATGAAGTCAATGCCGGGGTGAGACAGTCGATAAACGCCATTCAATTCCGGTTGTGCAAGCACTGCTCGGACCGCTTTTTCAATTTTTGCCAAGCCGACCCTGTTCATCTTTTTTCATCCGATTGATGTGCTTCAGCAGACCTATCGCGGATGCGCTTGAAGGTTCGGTAGTGATCGGCGGTATACCAATAATCGCCGCCACTTCCAGCCACGATGCGACGTGCGCCACGATGCTTCAAGCCGGGTGTTGGTACCGTGTACTCACGGTAGTAATTGCGCGACTGAGCCGGTAATAGACCCTCTCGGTTGCCGAATCGAGTGCCATCCTTTGAATAAGGGAATGGACCGCCGCGTTGGATGAGTTGCAACGTCTCGCGTGCCTCCGGCGGCAGACCGCGTACATCGACTTCCGCACTTGGCGCAGACTTGTTATCCCACTGGAATGCTTGCGAAAAACCAAAGGCCAGGCCTGAACCGCAAACCAGCAATAGAATGCCAAAGCGCAGCCATCGCGCCAAAACATCAGTCACTTGCGTGGCCTGCAATGTAAGCCTTGATTGCCGCAACCTCGGCATTCATGGTTTCGACACGCTGCGGCAGAGACTCCAGGTTTTCCAACCCAGCCGGCCGCTCGGGCTGAACGCCGAGCGCTTCCAGAATACTGTCCTCGAACTTGGCCGGCAAAGCGGTTTCCAGACAGACCAGCGGTATGCCCGCTTCACGATGCTCCAAGCCGACTTTCAATCCATCCGCAGTATGGGTATCGATCATGGTGTGGTACTTTTCCCACGCCATGCGAATGGTCTGAATCCGATCCGCGTGACTGCTGGAACCGGATTCAAGAGCGTATTGCTTGATTTGATCGAACAAGCCACTTGGATTCAAGTCAAAACTACCGCCCGAGTCGACTGCTTTCCAAAATTCGGCAACCTGAACCGCATTGCGTCCAGCCAAATCAGCAATAAATCGCTCGAAGTTGGACGCTTTCGAAATATCCATCGACGGACTCGAGGTGTGCAACGTCTCCGCAGCGGTGCGCGGGCGGTAAATCCCGGTGCGGAAAAACTCATCAAGGACGTCGTTCTCGTTGGTAGCGACGATCAATTTTTGTACCGGCAGGCCCAGCATGTGCGCGATATGGCCGGCACAGACGTTGCCGAAATTACCTGAAGGCACCGAGAAGCTGACTTTCTGATCGTTGTTTGCGGTAACAGCGAAATAGGCTTTGAAGTAATAAATGACCTGCGCCGCAACCCGCGCCCAGTTAATCGAATTCACCGCGCCAATGCGATATTTCGCTTTGAACTCAAGGTCATTGGAGACGCTTTTGACAATATCCTGGCAATCGTCAAATACCCCTCGCACGGCGATATTGAAGATATTGGCGTCTTGCAGGCTGTACATCTGCGCCTGCTGAAAGCGGGTCATGCCCGATAGCGGCGACAGCATGAAGACACGCACATTATGCTTGCCGCGCATCGCGTATTCGGCAGCAGAACCAGTATCGCCAGACGTTGCGCCTAGAATATTGATGTCTTGTCCGGCATTATCGAGCGCGTACTCGAACAAGTTGCCGAGCAACTGCATGGCCATATCCTTGAACGCCAAAGTCGGGCCATTCGAGAGTTCCAGTAAATACAAGCCATCTTCCAGCTTGCGTACCGGCGCAATCTGACTGAAATCTGAATCTTTACGACCGTGACTATAAACTTCGGTGGTATAGGTCTTGTCAATCAGCGCCCGCAAATCCGCCGCCGGAATATCATCAGCCAGCCGCGACATCACGGCAAAAGCCAGTTGCCGGTAATCCATGTCACGCATCGTGCTCAGATCGTCGATGCTGAATCTGGGATAGGTTTCCGGCAAATACAGGCCGCCATCGGGCGCCAGGCCGCCGAGCAGAATTTGCGAGAAGGTCAGAGCGGATTTATCGCCGCGCGTACTGAGATAGTGCATATCAGCCGTTCAATTGTTCAAGTCGAATACGCGTCACCTTGCCGGCAATGCTGGGCAGTGCTTCGATATTTGCCATCGCCGCATTCACCGCCTTTTCCTTGGCGACATGGGTCAGTAACACAATGTCTGTCTGATCTTCGCCTTCGGCAGGCTCTTTTTGC
>JAIFKV010000165.1 GCA_020049415.1 Betaproteobacteria bacterium
ATCACCCAATCCACCCACTCGGGCGGGTTCAGCCCGTTCTCGCGCAGTTCGTTGAGGCGTTTCGCGGCGGCGGCGATGACAGCACTCCCCTCGCCCGCAAGCGGGGCTGGAGAGAGGACAACGTGTTGCGCGGGGTGAGGCCGGCGGGAAAGGGAATGCCAGGAAAGGGAATGCATGGTAACGATTCAAAGTGACAATTGCTCCAAGGGGCAAAATACCGCATTTCGTTGAGTGATTGAAACACTCGCTCTCCACCCTCGCACCCATGAAGTCTGCTTATTTGACGTCTGTCGGCGAGACTTGGCTTCGAATCAGACCAGCACCGCCTGCAACGGGCGTCGCAGGGAGGCTGGCAGTTTCGGGCCGCGCCCAAAGCGAACCACCAGATCCGGTCTGCGCCCACCTATGCCCAGAAACGACGCAAATTGCGGCCGCAGTTTCGGCACCTCAACCGGTTGGTTGAGAAATGCGTTACGAATTCCCAATGCCGCCGACTGGAGCGCGAAGCGCTGGTAACTGCGGCCCACTTCGACCCACTGCGCAGGGCTGGCTTGGTCAGCAACGAAGATCGCGATTCCTGATGAACTTCGCACCTGTTTTGCGTACTTGTCGTTCTCGTTCTTTGGCGTAAAGAACACGTCAAATAGCCGGCTGCCCAACCACGGCGGCAAAGACGGATTGCCTGACGATGCCGCGTAGAGCCCATCGCCGGTGCGCACGGCCTGGTCGCCGCTGAAACGAATCCACCGCTTCAATTCCTCGACGAAAGCAAGATCGTTCATCTGGGCTGTATTGCCTTGAACGACATACTCCAGAACACTCTCCATGGCCGCACGCTCGGTGAGGAAGATCAAGCGAACGCCGTTACCGGTGCCGGCCTTTTCAAGCAGTTCAAGCTCCTGCCGGGAGAGTGGTTTTCCGTCGTATTCGCCACGGGTGGTTTGACGTTCGGGTATGGCCTGAAACAGGTTGGAAGCGGCCGCGCGGGTCGATTCCAGCGATAGGTGCAGAGCGTTACCGCCAGCGGCATCGAAGCCGGCATGTCCCATCAGACCATGTGCCAATGCCGCTTGAATCAGGTTTTCGGCGGCACAGCCCAGCGAAACGTAGAGGTGGTGGTCATCCGGATCGACCGCCGGACATCGGCGAGCAAGATCCGGCAGAATCGAAATAGCGTCACTTTCAATGCGAAATTTCCAGCATTGCGTGTTGTGACTCGACGGCGCCAAAGTCGCGTAGCGCACCAGCTCACGCATGAGCGCAGGCTTTTCGCCGGGCTCGCCCTTGCTGTGGCGCCAGATGTCTTGCACCGCCGCATCGTAATTCATGGCGCCTGCTCCGGATGAACAAGAAGACAAGGCCGCAAGTCCAGCAACGGAAGCGAGTGCGGCAAAGGAAAATTCTCTACGCGTGACCACGGCTCAATACCTCGCTACTTCATCACCAGCAGCAACCGGGCACTGCGTGCGCCAAGGTGCCCCGGCTCTGGGGCTGGCCACCTCTTGCGCCTGCACACTGCCCGACAGCGTCAGTGTGACCCGGTAGCCTTGCGGATCGAACTGCACCGAGCCCGGCTCGGCCAGCGGGTGACGAGTACGGCGCAGTTCCTGCTCGACCCACAGCAGGCTGGGCCGCCAGGGCGCTATGCTGCCTGCGGGCAGGATCAGCAGCTCAAAATGGTATGCGTTGCCCGACCAGATCGGCTGACGCAGCACCTGGTAGCCAATGCCGGCATTGCGCAGGCGCTCGTCCAGTGCGGCCACTTGCTCGGATCGCGTGGCTTTGAGGGTGGCGCGCACACCCAAGTCGGCAGGCTGCAAACCGGCCAACAGCACCGGCCCGAGCAGGCTCGCAGACAGATGTTGACGCGTCTGGGCCACGGCGGGAGCCTCAGGTGCCGGTGTCGCGGTGTCAGTGCGGGGCGGCGCCGGCTCGCTGATGTCGGGCCAGCGGATGGACTCGTTGAGCCGGATGCTGGTGCCGGGGATGGGCAGGCTCAATTGCTGGTACAGGGTGCTGCGCTTGCCGCCGGAAAAGCGTGCCGCCAGCGTCAGGCCGCTGGGGCTGGCCTTATTCAGCAGCAGAGTGGTCTTGCCCTCGAACCAGCCTTGCTCAGTCTTGCGGCTGGTGCGCACCGGAGTCAGCAACTCGACCCAGCCACCACGGCAGGCAAAGTCGACGCCATGCGTCAGCGTGGTCGCCGCGCTGCCAGACAAGCGGCCGCTGCCGCCGCTCTTGATGAACAGACTCCAGTCTTGTCCGCTGCCACGCTTGAAACGCACCTCGCTGTCGATGAAGCCGGCCATTGGAATGCGCAGCGCCTTCAGGGCGTCGCCCCTGGGTGGCGCTGGCGGCCACAGCATCGACAGGATCAGCCAGCGCACCCAGTCCAAGCAGGGCACAGGCCAGTCTAGCGTTGAACGCAAGGCATTTAAAATTGCAGCGGTACATTGACCCCAGACTCCTCAGTCGACCGCTTGTTTTTTACCACTAACCCCTTGTGAAGATAGGCCTTGTTGAGAAGGTCAACGCCAGTGGTGAGGTGGTGTTTCACGAGGCCAGCGGACTCGACACATTGGCAATCACGGCGGTTCATCAACCGCCGGATAAGCTGACTTCCTGGCAGCAAAGAGGATTGGGTAGATATCTCATGAAGGCAAAACTTCAGTCGTTGATGTCTGCTGAGTCCCTGAATCCCTGCTTGTGATCGATAAGCTGACGACCGTTTGTCACGCATGGCCATCAAATTGGCGGCAACTGCGGTCATTGAAGTTCTGGCCAACAACGGGCGCGGTCATGAGCCGTCATTGATTACTCAGAGCAGCCATTTGAATGGTGGCTTCACGCTGAAACCCGCCACGCAGCCTATTTGTGCGGTTTGGAATCAAGTTCAGCGAGGCAGTCTCAAGCATGTCCCTCAGCCGCGCCGCCTCGTTAGCAACCCGGGTAATTAACCGATAGTGGGGCAAGCTAAATTGTGTTTTGCTTTGTTTTCTCGTCAACAGCCAAATCCCGCCACAGCACTCCCACAATCGCCTGTGGCGCGCTGGCCAGCCCCGCGACCGGAGCCTCCACGGATAGATCAAAGATCGACAGCGAAACCGGGTACTCGGCAAAGATGTGCCCGGTCTCTCCGGTCTTGGGTTGCAGCAGGCCATCGGACTTGTCGCGCAGAACGCGGACCGGCATAAACCAGACCCCAGCCTCGATCAGATCGCGGGTGCGTGCATTCGAGTCGAATACGCCTTCCAGCGAAGCCAGGCTGTCTTCTGTCTTGGCGGCGTCCACATGTTTGCGCAGGGTGCTTTGCCGCCATTGGCGCATGACCCGTTCGATCGGGTCAAAATCCTCCCCCAAACCAAATCGCGGATCTTGCTTCCTGTTTTGCGGGGCGTCCTGCGTCAGTTCTTCTTCTGTCTGGAACGACACGATGACCTCTCCAGCGGGATTGATGCCACCCAATTCCGCAAGCTCGTTTTTCACCACGTAGCATTGCCTGGATTCCGGCCAGATGTCTGTCCACACAGGCTGGATGCGCCATGTGCCATCCCGTTCGATCAGGCCAACCTTTCCCGGCTCGATGCCAACTTTAGCTAGACCGTTATCGAACCAAGATGCATGACTGAATGCCGGTTGAATGGCCACCGCGCCGGTCTTGTCCAAGAAACCCCATAGCCCACTATCCGGGCAGCGGGCCAGCCGAAGGCCATCGCTCATGTTGCCGACAGCCGACCAGCGCAGTTCATTTGGAGTAAGCAACATTTCACCATTGCGCACGACGCCGGTGATGTCCATCCAGTCCAGACGCAAGGGTTGGGTGTCGTCTTCCGGGGTGACCACGCAGCCATCGCGCCTGAGCATGCCAGCCAACACTTTCAGGCCGGGCGGGTTGATGCGCCTGCCATCGCCGTCGATCAGATCGCAGAGCATTTCGCCCCGATTGTCTGCTTTGAGCGTCGTTGCAGCCTCGAAGCATGCACCGTTCGCCTGCCCTTCATGCAGGTAGGCATATTGGCAGGGTACGGTGAAGCGTCCATCCAGATCGATCAGACCGCTCAAGCCGTCCTCGTTCGTCACGATGTAACGATCCCGAAGGGAAATGAACGGGCCATGATTCGGCCAGTCCGGGCTTTCTGTCCAGGCACCGGGAAAACGGACCTTCATGGTTTCGCCACCCCGGTCATCCGGGATCGATACTAATAATAGGCAGACCGAGTCGCTCGAATCCTCTGCCAAAACCCAACGAGGTGGCACGGCCTGAACCAGTTCATCCCGGCGGTATGGCGGCATGGACTTCCGATTCATGCGGTTCACCAGACCTTCCGTGCCGTTCTCGACTAGCAGCAAGTCGATCAGTCGCATCGGCTGACTTTTTTCGAGCCAGAGGGCAAAGTCGCCGGCCCAGCCGCTTTGAACCGGGCGAAGCTTATTGGTCTTCCAGTCGCGCTCCGGGGCATGCAACGGCCCGTAGCGGGCGACAATTTCTTCTCGCCACAAAGCTACACGTGGGACGCTCGAGTCCCAGGTCCGTGCGTAGAGCACCGCATCATGATAGGCCGCCAGTTCGGCAACCAGTCCTTCGCGCCAGCGCTGTTGATCCTCCAGGCTTGGGGGATCAGGCATGTAACGCCAGTTTGGGTAACCGTGTGCCTCGCACCAACCGATGGTCAGTTCGCTGACTCGCTGCCAGCCAGCCAAATCCATCTCGTTTTTCTCATTGAAAAAGGTCTGCCGCCACCAGGCGAGGAATTCGGCCTCGTCGATCTCGACGCAGAGCACATCCTTGCCGGATGGCATCGCCAGCCGCCAACGGGGTAGATCGCCGCGAGACTGGGTGGCCTCGACCAGAATAGATGGCACATCCGCTTCCCAAAGCTGCGGGTAGACGTAGTAGGACAGGATGAACATCTCGCTACTCGGCAGCTTGAAAAGCGGCTGAATATCAAACCCCGTTTTCCACAACCGCACCAACTCGACCAGTGGGGCGGGTATATGGGGAGCGGTTGTGGCCGGGGTGAAAATGTCACGGTATTCGTTCCTTTGAGTGGGGGCCGGCAAATCGGCTGACTGCGCTTGATCGCCGACCTGCCGGCTCAAATTCTGTTCGCGGGCCAGCCGTTTCAGCCGGGGCTGCAACCAGAGTTTTTCAAACAACCAGGTGAACGGAAACAGCGCGAAAGCAAACAGGGCACTGTGATCGACCGCCTCCAGCAACGCCTGCCGGGGTGACCGAACCAGCCGCGACAGCCACTTGGCTAGCCGCCAGGCCGCCTTGCCCAGCCAGGCGAATCCCTTGCCTAGATTGCCCAGCAAGGTCACAAACAGCGCCAACCCGACCAAGGCCGCCAAGCCGCCCAGAATGCGCAGCGTCCAGTCGAGCAGGTCGGCCCAGTTCATCGACCGTCGGTCGTGGCATCAGGTGTTACATGGGGTGCGCAGATATCCCAAGCGGCCCGGATATGACGGGCGGCGGCATCGAGGTGCTGGGCGCAGGCATCCAGTTCAGCCGCCAGCCTGGGACGCCCACGGCTCCGGTCGGCCTCGCTATCGCGGGCCATCTTGGCGGCGAACACGATCAGGAACTCGGCCAGGGCGTCGTAGTAGAGGTTGCCCAGGTCTTCGGCGAGTTGCTCATGGGGGCCGGCGAAATTCTCGATGATCTGCGTATGCTTCATGCCTTCACCATGGGCAGCCCCGGATTTCATTGCATTGCATCCGGGCTACAGTTATGTCACACATTTTTCGGCCACCCTGGATTG
The DNA here is from genome assembly GCA_020049415.1 of Betaproteobacteria bacterium. Lineage (GTDB taxonomy): Bacteria > Pseudomonadota > Gammaproteobacteria > Burkholderiales > Thiobacillaceae > PFJX01. The sequence goes on from JAIFKV010000165.1 coordinate 5,760, forward strand.
ATGCGACGGCCACACACGTTATTGCTTTGTACAAGCAGCCAATCGTCCCCACATCGGCTCAAATAGCTGTCTGCTCAAAGACCAACAATTTTGTTTCCCATATTGATGTGCACGATTTTCGGCATCATTCTTATCCATCGCATCAAGTGTCACAACGTTAGCCGACTTTCCACAGAGAAATTCGCATCTCCACGGTGAAGCGTGCGACGAAAGTCGTGTCTTAGAATAGGAATTGCTCGTGCCATCCACGGACACCCCATACGACCCGCTAGATCCACTCGATTGCGCGCGGCGGCGTGCCGCCTCTGCCTCGGCCAACCTACGAGCATCTTCCTGCCGCCGGACCTCCTCGGCGCGCCGATCCCGCTCCGCCTTCGCCGCTTCCTGGCTGGAGATCAGCGAAGCCACGGCGTTCACCTGCTTGGGCGCAAACCCCTTGTTCCGCGCTTGATCCAGATAAGACCTCACACTGCCGAAGTTCTCGCTGTTTGCCGCGTTACGCGCCTTTTGCAAGAGATCGGCCTGTTCCTCTTTCTCCAACTTTTCCAAATCGTCGAAGCTGAACGCAGGCACCGGCGGGGTAAACGCCAAGCTGCCGACACCCCCCCCTCATAAAACCCATTTCATCCTATGCTCCAATACATCGTTTGTAGCCTAGGTGCAGACCAAAGACTGGAATCTGGGGTGATTCTGGTTGAATCTCGGGTTCCGCTACGCTGCATCCGATCTACTGTTGGCGCGACCCACCCAATATTCTGGTTCCCGGTGCTGGTGCGCGACCGCGATGACATACAAATGATCGCTTTCGACTGAGTAGAGCAGCTTGTATGGAAAGCGGCTCAATACCAGCCGGCGGATACTTCCTCGCTCCACCGGGCACGACAACGGCCAGGCGCGAATACGCGGCAGCGCCTCTTTGATGGCGGCCCGGAAGGCTGCGCCCAAGCCAGGCGCCTGGCGCTCGTAATAGCGTTCGGCCTCCTCAAATTCCCACCGCGCCTCGGGCGAGAAGATCAGACTCATTCGATTACGCCGAAAATTGCTTCCGCCGGAATGCCCTCGACCTTGCCTGCGCGATAGGCGGCCAGCCGACGCTCGGCCTCATCCAACCACACCCGATCGATGGCCGGGTCCGGCCGGTCCAGGCTGTGCAAAACCTGATCGGCCAGAGCAAAGCGTTCTTCCGGCGCGAGTTTCAAGGCTTGTTTCAACAGTTCTTGTGCACCCATAACCCACTCCTGATCTGAAAATCACGTATTCAAATGGCGGTTACCCGTTCGCTTGCGCTACCAATGTAACCGCCTGCCATGTGGCGTACCGCATGGCCTGCTATTCGAACGAAGGTTTCCCCCCGCTCAGGAACCCGGCTTATGGTCATCCGCGCCACACTCGTGCCGACCTTGATCGGCGCGACTCCGGGCTGACCAGCCATTAAAACGACCGGCACGGACGGACTGGAGAGATGAAAGCCGTTGTTGTTGTTGCGGTTGGCGGAACGCACCCTGTTACTGTTGTTGTTCCACGAACCACCGCGCTGCACGGGGCCGGCTGCCGTTCGGCCGAATCCCGCTGGAATGATACACCGCCGAAAATGGCCCGGCGCAAGCCCAGTGTATCGGCCTGCAGGGCATGGCCGATACAGCTCATGATGCTGGGTTTGAAATCGGCCAGTTCGTAACGACCCGCCGCATAAGCACGCGCCATACCACTCAACTTGCGCGCGAAGCGGTGGCCGTTGTCGTTGCGCAGTTGGCGATGTCCGGGGAAGACCCGATAACCCAGGACATCCAGACCGTCGCCGGTCGGCTTCAGATGGCACTTGCGTGGATGCAACGTCAAACGCAGCTTTTCCAGTTTGGTGCCGATGGCGTCGCGCCACGCCCATTATTGAGTCTTGTCGTCGGCGAGCAAGATCATATCGTCCACGTAGCGCAGATAGGCGGACGCCTTGAGCTGTTCCTTGACGAAGTGATCCAGCCCATCCAGATAGAGATTGGCGAAGAACTGGCTGGTCAGGTTGCCGATGGGAATGCCGACGCGCCGCGCTGCCTGGGCAAACAGATCATCCCCGGAAAAGTAGCGCAGTGGGGTGACCACCCCCGGCGCGCCGTCGATGATCACATCCAGCACAGCGTCTGGGGATCTTTCAGGTAATGTCGAAGACACCGTTTGAGCACGTCTTGGTCGATGCTCGGAAAGTATCGGGCGATATCCACCTTCAGGGCATAGCGATGGCGTTGCGCCCAATATTGATAGCGGTCCACCGCGCGATGCACACCCTTGCCCTGGCGACAGGTATAGCTGTCGAAGATAAAACGCGGATCGATGGCCGGTTCCAGCAAGTTCATGACGGCGTGGTGCTCCGGTCGCGGAACGGCGCGGCGGCGATGGCCAGAACGCCACTGACAGCAGTGGCTGATCCTTTAGCAGCCTTGCCAAGTCAACCGCCGCCAACTTACTGGTCACAAGCGAGCATTCAACGACGCATCGGCTTTCAACGGCATGAGTTAAGGATTGAACCTTGCAAGGCCGCATGAATGTTGAAGTTTGCGCCTTCGGCTGGGCTCACCCTTTTGCCTCGATAATGGCCACACATTCATCGCCATAAATCGGCCAAGGAACCTTGCTGTGGAAGCCTTTCTTATCTCTACCGGTATCGTCGCTCGCAAGCCATTGCCTATTGTGCTGGGCATCTTGGTCGCCACGGTAGCCAATCACGCCTTGGCTGGCGCCCTCGGTAGCTGGATTACTTCGCTACTGGAGCCTGAAACCCTGCGCTGGATTCTCGGCATTTCTTTTATTGCCATGGCGATTTGGACGCTGATTCCGGACAAGTTCGAAGAAGACGATGCGAAATTTGCGAGTTACGGCGTCTTCGGTACGACCCTGGTCGCTTTCTTTTTGGCCGAGATGGGGGACAAGACGCAAGTCGCTACCGTCGCGCTGGCTGCCCAGTATCAGGCACTGTTTGCGGTGGTGGCGGGCACTACGCTCGGCATGATGATCGCCAATGTGCCGGCGGTTTTGCTGGGAGATCGGATCGCAGACAGAATGCCGGTCCGTTTGGTGCATGCCATTGCGGCGGCAATCTTCGCGATCCTGGGTGTCGCGACGCTGCTTGGCGCGGGCGAGCGGTTCGGGTTTTGAGAACTGAGCCATGCTTTACCCCGGGCTCCACCAAGCGCGGGAATCAAAGCCGATATTTCACCTGATCAGCTCCCGCGCGACTTGATCCTGACGCCGTCTGCGATCTTGTCGTCCGGATGGGCGACAACCTGGTCGCCGGGCTTCAGGCCGTCGATCACCTGAGCCGCCAGGCCGTTGCGCTGGCCGATGCGGATCGGGCACAGGCGGGCGCGTTCGGCGTCGGCGATGAATACCGCCCAGCCGTCGCCGTGCCGGAACAAGGCGCTGGTGGGGATCAGTTGCAGGTCGCTGCCTTGCCAGAGCACGAAGCTGGCCTCGACCCGGTAGCCGTCACCGAGTTGTCGCCATTGCGCTGGCGGACTGCTGATATCGACGATGATGCGCACCCGTTGCTCCTCGACGCCGAGGGCCGATACCTTGGTGAAGCCGGCCGGTTCGACCAGCCGGACGCGACCTTGCAGGGTGTCCTCGCCGCCCCAGCGGTCGAGCTGGACTAGCGTGCCGACATCGATTTTCACCGCCGCCGTGGACAGCACTTCCACCACCACTTCCAGCGATTGCGGGTTGCCGATCTCCAGCAGCGCCTGACCAGGCTGCACCGCACCCTCGCTTTCGTGCGGCACGTTCAGCACATGGCCGGCGACCGGCGCGGTCACGCGCACGGTTTCGCCTTGCGCGCCAGGCGTCAAGGCGGCGGTCTGGATCAGGACGGCGCGGGCGGCTTCCACTTC
>JAIFKV010000059.1 GCA_020049415.1 Betaproteobacteria bacterium
ACCACATCTTGCATGCGTTTGCCCAGAAACGCCTCTGCCGGCACGTAAAGATCAGAATCGCGGCTGGCGCGGTAATCGAGGATGACGCCGTCGTCATCCATCAGGAAGAACAAATCCGGCAGCGCCTGGAACAAGGAATCGAGCAGCACATCGCCGCGTTTGACTTGCGCCTCGGCCAACTTGCGTTTGCTGACATCCTGCGTAGCGCCTTCCAGCCGCACCACGCGGCCGCCCTCAAGCACCGGCAAGCCGATGGTGCGCACCCACTTCTTCACGCCATCGGCGGCGGTCATTTCCAGTTCCAATTCATATGGCTGGGCGTCGTCGATGGCCGCTTTGATGGCCTGCTCGATCGCTACCCGTGCCGGCCCCTGGAAGGCGACAACGCTTTCCGCCAGCGACATCGTCTGGCTCGGTTCGACACCATGGATGCGCGCGGTTTCATCGCTCCAGTCGCCGGCCAGCGTGGCAACATCAAACTGCCAACCGCCAACGTGCGCCAGACGGCTGGTGCGGTCGAGCATATCGCGCTGTTGACGCAGGGTTTCATCGGCCTTCTTGCGTTCGGTGATATCGGCAAAGAATACCGAGATGCCGTCGCGCGTCGGATAACAACGGCTATCAAACCACGCCTTCCAGGGTGGAAAGTATTCTTCCAGCCGCACCATCACCCGCTCCCGCATGGCTTTTTCCGCCGCGCGCTGAACCGGTTGGCCGACCAGTTCGGGAAACTCGCTCCAGATATTCTTGCCGACCAGATCTGCCGCCGGGCACCCGAGCATTTCCCCGGCCCGGTGATTGACATACTGATAACACCAGTCCTCGCCGATGCTGACAAAGCCGTCGCTCATGCTTTCCAGCAGATCGAGCATGCGCTGGTTAAGGCGGTCACGCGCGTTATCCACCTCGATGAACTCAAGCGCGAAGCCGATGTCCAGCGCCAGCTCATCGAGCAGATGCAACTCTGCGGCATCAAAGAAACCCGCCTCGGCGGCATACAGGCTGAACACCCCGCGCGGCTCGCCGTTGACCCGAATCGGGAACGCGGCGGAAGCGTGATAACCCAGCGCCAATGCCTTGTCTCGCCAGGGCGCCATGCGCGAATCGCTGGCGATGTCATTGCAGACGACATGCCGGCCTTGCCGTAACGCTGTACCGGTGGGGCCGCGGCCGTACTCATCATCGCGCAGCGAAATGTGGATGTTTTCAATATAACCCTCCACCCTGCCGGCGTGCGCCAATGGCCGAACTTCGCCGCTTTCCGGATCCGCCATCCCCAGCCAAGCCATGCGGAAACCACCCAGTTCAACCGCAATGCGACACGCTTCGGTAAACAACGCGGGCCGATCGCGCAGCCGCACAATCGCCTCGTTGATGCCGCTCAACACCGCATAAACCCGATTCAGCCCCTCGATGCGCTGTTCGTTCGCCTTGCGTTCTGTCACATCCCGCGCAATACCGAGCACGCCAACCAGATTAGCGGACGCATCGCGCACCGGCGCTTTGATGGTTTCCGAGAATTCGCGATGCCCGTCGGCGGCAAAGGTCAGCCACTCCTCATTGATTTTCGGACTATTCGCATCGATCGCCGCGCGGTCATTGGCGCGAAAGAAATCGGCGGTGGCCGTCGGCACAAAGTCGTAATCGGTCTTGCCGATGATCTCCGCTTCCTTTGCGCCATAAAGACTCTCGAAGCGCGCATTGCAGGCCAGATAAACACCATTCAGATCTTTCAGCCAGACCAGATCGGGAATGGTCCCCAACAACGCGCGCAAACGGGCTTCACTGGCCGACAACGCCTGGCTGCCGCGCACCAGAAAGAAAGCCAGCACCCCGGCGGTCAACGCCGCCAACACCCCCAGCAAGCGAATCATCCAGATCGAGGCACTGCTCGCCCCCCAGCCATTCACCGGCGCGGCGGCCATTTGCCAAGCGCCACCCGGCAGACTGACCAGGCAAGTGACCGGATCGAGCTCGAACACGCCGGCATGGCCAAAGAACACCGGCCCCTCCGCACCCGTGCCATCGGTACCGCGTATCGACACCCGCAGCTTGCGTGAGACTTCATCCAGACCGGCTTGACGATAAAGCATCTCCACATCGATCACCGCCGACACCAGTCCCCAAAAACGCAGTTTGCCGCCCGGCTCAGCCACCGGCACAAATACCGGCTCACGCGCGACGATGGCAACGCCCCCCTGCATCAGACTCAACGGCCCCGCCACCCCCGGCTGCCCGGTCCGCATCACCCGCAACGCCACCTCGCTCTGGGTTGGATGAGTGCGGTAATCGAGACCAATCGCCGCTTCGTTACCCATCAGCGGATACATCAACGACACCACCATATCCGGCGCGCCGGCTATGTTGCGCAACGCATGCTTTTCATTCACCAGATTTCTCGCGATGCGCGCAAAACCCGTTTGATCGATCTCGGGCTGCGCCGCGATCACTGCTGTCAAACCCTGTACCAACAGCAGATTTGCATTGACCACCCCCTCAAGCCGCGCCCGGTAGGTCGAAAGCACCGCATCGACCGCACTTTTTTCGCGCGCCAACTCGCTCCGCTCCGCGTAATACTCAATCAACTGCTCAGTCGCAAACACCAAAATCATCACCAGCAACGCAAACAGCCAGGGCGATTTGTTTGAACGCGGAAGACTCGACATGGAATAACTACGCATCAGCAAATACGCGGTAACTGTTCGCCAAATAACCAATCGACCATCCGACGACCACCAAAGCCGGTCTTCATCTGGACGAAGGCATTGGCATCCTCGACCACCTTGCCGATCATCGCGGCGTCTTCTCCGAGCGGGTGCGCGCGCATCGCGGCAAGCAGCTTTTCCGCATCCTCGGCAGCGCAGACGGCAATCAGTTTGCCTTCGTTGGCGATGTTGAGCGGGTCCAGACCGAGTAATTCACAAGCCGCCGCCACTTCCGCCTTAAGGGGAATGGCGGATTCTTCAAGATGAATGCCGACGCCGGACTGCTGCGCAATTTCGTTGATGGTCGCCGCCAGTCCGCCGCGGGTTGCATCACGCATGACGCGAATCGCCGCGCCAGTGGCCAACATCACGGCGGTGAGTCCATTCAGCGCGGCGGAATCGGACAGAATCGGCGCGTCGAATGACAGATTTTCGCGCTTCGACATGATCGCCATGCCGTGATCGCCGATGCTGCCGGACACCAGCAGGACGTCACCGGGCCGCGCCAGATCGCCGGAAAGATGCACGCCTTCAGGCAGAAAACCGATGCCGGTGGTGGTAATGAAGATGCCGTCGCCCTTGCCCTGCTCCACCACCTTGGTGTCGCCCGCGACCAACTTGACCCCGGCCTGGTTGGCGGCGCGCGCCATCGATTCGACGATACGCGCCAAGTCGGACAACGGAAAACCTTCTTCCAGAATGAAGCCGGCGGTGAGGTAAAGCGGCGTCGCCCCCATCACCGCAACATCATTGACGGTGCCATGCACCGACAGACTGCCGATGTCACCGCCAGGGAAAAACAGCGGCGATACGACATGGCTGTCGGTGGACACCACCAGGCGACCGTTGCCCGGCGGCAACACCGCACCATCGTTGCCCTGCGCCAGATATTCATTGCCCAGGTACTTGGCGAACAGATCGGCAATCAACTGCACCATGGCGCGACCGCCGCCGCCGTGACTCATGTCGATATGACCATGTTTGAGGTCGAGGGGGCGGGTGTAGCCTTTTTTGCTTGGGGTGGTCATGACAGTTTTTCGATTCGTTTTAGATGACCGGGAGTATGGCTGGAAGCGGCTTCAGATACAGCAGCAGTTCGACGCGGGCCTCGCCAAACCGGCGCAGGGGATTGGCTCCATATCGCGGAACAGCCCGGTGCTAAACGACTGTCCATGAATAACCAGGACATTCTGGCTGCACGGGTGAGCGCGGTGCTGCGTGCCGGTCGCTTGAAGGGAATGACCATGCTGCGCGACCGGCACCTTGCACCGCATCCCACCAGCACACCCATCACTGCCCAGGTTATTCATCCGCATGCTCGTCCTCCACATCGTTAACCCTGATTTTTCACACATTGGCGTAATGATCGCACAGGCCATTGTTTGCCCTGAAAATTTCGCCAAGGAGCGACGGAATAGTTCATATGCCCGACTTTGCGAACCCTCCAGTGCAGACAAGGCACCTGCGAGGGCGCACGAGCATTTATTCACACGCATTTATTCACACATTTAAAGCCTTCACCTTTTCTGAGCAGAATCTGTTTGGCTTCGATTTGTCCGGCTTAGGAAATATCCGGGTTATGTCGCCCGTAAGTGTAGTGCGCCGCACAAGCGCCTTCGCTGGACACCATGCAGGAACCCATCGGGTTTTCCGGCGTGCAGACGGTGCCGAATATCTTGCAGTCGGTGGGCTTTTTGACGCCGCGCAGAATCGCGCCACATTCGCACGCCTTGTTGTCCGCCACCGGCTGGTATTCCAGATGGTAGCGGTGTTCGGCGTCAAATTCGGCATAGCGTTGACGGATCTTCAACGCCGAATATGGCACCTCGCCGAGACCGCGCCATTCGAAGCTGCGGCGCAGTTCGAATACTTCAGATACCAGTTTCTGCGCCTTTTCGTTGCCATCCGGCGTCACCGCGCGGGTGAACTCATTTTCCACTTCGGCACGCCCTTCATTGACCTGACGCACCAGCATCAGAATGGCCTGCATCACGTCGAGCGGCTCGAAGCCGGCGATGACCACCGGCTTGCGATATTCCTCGGCGAAAAATTCATAGGGGCGGCTGCCGATAACGGTGGAGACATGCGCCGGGCCAATGAAACCGTCGAGCGGCACGGTACCGAGCAAGCGCACTTCCGGCGATTCCAGAATGTTGGCGATTGCCGACGGTGTCAGCACATGACAGCACAGCACGCTGAAATTCTTCAGGCCCTCGGCGTCGGCGATCTTGATCGCCACCGCTGTCGGCGGCGTCGTGGTTTCGAAGCCGATGGCGAAGAAAACGACTTCTTTTTCCGGGTTGTCGCGGGCGATCTTCAGTGCGTCGGTAACCGCGTAGACCATGCGGATGTCGCCGCCTCTTGCTTTTGCTCGCATCAGCGACAGCCCGCCGGAGGCCGGCACGCGCACGGTGTCGGCATAAGTGCAGAGAATCACGCCATCTTCCAGCGCCAGCTTGATCGCCAGATCGATGCGCCCGATCGGCAGCACACAGACCGGGCAGCCGGGTCCGTGAATCATGCGCACGTTGTCCGGCAGCAGATCAGGCACGCCATAGCGGGAAATGGCATGCGTATGACCGCCGCAAAACTCCATGAAGTTGTAACGCAGATCGGGACGGACTTCAGCGGCGATAGCGCGGGCAAGCCCCTGAGCGACATCGCCGTCGCGGAATTCATCGACGTACTTCATGCCGCGACCTGTTTACAAGAACCCATGTTGCGCGTCTCCGTGTCCTGGAAATAGTAGATCTTCATGCACTGAACCTCCGGTCAAAAAAAACGTTGCGGACAGTTTCGACATCCGCTCGGTCGAGACGCCGCCAGATGGCATGGAAGTATTGAGTCAATTTCACGCTGAATGTCACGCTGAATGTCACGCCACATTTTCCAGCGTATCCATCAGCCCCGCTTCCGCCATCAACGCCAGCGTCTTCGCGGCTTCTTCCGGGTCAAGCCGAGTCAATGCGTAACCAACATGGATGATGACGTAATCGCCGACCGCAACGTCTTCAACCAAAGCAAGCGATACATCTTTGCGGACACCGCCAAGATCGACGATGGCGGTGTCGTTTTCAATCAATTCGACAATACGGGCAGGAATGGCGAGACACATGATGGTTAACCTCTGGAAATTTGCTGGATTGCAACCCAAGCCTGCCCCAGGCTCAAGCCCCCATCGTTGGGAGGCGCCTGGCGGGCGGCAAAAACACTGAAACCGCGCTGGTTCAATAGTCGAGTCAAGTCGCGGGTAAGGATATGGTTAAGAAAACAACCGCCGCCGAAAACGACTCGGTTGAGACCTTGCTCATGCGCGGCACGTTCCGTCCAGTCGGCGAGGGCGTTGGCCAGGGTGGCGTGAAACAAGCTCGCGCCGAAGGCGGCGTTTTTCTCATCCGCCAGCCGTGCCAACAACGGAAACAGGTCGAGCCGACCATCGTCCGTCAGGATATAGCCGTCGCGCATCGGCGTGACTGCGTCTTGCCCGGCCGCCAGTCCTTCCAGCAGCATCGCCGCCTGGCCCTCGTAGGCCATGACTTCGCGCGCACCCAGCAAGCCTGCCGCCGCATCGAACCAGCGACCGAGGCTGCTGGTCGACGGGCAGTTGAGGCCGCGCTCAAGCAGATGAAGCAGCTGTCGAGCCACTGGTTGGCGGGAAAAGCGAGGCGCGATTTCGTCGCCACGCCCAATTTGAAACAAGACCGCCGCCGCCATCCGCCACGGCTCCTTCGCCGCTTTGTCGCCTCCGGGCAAGGCAATGGGCGACAAATGACCAAGGCGAGCGCAATCCGCGCCATCAACGCGCAACAACTCGCCACCCCACGCCGCGCCGTTGCTGCCCAGGCCGACGCCATCCAATGCCAGACCGAGAATCGGTCCGACTAGCGCATGTTCCGCCGCAACGGCGGCGATATGCGCATGATGGTGCTGTACACCAATGGCCGGCGCCCCCCAGCGTTCAGCCAGTTCGAAGGCGTGGCGGCTACTGAAAAAATCCGGATGCAGATCATGCGCCACAGCGGTCGGGCGGACTTGCAGGATGTCGAGCAGATGCTGCGTCACTTCCATCAACATGCCGCAGGTCGCCGGGTTGTCGAGACCGCCGATGTGCTGCGAGAGATAGGCCTCGTCGCCGCGGGTGACGCAGACGGTGTTCTTCAGGTAACCGCCCAACGCCAGCACCGATGGTCCGCACTGCGGCAGCCGGATAGCGCGCGGGGTATAGCCGCGGGCGCGGCGGATGAACTGGGGAGTGTCCTGCGCGTCGACACGGACAACGCTGTCGTCGCAGCGCACGACAATGTCGCGATCATGCAGCAGCAGCGCATCGGCAATATCGCCCAGGCGTTCGACCGCTTCAGCGTTGTCAATGACCAGCGGTTCGCCGCCGGGATTGGCGCTGGTCATCACCAGCAACAGATCTTGCCGCCGTTGCAGCCATGTCGTGCCAGCGGGCTGACCAGCGGCGGCGTGGAACAGCAGCCAGTGCAGCGGCGTGTAAGGCAACATGATGCCGAGCCAGGCCAGACCGGGCGCGAGGCCGGGAAACATCGCGTCGGCGCTCGGCTTTTTGCGCAACAACACGATGGGGCGCTCTGGCGTTTGCAGCAGATCGGCTTCCGCCGGACTGATTTCAACCCAATCGGCAATCGAAACCAGGTTGGCGGCCATGATGGCAAAGGGTTTTTCCTCGCGAGTCTTGCGTTCGCGCAAGCGTTGCACGGCATCGGCGTTGCGCGCGTCGCAGGCCAGATGAAAACCGCCCAGGCCTTTGATGGCGACGATCTGACCCGATTGCAGGCGTGCCAGGCTGGCGCCGACCGGGTCGGCGTCATCCAGCCGGTTGCCCCGCGCATCGCTCAGCGCCAGTTGCGGCCCGCACAGCGGACACGCCGTCGGCTCGGCATGAAAACGTCGATTCGCCGGATCGCGGTATTCCCGCGCGCAATCGGGGCATAGCGGGAACCTCGCCATGCTGGTCTGGGCGCGGTCGTAGGGCAGTTTGCGCGTCAGCGTGTAGCGCGGGCCGCAGTGGGTGCAGTTGATGAAAGCGTAACGCCAGCGGCGATCGGCGGGGTCGAACATCTCCGCCAGACAGTCGGGGCAAACGGCGGTGTCGTGGCCGATCATGGTGGCGGCGTCGCCTGCGCCGCTTTCCGCGATGCTGAATGTACTGAAGCTTGCTTGCGCCGGCGCATCAACCCAGGTCAGTTCGCGCACCTGGGCGAGCGGCGGGATTTCTCGCGGCAGTCGCTGGATGAAAATATCGAGCTGATCCGAGCTGCCCTGCGCCAGCACTTCGACGCCCGCCGCGTCGTTGCGCACCCAGCCGGCCAATTGCAACGCGTTCGCCAGATGCCAGACATAAGGCCGAAAACCGACGCCTTGAACGATGCCGGCGATGCGGATACGGCGTTGCATCCAGACTATCCGGCTTTGGCGGCCAACTGCTGTTCCAACTCCGCGATGCGCCGCTTCAGCAAATCGACATTCTGTAATCGGCCGGCTTTGGCCTGCTCCAGACCAGCCTGCAACCATTCCAGCCAGGCCTCCATACCCGCCCCGCTGGTGGCGGAAACCTGGATGACTTGCAGCTTGGGATTCACCCGCCGCGCGTATTCGACGCATTGCTCGACGTCAAAATCGAGATAGGGCAGCAAATCGATCTTGTTCAGCAACATCAGATCTGCGGCGTTGAACATGTCCGGGTATTTGAGCGGCTTGTCCTCGCCTTCGGTCACCGAAAGAATCACCACCTTATGCGCCTCGCCGAGATCGAACGCAGCCGGGCAGACCAGATTGCCGACATTTTCGATCATCAACAGACTGTCATCCGGCAGATTCAGCCGTTCCAATGCGTGGCCGACCATGTGCGCGTCGAGATGGCAGCCTTTGCCGGTATTGACCTGGATTGCAGGGGCGCCGGTGGCGCGAATACGATCGGCATCGTTGCTGGTTTGCTGGTCGCCTTCAACCACGGCCACATTGGCCTTACCCTTCAGCATCTCGATGCTTTTCACCAGCAGCGTGGTCTTGCCGGAGCCGGGGCTCGACACCAGATTGACCGCGAACAGGCCATGTTCGGCGAAATGGGCGCGGTTACCGTCGGCATAAGCATTGTTCTTGCCAAGAATATCCTGCTCGATCTTGACCATCCGCGCCTGACTCAAGCCGGGAGCATGCGCATGCGCCGGCCCCAGACCGTAATGCAGGTCGCCATGATGTTCATGAAAGTGCGTGTCGTGCGGATGGCTGTGCGTGCTGCCATCCGTATGAGTATGTTCATGGGTATGAGGATGCGAATGGTCATGGTCATGGTCGTGTTGATGATCGTGCGCATGTTGATGTTCATGCCCTTCGATTCGAGTTTCACCTTCGCCACAGCCGCAAACGGTACACATATTCAGACTCCTGAAATTATTCGACCAACAAATCCTTGACCCGCATTTCGGTGCCGCCGCTGGCTTGCACCTGATAACCGCCGCACTTCGGGCAGGCTTCGTACAACGCATTCACTGGCACCGTTTCGCCGCAACCCAGGCAGTAACCCTGCCCAGGTATTGTTTCCAGTTCCAGCCGCGCGCCCTCGGCAACGCTATCTTTCAACACCACATCCAGGCAAAAACTCAAGGCATCGATTTCAACACCGGACAATGCGCCGATTTCCAGGCGCACTTCGGTAACGCGCTTGAAGCCTTGTTGCGCGGCAGCGCCCTCAACAATTTGCAAAATGCTCTCCGCGAGCGCCATTTCATGCATGACAAATCTCGATACCAAAAGAAACGCAGGGGTCCAGCGACTGGCAGATAGATTCCGCTCGCGCCAGTGCGGCATCGCCGGGGAGCAGATCGGCCAGGGCTTGAACGAGTGAACCCGCCGGATGAAAGTTCCATTCGGTGGGCGCAACGATGCGGTAATCCGTGACCTTGCCTTCCACCAGGCGCACCGCATGGATCAACAAACCGCGTGAAGTTTCTACTGCCGACATGCCAGCATTGTCTCCCAAGCTTTGCGCCATCACTACCATCTCACCGCCGGCGTGCAAACGCTGCGGCAGTTGAGCAAGCTCAAGCAGCCGTGCCAGCAGACGCGCGCCCGCGCCACGACCGCGCCGAGCGATCCAGGCGAGCAATAATGGATGCGCTTGCATACGCGAGATAGCGCCGGTTTCGGCCGGAGAGCCAGCCCACTCCGGTTGTCCGCAAAAGTTTTCATCCACCAGCGCACGCCCTGCCAATTCCCTGTATTGCGCCGAATCGAATTGGCGTAAGGGCGGCAGCAGCGATGTTCGGGCCAAGCCATGGTCGGCGCCATTCTCCCAGGCCGCAAACAGCGACGCCGGCAATGTTGCCGCCTGTCGACGCCAGGAATCGAACCCGGACAAATCGCGCTCCAGCCAATCGGCGGCGGGCTCCCCCAGAAAAA
>JAIFKV010000134.1 GCA_020049415.1 Betaproteobacteria bacterium
CAAAGTCCCGGGGGGTATAAGCGGGAAAGTCCCGGGGGGTATAAGCGGGAAATCGACCGCGCCGGCCCCTTTTTTGCCGGTTTCTTGCACCCGACGATTCCAAAGCCCGACAGGCTCCTAGCTCTTTATTCCCATACTCAAGCGTCATAACGGCGCGCTAACATGGCTTAGCCCTCAGACAGGAAATGTCATGTCAGCCCCTATCGCCCATTTACCACGCAAGCTTATTTCCACCGTTGGCGCTGGTTTTGCGCTGGCGCTGGCGCTGATTTTTTCGCTCACCGTACTGGGACTGCACCAATTGGCGGCGACCAACGCGCATCTGGAATCCATCGTCCAGGAAAACAGCGTGAAAAGTCGGCTCGCCAATCAGATGCGCGACATCCTGCGCGATCGCGCCATTTCGATGCTGACCATTGTGGTCAGCAGCGATGCGTTTGAAAAAGACCAGGAAATGCTGCGTTTTTACCAATATGGGTCTTCATATCAGCAAGTTCGCGTCGAGCTGGAAAAACTGATCAAACGCGAGCAGGAAAAAGAGGTGCTGGCAGGCATCGACCGCCTGACTCGTGCCAACCAGCCGGTGATGGTGCATACCGTCGATCTGGCGATCGAAGGCTATACCTTCCTGGCGTTCGAAGAGCTGCAACGTGAAGGCATTCCGTTGCAACGAGAATTGGTCAAGGAACTCGACGCACTGATCCAGATTCAGCGCGAAATGTCGCATTTGGCGGCCGACAATGCGCGCAAGGAATATGAGCAGACCCGCTGGTTGATGCTGACGCTGGGAACAATGGCGGTAGCGGTAGCGGGATTGATCGCCGTCACCGTAATTCGGCGTACCGCGCGACTGGCCGCCGCCACCGAACGCGAGCGCACCAAATTTCAGACCTTGTTTGAAACCAATACCGACGGCATCGTCATTCTCAACAGTCAAGGCTTTTCCGACTGCAACCCGGCGACGCTGGATATGTTCCACATGAATCGGGTCGAAGATTTTCTGCAGCGTCGGCCGGATGAACTGGGTACCGAGAACCAGCCGTGCGGATCGCCCCCTTTCCTGCTCGCCGAGCGCCATATCCAGGAAGCGGTTGAAAAAGGTCACGCATTCTTTCAATGGACCGCGCGCCGTCCCGATGGCAGCACTTTTCCGGCCGAGATTGCGCTGCATGCGATGAATCTGGATGGCGAACCGGTGATTCAGGCCATCATGCGCGACGTTTCCGCACAAAAAGAAGTGGAGACGGCGCTGGAATCGGCGCGAGATACGGCGCTGCGGGCGACCGAAATGAAGTCACAGTTTGTCGCCAATGTCAGCCACGAAATCCGCACACCGATGAACGGCATCCTGGGCATGACGCACTTGCTGCTCGGCAGCGAACTCAATGCGCGTCAACGCGATTACGCCGAAACCATCCGCAGTTCCGCTGAAGCGTTGATGGGCATCATCAACGACTTGCTCGACTTTTCAAAAATCGAAGCAGGTTGCCTGAACATCGAAAATATCGAGTTTGATCTGCATGCCCTGCTGAAAGAAGTTATTGACCTGCAAGTCCCGCGCGCCGATGCAAAAAACCTGGCGTTGCGCCTTGAGCGTATTGAAGACCTGCCGCGATGGGCGCGCGGCGATCCGCTACGAATTCGCCAGATTTTGCTCAATCTGCTCGACAACGCCATCAAATTCACCCCTGCCGGCGAAGTACGACTCAGCGTCCTCTACCAGGAAAGCGAACCCTATCCGCTTCAGATCACGGTCAGCGATACCGGCATCGGCATGAGCGAGGAGATCCAAGGCCGGGTATTCCAGGCATTTGCGCAGGCTGATGGCTCGGTCAGCCGCAAATATGGCGGCACCGGACTCGGGCTCACCATTTGTCGTCAACTTGCCGAATTGATGGGCGGCGTGTTGACGCTGGAAAGCCGGCCGGAACAGGGCAGCAGCTTCCATTTAGCGCTGCCGGTGCCCGTATCGCATTTTTCCAGCCACGCCGCCCGCACCGACCCAAGCACACAGGCGGAAAGGCTGAGTTTTTCCGGGGTCAAGATACTTATCGCCGAGGACAACCCGATCAACCAGAAACTGCTGCGCTTCATGCTGGAAAACCTCGGCGTATCGACGCAAGTCGCCGACGACGGCAAGACCGCATTCGACATGCTCGACACCACCCGCGTCGACCTGGTGTTGATGGATTGCCAGATGCCGGAGTGGGACGGCCTGACCGCCACCCGCGCAATCCGCAATCGCGAGCAGGCCGAGGGCCGGGCACGTCTGCCGATCATCGCCCTTTCCGCCAACGCCATGCCGGGTTTCGACGCGGTCTGCCGGGAGGCTGGCATGGATGACTATCTGGCCAAACCGATCAAGGAAGAAGACTTGGCGCAGAGGTTGGCGGCTTGGCTAACGCCGAATAAGTTCAGTCCGGCCCCATACATCGCCAAAGAAACAAACGCATCCGACCCTGTGCAACCGGCTTTCGACATCGAAAAACTGCGCCGCATCTGTCGCAACGACCCCCGCCAGATCGTTGAGATGTTGCGACTTTTCATCAGCAGCACGGAAAGCCTCCTGGCCGATCTGGCGCAAGCGGTTGGCAGCCGCAACGCCGAACAAGCAGCGCGCCAGGCACACCAGATCAAGGGCGCAGCCGCTTATATGGGTGTCGAGACGATGACCGAACTCGCCAGCGAATGCGAAACTCAGGCCAAAATCGCCGATTGGTCGACCTGCGTCACGCTCCAGGAAGATATGGAAGCGGCATTCATCGGTGCGCGACTGGCCATGGAAGCCTTCATTTTGGAAAACCCAGACGGGTAGAATCTCCCTTTTGCGCATACTCGCATTCAGGCAGCCGCATCCTGCAATTGCCAATATTGCCCAAACCCGCAATATCTCGATTCCCTTAACGCAACTAGACCGACAAACCCCATGCTCGACATCCAACTTCTCCGCAAAGACCTCGCCAACGTGGCGCAACGCCTGGCCAGCCGGGGCTTTTCACTCGATACCTCGCGCATCGAAGCGCTGGAAGCCGAACGCAAGGACATCCAGACCCGCACCCAGGAACTGCAAGCCAGGCGCAATCAGCTTTCCAAGCAAATCGGCATGGCGAAAGGCAAAGGCGAGGATGCCAGCGCGTTGATGCAGGAAGTCAGCGGCTTGAGCGACGCGCTCAAAGAAGGCGAAGACCGACTTGCCGGCATCCAGGAAGACCTGGCCGGGGTGTTGATGAACATTCCCAACCTGCCGCACGAGTCGGTGCCGAT
The DNA here is from genome assembly GCA_020049415.1 of Betaproteobacteria bacterium. Lineage (GTDB taxonomy): Bacteria > Pseudomonadota > Gammaproteobacteria > Burkholderiales > Thiobacillaceae > PFJX01. Next base: position 3,265 of record JAIFKV010000134.1, read on the forward strand.
CGGCAAGGATGAACACGATAATCAGGAAATTCGTCGGGTTGGCATACCGCGTGATTTCGCCTACGAACCGCTCGACCATGTCGATATTGGCGAAAACCTGGAACTGCTCGATTTCCCCACTGCGGTGAAGATCGCCAGCAGTCGTTTTGCCTTGATGCGCGGACCGCTGGCCCGTCTGCACCGCGCGCTGACCCAGTTCATGCTCGACACGCACACCCAGGAACATGGCTACGAAGAGGTTTACGTGCCCTATCTGGTGAATGCCGATTCAATGCGCGGCACCGGCCAGTTGCCCAAGTTCGAGGAAGACCTGTTCAAGCTCAGCAACGGCATGTACCTGATTCCGACCGCCGAAGTGCCGGTCACCAACATCGTGCGCGACGAAATCATTCCGATCGAAAACATGCCGATCAAACTTGTCGCGCACACCCCCTGCTTCCGCTCGGAAGCGGGTTCCTACGGCCGAGACACACGCGGCATGATTCGCCAGCACCAGTTCGACAAAGTGGAAATGGTGCAATTCGTGCGACCGGAAGATTCCTATGACGCGTTGGAAGAACTCACCGGACATGCCGAAGCAATTCTGCAAAAGCTCGATCTACCTTACCGCGTTGTCGCGCTTTGCAGCGGCGACATCGGCTTTTCCTCGGCCAAAACCTATGACCTCGAGGTCTGGTTGCCGGCGCAGAAGACCTATCGTGAAATCTCCTCCTGCTCCAACTTCGAAGCTTTCCAGGCCCGTCGTATGCAGGCACGTTTCCGTGATGTCAAAGACGGCAAGGCCTGCAAGCCGGAACTCATCCATACCCTCAACGGTTCAGGTCTGGCAGTGGGCCGGACATTGGTCGCCATTCTGGAAAATTATCAAAACCCGGATGGCAGCGTCAGCATTCCGGAGGTCTTGCGTCCCTACATGGGCGGCCTGACCCAGTTGGCCAAAGAATAGTCTTGCAACTTTTTTAGCGAGAAAGCATGCCCCAACTTCGCCCGCTCTGGCTCAGCCTGGCCCCAATCGTTTTTTGCATCCCCGCCTCGGCGGCCGATTCGAACGATGTATCGCAGCTGCTTTCGCTGTCGCTGGAAGACCTGCTCAATACGCCCGTGGTCACCGCCTCGCGTCAAGCGGAAACCAGCAGCCAATCGCCAGCGCACATCATGGTGATTACCCGCGAGCAGATCCAGCAGCGGCGTTACCACAACCTCGCCGATCTGATAGAGGACTTGCCCGGCGTCGACTTCATGCGCGGCACCAAATCTTCCGCCTACAACAACTTCGCCGTACAGGGCTACAACGGCAGCAACAAGTTACTGGTCATGCTCGATGGCGTGCGCGTCGGCCATCCAGCTGGGGGTACTTTTCCGGTAGCGGAAAACTTTTCTCTTTACCCGGCCAAACAGGTTGAAATCCTCTATGGCCCGGCGGCTGCGCTCTATGGCGCCGATGCGGTGGCCGGCGTGATCAACATCATCACCGACCGCGCCAGCGATACGCCCGGCGCATCGGTCACCCTCACCGGCGGCAACTTCGGCAGCCGCGAAGCCTCTTTCAACGCCAGCATCAAGAACGAAAACCAGCTGGCGTTGAGCATGGGCGGACACTTGCAGCAATCCGATCGAGCGCCGCTGGATGAATATTTCCCGGCTGATTTCCCCAAGGTCAACGCTGGCAGCACCCTGGCCGCTGATCGCGAAGACTATGTCGGCAATATTTCCAGCCACAGTCTGTACGCCCGACTGGATGTCGGCAACGACCTCAGCTTTGGGTATTACCGCAACCATTTCCGCAGCCTGACCAGCACAGGCGACACCTCGGCCACCGCGTTGTATCGGGAAGACAGTTACTGGGATACCACCACCGATACGCTCTATGGCAAGTACCGTTTCAATCTGTCGACGAATCTGGCGAGTGAACTGGTGGTGGATTACTCGACTTATGAAGTCGATCCAAAATCGAATTACGTCAACGTTTACTCCGCCTTCGAAGAAGGTTATTCCTACGTTCACGGCGAACGTCTAGGCATCGAGCAGAACCTGAACTGGAAGCTCAGCGACCGACATCGTCTGCTGGCCGGACTGGGTTACCAGGCGTATACCGCCATCGAAGCCGCCAGTCTGCCCAGCCCTTACTCCACCAACCTCGACCCTGCGGATCAAGGCCTGTTCTATCCGAATACCAACAACAGCCTGCCAATCAATATTGACGAGGCAGATTTTCACAACGTATCGCTCTATACCCAACTGCAATCGCAATGGAGTGAATCCTTTTCGACCATGGCCGGTATCCGCCATGATCATCAATCGGAATATGGCAACAGCACCAATGCCCGCCTCGGGGCGGTCTGGCATCCACGCGCGCAACATTACTTCAAGCTGCTTTACGGCGAGGCGTTTCGCGCCCCATCGCCGGAAGAAAGCCTGGGTTCTTTTGGCTCGTTCACGCCGGTTGCGGGCGGCTATGAAAGCAACCGCGGCTTCCGTTTACCCAACTTCGATCTGGTGCCGGAGGAAGCAAAAACCCTCAGCCTGACTTGGGACTGGCGGCCGCGTCCGGCGCTGAACCTGGTCGCCAACGCCTATCACAGCAAGATCGAAAACCTCATTGTCACCGGCGCCAGCATGCCGGATGACAGCACCAGCATGCCCGGCGCCATCCTGAAAGGCCCGCGAAAAAAAATCAACGCCGGCGAGGAGACGCACAACGGACTCGACCTGATGGCCCAGTATCGATTCCAGATCGGTGCCAGCTGGTCTGGCGATCTCTGGGGCAGCGCCAGTTGGGTACGCGGCTCGATCATCGATGCCAGAGGCGTCAAATCGGACATTCCGTTTGCGGCGGAACACAAGTTCAAGCTGGGCACAACCTTTCGCTATCAGGACCGTTTCAGTATCACCCCTCGCCTGCTCTGGATCGGCGACACCAGCAACGACCGTAAAGCCAGCCCGCCGAATCGTCTGATGACCCCCGGCTACACGGTGACCGATCTGCATCTCGGCTGGCACAAACTGCTCAACGACAAGGCCACCGCCTGGCTGGACATCACCAATCTGTTTGACAAGCGTTACTACAGCGCGGCGGGCGCGGGTTCGTTTATCGACATGCCGCAGCAACCACGAACCTGGACGGTCTCCCTGGAGTACCCGTTCTGACCGCCTCCGCAACCGCGACCAGAAGCCGCATGCATTGCATCGTTTGTGCGGAGCGCGGCCTGTTCGCCATCCGGCTGAAGGCATGCCTGGTCGGACTGCTGTTGCTTACGGCAACCGCAGCGCAAGCCCAGAGCACCGCCGTCTCCGAGCAATCACTAAAAGCTGTGTTGTTCTACAAATTGCCGTCTTTCGTCTACAACCAAGGCAGCGGCAAAAATGCCCAGATCGGCATTTGCACCCTGGGAGAAGCCCCGCTTGGCAACGCGCTCGAAAAACTTCCCGCCACCTTGGCGGACGGTCGACAAGTCGAGTTCAAAGCGCTCCAGGGCGGCGCGGATATGACTGAATGTCAATTCGTTTTCATCGGCCGTTCAGAAGCCGGTCGGCTGGAATCCCTGCTACGCCGCCTGCAAGGCAAGCGGCTGGTTACCGTCTCCGACATCGAGGGCTTTGCCGACGCCGGCGGCATGGTCGAGTTTGCATTGAGACACGTGGGTTCCGGCATTCAAATTCTGATCAATCGCAAAGCGGCGCAGAAACAGGGCATCGAATTCAACGCACAGTTGCTGCGCCTGGCAAAAATCGTCGAACCATGACTTCACTCTTCAAACGGTTGCGCCCGCCCGACACCATGAGCGGCAAACTGGTCTTGCTCAGCACCTTTTCGCTGATCGTCGCCAGCCTGTTGGCCTTCCTCCTCGTCGCCTACCAGCAACAAAGACTGCTGCGCGCCGAATGGGTCGAATCGCTTTCCGCGCAAGCCAGCCTGATCGCCACCAATAGCCGCGCCGCGATTGCCTTTGGCGATCGCATCGAGGCCAATCGCCTGCTGAGTTCGGTTGAGATCAATCCGTTCATCCTGCATGCCCATCTGTTGCAGCTTGATGGGAAAACGTACGCCCGTTTTTCGCAACCCGAGGCACCCGCATTGCAAGCGTTATCGCCTCCCGCCAGTGGCAGCGGCCATCACTTCGGCACAGATACCTTGACCGTATGGGCGCCCGTGCTTGAAAGCGGCAAACCTCAGGCCATCGTCGAACTGGTCGCCTCGCTGGAGCCGATGCGTGAAGCTTTTGCCCGGACAGTGCGCGAAACCGCGGTTGTCCTGCTGCTTGCGTTGCTGTTTTCGATCTGGCTGTCGCGCCGTGTGGTTCGGCGACTGTCCGCGCCGGTGGAAGAACTTAATGGCCTGATGCAGCGGATGTCCGAAGACATGGGGCTGCACGAGCGTGCGACAGCGCATGGTAACGATGAAATCGCCAGCCTGGCGAAGGGACTCAACCAGATGATCGACGCCATCCAGTTACGCGACAGCGAGTTGGCGCAATACCGCGACAATCTCGAACAACTGGTCGAACAACGCACCCAGGCGCTCAACCTGGCGATTCTGGAAGCGCAACAGGCGAATCGAGCGAAATCGAATTTTCTGGCGCGCATGAGCCATGAAATTCGCACCCCGATGAATGCCATCGTCGGCCTCGGCCAGCTCTTGATGAAAACCAGACTGGACGCGCAGCAGCGCGACTATCAGGACAAGGTCCTGTCCTCGTCGGACGCATTGCTCGGCGTCATCAACGATGTGCTCGATTATTCCCGCATCGAAGCCGGCAAGTTATCGCTGGAGTCGATTCCATTCGGCATCAACCAGGTAATTCATAAAGTAGCCGGCGTGGTCGCATTGAAAGCGCAAGAAAAAGGCCTCGAACTGCTGTTTCAAATCGATCCCGATGTACCTCGCTGGGCCAGCGGAGACCCATTGCGACTGGGTCAGATCCTGGTCAACCTGATCAATAACGCGATCAAGTTCACCGAAGTCGGTGAAGTCATCGTCAAGATCAGCCGTATGCAGGCAAACCACGACCAGGTCAATCTCGGCTTCAGCGTGCGCGATACCGGTATCGGTATTCCGCCAGAGCGCCAACTTGACCTGTTCTCCCCCTTCACCCAGGTCGACGACAGCATCACCCGACGCTTTGGCGGCACCGGCCTGGGACTGTCGATCTGCAAACAACTCGTTGAAATGATGGGGGGCGAAATCAGCGTGACAAGCACGCCAGGTCAGGGCAGTGAATTTCGCTTCAACATCGTGCTCGGCTGCAATGAACAACTGGGCTTGCTCGATCACCTCTCGCATCACCTGGCTGGCCGCCACGTCCTGGTGGTCGACGACAATGCCAGCGCGCGCGCGGTACTCAGCCAGATGCTGAATTATTTCGGCATGCGGGTGGAAGACTGCGCCAGCGGCGAAGAAAGCCTGCAGCGCATGCGCGCCGCCGCCACCGCCGGCGACCCTTTTCATCTGGTGATGCTCGACTGGCTGATGCCCGGCATCGACGGCATCGAAACCAGCCGACGGATACATGCCGCCGAAGACATCGGCGAAACCCCCGCCATTCTGATGATTACCGCCAGCGGCTACGATGCGATCAATCCAAAAATGTCGGCAGCAGGTCTGGCGCATTTACTGGTCAAGCCGGTCAGCGAATCGTCGCTGCATGATGCGCTGCTGGAAGTTTTGCTCGGCGACAACATGGCGACGGCGCATCGACGTTTTCGCGATCAGCAACAGACCACCCACTTCGACTTCACCCCGATACGCGGCGCGCGCGTGTTACTGGTCGACGATGTCGAACTCAACCGTTTGGTGGCGCGCGAGATTCTGCGCAAGGCGGAGGTCCGCGTCGATATCGCCATGAATGGGCAAGAAGCGGTGGATAAAGTGCAGCAAGGCGGCTATGCCCTGGTGCTGATGGACATCCAGATGCCGGTGCTGGACGGGCTCGCCGCCGCACGGGAGATACTCGCCGATGCCCGCTTCCACGATCTGCCCATTCTCGCCATGACCGCGCATGCGATGAGCGGCGATCGCGCCGAAAGTCTGGCCGCCGGCATGAAAGACCACCTGACCAAACCAATCGACCCGGCGACGCTTTACAGCGCGCTGCTGCGCTGGATACCGCCCGGCGACTACGCGCCGGAAACGACTACAGAAGAAAGTTCGGCAGCGAAAGAAGACACCACGTTGCCGCCGCTGGATGGCATCGATAGCGAGCGCGGCCTCGCCAACCACATGCGTCGACCGGCGTTTTATCGCCGCATCCTGGCTCAGTTCAACCGCGAATTCGGCGCAGCGGCGGATGACATCGTCGCCGCACTTGAACTGCAGGATTACGAACTGGCGCGACGACTGGCGCATTCGGTCAAATCAGCAAGCGCTACCATCGGCGCCGAAGAACTCGCGCAATACGCACGTATTCTGGAACATCGACTGGCCACCGGAAAATCCGCCGATGCCGAACTGATCCCGTTCCGCGCGGCATTGACCCGCATCGTCAAAGCGCTCGCGCCGCTGGCCGGGCAAGCCCGGTTCGAACTCGAAGCGAACAGCCGCAAAGGAACCGCGCCGCAGATCGATACCGCACTTGTTATTTTGCAGCGCATCAAGATATTGTTGAAAGGCGACGATGCCGCCGCCGAGTCACTGCTTGACGAACTCTCTTCCTGCCTGAACAGCCCGGACTGGCTGGGCGACCTGGAACAATTGCGCGAGTTGATCGAAGACATTGAATACGAAGCCGCCCTGGTGGTCATCGAACGTATGCATGGCGTATTGAAAGGAACCTCGGCATGAACCCGACATTCACGCTGCTTGTCGTCGATGACGAAAAGCACAATCGCGCCCTGCTCACCGAGCTGTTGCAAGGCGAATATCGCATCATTCTCGCCAAAGACGGCAAGCAAGCCTTGGATCGCGCGCGCGAACATCATCCCGATCTGATTCTGCTCGATGTCTTGATGCCGGAAGTGGATGGCTACGAGGCTATCCGTGCGTTGAAAAACGAGGACCAGACGCGCGATATCCCGGTCATTTTCGTCACCTCGCTCGACTCCGCCGGCGACGAGGAACGCGGCCTGGAATTGGGCGCGGTCGACTACATTTCAAAGCCGTTCAATCCGGCCATTGTGCGGGTTCGCGTCCGCAACCACCTGCAATCGGTTCAACAACGTCGCCTGCTCGAACAACTTGCGATGCTCGACAGCCTCACTGGCATTCCCAACCGTCGCCGCTTCACAGAAGTGTTTGAGCAGGAATGGCGTCGCTGCATGCGTGACAACGTCGCGTTATCGCTGGTCGTCGTCGATGTGGACAATTTCAAAGCCTTTAACGATTGCTATGGCCACGCCGCGGGAGACGATGTATTGCGCCGCATCGCCAGCACCCTGCAAACCTCGCTGCGTCGCCCGGGCGACTTCGTTGCGCGCTATGGCGGCGAAGAATTCGTGATTCTGCTCCCCGGCGTCGATCGCACAGGCGGAGAAGCGCTGTCCGAACACACCCGCGCCGATATCGAAGCCGAGCGCATCCCGCACTCCATCTCCCAGGCGGCCCCCTGGATCACCATCAGCCTCGGCGGCGCAACCTGCATCCCACAAGAAGGCGTCACCAGCATGGCACTGTTCAGCCTTGCCGATACTTATCTCTATGAAGCCAAACACGCCGGCCGAAACCGTGTCTGTTGGGCGCCGCAGAGCACAAGTGAATGTGGCAACGAGGTCGCGTCCTCGGACAATCCAAAATCGGCATAACCTGCCAGCCGAGCCCCCCGGTTTCGAATCACCGCTATCGCTGGCAACGTCAAGCTTGCCCGTAATTTCAGCGTTTGCCGCCGCCGGAGGCGCGCATCAGCACCCAGTCCATCGCTCGTATCGATAAAAACCGCTTCAGCCACCAGAACAACTGTGCCGGCAGGGTGACTTGATAACGCGCGCGTGGAGACGGGCTTTCCAAGGCAAGCATGACTTTTTCCAGCACCGCTTCCGCCGGCAGGGTGAAGGGTGCGGCGGGGCCGGGGGTGTTGAGACGGGCAAGCTGCGATTCATACTGAGCGCGGTGAATGCTGTTGCGCCAATCGATATGTTTTTCGAAGTGCGGCACGCAGTTTTCACGAAACCGTGACACGATCGGACCGGGTTCGACCAGCACAACGTGAATTCCGCTGCCGTAAAGCTCATGCCGCAGCGTATCGCTCAGCCCCTCCAAGGCGAATTTCACCGCGTTGTAGGCGCCGCGATAGGCGAACGCGGCGTAACCCAGCACCGAACTGTTCATCACGATGCGGCCATGGCCCTGCTGGCGCATCACCGGGATGACACGATTAGTCAGCTCGATCCAGCCAAATAGATTCGTTTCAAACTGTTCGCGCAGCGCATCGCGAGTGAGGTCTTCCACCGCGCCGACCTGACCAAAGCCGCCGTTGTTGAACAGCGCATCGAGCCGACCGCCGGTTTGCGCCAGCACGGCATCGACAGCAGCGTGGATGCAGGCCGAATCATTCAGGTCGAGCAACAGACTTTCCAAACCCTCGGCTTGCAGCCGTTCGACATCTTCGGGCTTTCTCGCGGTCGCGAAAACGCGCCAGCCCTGTGCCGACAATCCTCGCGCCACGCAGGCGCCAATGCCAGTAGAACAGCCAGTAACAAGAATGCTTTTCATGCGGTCTCGCTGCACAACCTAAACAAGCGCCGGCCTGCCCAGCAGGCGCATCAAGCGCACATGCCCGGACTCATAGAACGACAGCATCGCCGGCAGCCAGAGCAAAGCCAGAATCGTGGTGAAGGCGAGGCCAAAGGTGATGCTGGTGGCCATTGGGATGAGGAATTGCGCTTGCAACGAGGTTTCCATCATCAAGGTGGAAAGGCCGCCGATGGTGGTCAGCGAAGTCAACAGGATGGCGCGCAGACGCAGGCAGGCGGCGTTGATCAGCGCCTCTTTCACCGGCATGCCTTTCTCGCGCTGGTGGCGATAAAACTCGACCAGCACGATGGAGTCGTTGACGACGATGCCGGACAGACCGAACAGGCCGAACATGGACAAGATGGTGAGGTCGATACCCATCAGCCAGTGCCCTGTGATCGCGCCGACCAGGCCGAAGGGAATCGCCAGCATGATGATGATCGGCCAGCCGTAATGGCCGAACACCCAGGCCAGCACGATGTAGATCAGGCTTAAACCGAGCAGCATGCCAATCTTCATGTCGGCCATGGTTTCGCGTTGATCCGCCGCGCGCCCCTGGAACGATCCATGCACGCCGTATTTCGCCTCCAGCGCCGGCATGGTGGATTCGGTCAGGCCGGTGATGATTTCGTTGCTGTTGGCCAACGCGCTGTTCACCGTGGCATTGACTTCCACCGCGAGCTGACTTTCGGCATGGCGCAGGGCCTCAAAACCCTGCTGCGTCGTCCACTTCGCCACCGTGGCCAACGGCACCCAATCACCGGCCGGAGTGCGCACGGTGAAGCGCTCCAGCAGATTGAGGCTGGCGCGCTCGGCGGCGGGCAGGCGCACGCGCACTTCCACCTCTTCCGGGCCATCCTGAAACAACTGCACCAATTTTCCATCCAGCCCGGCGCGCAATTGCCGCGACAGTTCTTCCAGAGTCAGCCCGAGCGCTTCGCCGGCCGGTGTCAGGTTGAACACCACCTGTTCACGGCCGTAAGGCATGTCGTCTTCGATGCCGTAAACACCAGTAATCTGGCGCAGGCTGGATTGCAGATCGAGCGAGGCCAGCTTGAGGGTTTGCGCATCCTGGCCAGCCAGCCGAATTACCAGATCACCCCCCGGCGGGCCTTGTTTGCGCGGTACCACGACAAAGTTTTCGACGCCGGCCGGCGATTTGATGCGGCTCTGCCAGTCCTTGATGAAGTTCTCTGTCCGGATGTCGCGCTTCTCTGATGGCGTCAGTTCGACGGTGATCGATCCGAACTGGTCGCCCTGGCGCGGGTTCTGGTCGCCAGCCAGTGCGCCGGCTCGGAATACAGCGTGCTGGATGATCTTCACGCCATAGCTTTTCTCGGTGGCATCCATACTCTGACGCAGTTGTTCCAGGAAGCTGTCGACCTGGGCCCGCGGCGTGCCGCTGGCAAAGGTGACGTTGGCATAGACCACTTGCGGTTCCGGCGTCGGGAAAAAGGTGAATTTGACGCGACCGCCAGCGAGCAGCCCCACCGCGAGTATCAGAATCACCAGACCGATGGTTATGGTGACGCCACGATATTCCACCGCAGCGGTTACTGCGCGCCGGAAGGGTCCGTCGCGGAAGGTGTCGAAAGCGGTGTCGAGGCGCGTACGCAGCGGCCAGGCCTTTTTCCCTATGTCATGACCGAAGGCATTACGCAAATGCGCCGGCAAGATGAAGAAGCACTCGATCAGGGAAGCAAGCAGGACGCAGATCATGATGAACGGGATGTCACCGAGTATTTTGCCCATCGCCCCTGACACCATCATCAGCGGCAGGAACGCCGCCACTGTGGTCAGGCTGGACGCGATGACCGGCCAGAACATGCGGCGTGCACCGCCTTCTGAGGCATACATCGGGTTCTCGCCCATCTTGTGGTGTGCATAGGCGTCCTCACCGACCACGATGGCGTCATCGACGATCACGCCCAGCGCCATGATCAAAGCGAACAGGCTGATCATGTTGATCGAGCCTCCCACCAGCCAGACTACCGCCAGCGTGGCGAGAAAAGCCGTTGGAATACCCATCGCCACCCAGGCGGTGACACGCCCGTTGAGGAACAACAACAGAATGAACACGACAATGATCAATCCCTGAATACCGTTGCTCACCAGCAACCCAATGCGGTCTTCGATCAGGCTCCATTGCTCGTCGTAAACCTGGATCTGAATATTTGGCGGTAGTTTCGGACGCGCATCGGCAAGCCAGTCCTGCATCAGCTTGGCCGCTTTCAACGAATTACCAGCTTCAGCACGCTTCAACAACAGCTCCACCGCCGGTTTTCCGTTTATCTCCAGAAACAGGCTGTTGTCACGCGGCCCGCGCACGATTTCCGCCACTTGTCCAAGTTCAATGCGGGTACCCGCATCCGTCACCAAGGGCAGGCTCTGGTAGTCACGCGGGTCACGACGCAAGTTGACGCCACGCACTTCGCGCTGCACCTCGCCCTCGCCCACCTTGCCGGCGGGCAGGTCGCGATTGGTTTGCGCCAGGCGGGCTGCCACCTGATCAAGCGTCAATCCCAGACGTTCCAGTTCTTTTCCCGGCAGGTTGATGGCAATTTCTTCATCCGGCAGACCGATCATATCGACCTTGTCGATGCCACGCCCGAGCAGATCCTGCTCGTATTGCCGCGCCAGACGACGCAACTCAGGCAGACTGCCACCACTAAGCAGGACGCGAGCGATGGACTCATAACGAATCACCCGGCTGACTTGAGGTGGTTCAGCGTCTTGCGGCAGGTTGCGGAACTGGTCCACCGCCTGTTTCACTTCATCGACGGCGGTGATTGAGTCGGTGCCTTCCTTGAATTCGATGGAGATGGAACTGATCCCTTGGCTTGAAGTAGAAGTCAGATGCTTGATGCCGGCTACAGTTTTGAGTTTCTGCTCCAGCGGCGTGGTCACACCTTCTTCAACATCCTCCGCTGCCGCACCGCGCCACTCGACGCGAACAGTGACAAAATCAAGATTGAAGTTGGGAAAGAACTGCACATTGAGCTTGGAAACGGCGAACAAGCCGGCCAACATCAAAATCAGCATGAACAGATTGGCCGCCACCGGATGGTGAACAAAGGTGGCAAGCAGGTCCTGGCGCTTCATTGGCTAGCCCTCTTGCAATCGGTCACTTCACCACCTCGATCTTCAAGCCGGATACCGCATTCGGCAAATGCGTCGCCAGCAGCACATCGCCCTTTTTCAGCATCGGGCTTCTTACCAGCAAACGCTGCGCGGCATTGGCCGATTCGCCGCCGGCATCACCGAGGACTTCAACATCCATCCCTTGCAGACGCCCCGCCTCGACGCGATAAACCTGACGCCCGCCAAACAGTGCCGTGTAGGGGATGGCTAACGCATTTTTTTCCGCCGCACGCGATACCCGCAGGCTGACAAACTCGCCCACACGCAGATTCGGAGAGGGACGACGCGCCACAAAAAAGGCGTCCAGACCACGCGCATCGGCTGCGGCGGCAGTACGCGCCAAGCTGAATTCGAGCACCTCCCCCGCCACCTTCGCCGTCGCTACAGGTTTCTCGCCGCGCCGCATCGAAGCGATAAACGCGTCCTGTTGCGTCGCCGGCAGCTTGGCACGGACTTCCAGCCCGGCGGAAGGATAAAGCGCGATCAGACTCTGGCCGCTGTTGACCTGATCGCCCACCGCGACTTCCACCTTGGCGACATAACCCGCGAAGGCGGCCACTACCCGGCTGCGTTGCGCTGCCAACGTCGCTTGATCGAGATTGGCGCGCGCTTTACTCAACCGCGCCTGTAATTGACTCGTGCGCGCAGTGTGATCGGCTACCGCCAGTTCACGGCTGCGCAAGGTGATCTGCTGACGTGCCAAGTTCTGCCGACTTTGATCTACCGCGCTCTGGGAATAGAAATTCTGCTCACGCAACTGTTCAAAGCGGCCGACATCGGCGGCAGCAAACTCCAGTAATTTTCTTTCTTGGGCAAGCTGTTCCAGGTCGGCCTGATGGCGCAATTTCTCACTGGCGATACCGGCGTCCAACTCATCCACTTCGGCGCGGGCTTGATCAACCCTGGGTTGAAAGTCTCTCGGATCAAGCTCAAGCAAGGTCTGTCCAGGGCTGATGGCTTGCCCCTCTCGCACGTTGACCCGCAGCACCCGCCCAACGCTCGGCGCTGCAGCTCGCGTCTGCTCCGGACTTTCCACCCGGCCGTTCAAGCTGGTCACCGGACTCAGCGTAGCGGGCTGAACCACAATCGTTTGCACGCGCCAGACGGGCTCCTTCGGCGCTACAACCGGCGGCTTCGGCTTGGTGTTTTTGAGGACGGCAAAGCCGCCTATGCCCAACGCCAAAAGCAGCACGGGCAGAAATACTTTTTTCTTGTTCATCGCGGGGACGGGGCTGGAATCGATACGGGATTATCCGACCCGTTACCCGTCAAGCAAAGCCTGCAAATCAATAGTTGGCTAACTTGCATGCTTGAAAAAATATTTCTATTCGATGAAATTGAATATTTGAAAATCTCCCCACTTTGGCAAGAACTGAGTATGATGCGCGAGCGCTTGCGTCAAGTGGTTGTCTAAGTGGTATCAGGTCTGTCCAGTTTCTTCTTGTTTGAAGCTGTATCGGTTCGAATTCCCTCGGTTACATTCCTTGAGCTTGGGCATTTTTTGGGCATAGCCCGCTTTATTTAAAGGAAAGATACATGAGCACTCAAACCGGCACCGTTAAATGGTTCAACGACTCCAAAGGCTTCGGCTTCATCACCCCCGATCAAGGCGGTGAGGATCTCTTCGCGCACTTCAGCGAAATCCAGAGTAACGGCTTCAAGACTCTGGCCGAGAACCAGCGCGTGCAGTTCGAAGTGACCCAGGGCAAGAAAGGCCTCCAGGCCAGCAAGATCCAAGCGATCTAAGCATTCCCCCTTTGGTAGAAACAAAAAACGCGGCTTCGGCCGCGTTTTTTGTTTCCGGGTGTTTTGCAACACCGGATCGATTAGTTACCGCGCAATAACGGTACCGGAATTAACAGCGCACGAATTAACGGCGTCTGAATTGAGGATTAGCCGGCGGCGGGCTGCCCGCAGGACGCTCGTCCTTATGACGGAAACTGATACGGCCTTTGCTGAGATCGTATGGAGAAAGTTCCAGCGTGACTTTATCGCCCGCCAGAATCCGAATACGGTGCTTCTTCATCTTGCCCGAGGCGTAGGCCTGAATTTCCATACCGTTATCCAGGGTCACCTTGAAACGAGTATCCGGCAGGACCTCGTTTACAACACCTTCCATTTCAATCAACTCTTCTTTTGCCATGTTTTCCGTTTACTCCAGCAGCACCGCCGGTACATGCCGGACGGGATACGTCAATCATTAATGTTAATGGGTTAATCAGCCGCGCAGACTAACATGCCATAGTCTCAATGTGGATGAATAATTTGGCATTTCCGAATGAACCCATATTCGGTGCGCAAAAATACAAATATCTTTAGCGGAATGAATTCAAGGTCGTCTTCAAACATCCTCAACCATGTAGATACTTGAAAAATCCATGCCGGCATCGCCGACATGGATTTTTTGCGTTATCAGGCCAACGCCGCCGTCACGATGCTTTGCGCCTCTTTGACGATTTCCTGCAAATGCTCGGCGCTCTTGAAACTTTCCGCATACAACTTGTAGATATCTTCCGTACCGGACGGACGCGCGGCAAACCAACCGTTCTCGGTGGTGACTTTCAAGCCGCCGATAGCCGCATCGTTGCCCGGCGCGCGAGTCATTTTCGCGAGGATCGGCTCGCCGGCCAGGCTGGCGGCGGCGACGCGTTCGCCGGTGAGTTGCTTGAACGCGGCTTTCTGCGCCGGGGTGGCGACCGCATCGATGCGGACGTAATACGGTGTGCCATGTTGCGCGGCGAGTTCCTGGTAATAACGACCCGGGTCTTTGCCGGTAACAGCGGTGATTTCCGCCGCCAGCAAGCCGAGGATGATGCCATCCTTGTCGGTAGTCCAGACGCTGCCGTCACGGCGCAGGAAAGAAGCGCCGGCAGATTCTTCACCACCAAAGCAGAAGCTGCCGTCTAGCAAACCAGCGGAGAACCATTTGAAACCAACCGGCACTTCGAGGAATTTGCGACCGAGACCATTCACCACTCGGTCGATCAAGCCGCTCGACACCAGCGTTTTGCCGACCGCCGCCGTCTTCGGCCATTGCGGCCGATGCGTCAATAAATAGTGAATCGCCACCGCCAGGAAATGATTCGGGTTGAGCAAACCAATCGACGGCGTAACGATGCCGTGGCGGTCGACGTCGGCATCGTTACCCCATGCGATGTCGAATTGATCTTTCAGCTTGACCAGGCTGGCCATGGCGTATGGACTGGAACAATCCATCCTGATCTTGCCGTCATGATCCAGCGTCATGAACGCAAACGCCGGATCCACTTTCGGATTCACTACCTCGATATTCAGACCGTATTTTTCGGCAATCGGCTTCCAGTAAGCTACCGCCGCGCCGCCCAAGGGATCGACACCAATTTTCAAGCCGGCTTTGCGGATCGCTTCCATGTCGATCACCGCGCCCAGATCCGCCACGTAAGCGCTGACAAAATCCTCCTGCAAAGTGGTCGGCGCGGCCATTGCCTGCTCATAAGGCACCCGCTTCACTTCGCGGTTGCCATCCTGCATCAGCGCGTTGGCACGCTGCTCGATCCAGCCGGTGGCATCGGTATCGGCCGGGCCGCCGTGCGGCGGGTTGTATTTGATGCCGCCATCACGCGGGGGATTGTGTGACGGCGTAATCACGATGCCATCGGCGCGGGGAGCCGCATCGTTGCTGTTATAGACCAGGATGGCGCGCGAAATGACCGGGGTCGGGGTGAAACCATCATGACTTTGCAGTCGAGTCTCGACGCCATTCGCGGCCAGCACTTCCAGCGCGCTGCGTTGTGCCGGCTCGGATAACGCATGGGTGTCCTTGCCGAGAAACAGCGGCCCGGTAATGCCTTGCGCGCTGCGGTATTCGCATACGGCTTGGGTAATCGCGAGGATGTGCGCCTCGTTGAAACTGCCATTGATCGCGCTGCCGCGATGGCCGCTGGTACCAAAGGCGACGCGCTGGGTTGGTTGGCTGATGTCAGGCTGATTGAAATAGGCGGCAAGCAAGGCGGGAATATCGGTCAGTACTTCGGCGGGGGCAGGCTGACCAGCAAGAGGATGTGTCATTTGGGTTCTCCGAGGGTGGCAAATTTCGCTATCCCGCAATCTTACGTCGCCTGAGGCGGAAGCGAATCTGTCTTCTAGACCGGATAATTCATAAATTCCCGTGATGATTGCGCAGGCCATTGTTTGCAATGGATATTTTTCGAATCTTTAGCATAGTTATTCCTCCGCCGGAAGGAGGAAAACTTTCCAATGCGGACAAAGAGCCAGCGAGGGCGCGTGAGCATCCATGAAATATCCGGGCTGGCTGATTTCCTCTCTCTTCGCACCGAATCAACGCAGGCGTGGTCGAACCTGGTGCCGAATCCCCATCAATGGCGTCCGAAAAAGCCTCGCCAAAGCCGCCCCGTAGGTGGCCAGACGCGGGTTGTCGCCAAAAAGTGGACGTGGACGCAAACCCGATGCAATTGGTACGGTTCTTGCTGAATTACATCAATAGAAACGTTTTATCGGCAAAAGGAGGTCATCATGAAAACACATTCGCTCCCCGTGTTACTTGCCACCGCGCTTATCGGTTTGGCCGCCCCTGTCCTGGCGGCACCGGCTACATCCGAAGCAACACCCGCAGAATCGCCGCCCAGCGCCGTCGCATGCCACACGCTGATGACAAAATGGGAATGTGAAACTTTCAAAACCCAACTGTCGCAACTAAATCCTGGACCGGAACGGGAGCGTTTGCTCGCCGAACACGCCATTGCGATGCAAGAGCGTGAAGCAGCCTGCACATGCAATCGAAAACTGCTTGACGAAGTCACCTACCCACAAAACCAACAAGCCGTGTTGAAGCATTGATCCGGCCTGATCCTGTATTGATACCGTTCGCTCAGACGGAACGCTGTCCTACCTGTTTGTGGGCCGGATCAAAAATGATCGAAGCCCCTGCTAGCGAAACTATTCTGTTGTCTTGCCGGTAATTTTTTATCCGCACATCACCGCATTCCACCACTTGGCCGGCGCGAATCTTTGCGGTCTTTCGAAGTTCGGTGACCCCATCGACGCGTACTTG
>JAIFKV010000169.1 GCA_020049415.1 Betaproteobacteria bacterium
CACATCCCGGTTGAACTTGATTGGCAGCATGGCGAGTTTTTCGATTCGAGCCAGCATTATTTGATTTGCGCTACGCATGGCGCGCTTTACCACCCCGCCACCGGCGCTTGCTTGGGTGGGCGTTGCGATGGGCGAGGATTACGGCAATTGGCGGTCACCGAGCGTCAAGGCAATGTTTATTGCGAGGAAATTTGAATGTCGGAAGAAAATCTTAAAAATGGCGTTGAAAGTGATGACAGATCAGGCAGCCTCAAACCTGACACTGATCGAGGATCGTTAGAGCGACTGCTGCTGGCGCATCTGACCGAACAGCGCCGTTCGCGACATTGGAGTGTGTTTTTCAGGCTGGTGGGAGTGGCTTGGTTGTTCCTGTTTTTTTTCTTTTTACTTGATCTGACCGATGGCGAATTCGTCTCCACCGGCCCGCATACCGCGCTGATCGACTTGAACGGAACAATCGGCGGTGACGATGGCATCACCGCCGACATGCTGAATGGCGCATTGAAGACCGCTTTTGACGACAAACATACCAAGGCGGTAGTGTTGCGAATCAATAGTCCGGGCGGCAGTCCGGTGCAAGCGGGGCAAGTTTTCGATGAAATCAAACGTTTGCGCGGCCAGTACAGCAAAATCCCGCTATACGTCGTGGTGGACGACATCTGCGCCTCTGGCGGCTATTACATCGCGGCGGCGGCCGATCAAATCTTTGTCGACAAAGCCTCTCTGGTCGGCTCAATCGGCGTCTTGATGGATGGCTTCGGCTTTACCGAAGGCATGAAGAAACTCGGTGTTGAACGTCGACTGCTGACGGCGGGGGAAAACAAAGGTTTTCTTGACCCCTTCTCGCCAGTTCAACCCGCTCAGAACATGCATGCCAAGTTGATGCTGGAAGAAATTCATCAGCAATTCATTCAGGTGGTTCGCCAAGGTCGCGGCGATCGCTTGAAAGAGACACCGGATCTTTACAGTGGGCTGGTCTGGAGTGGTGCGCGCAGCATCGAACTCGGATTGGCGGATGCCCTCGGCAGCCTCGACAGCGTGGCGCGTGAGGTGGTGAAGGTCGAAGACATCGTTGACTTCACGCCGCAGGAAGGTCTGGCGGATCGCCTAGCCCGGCGTATTGGCACCGCGATGGGTGATGCCATGATGCCCTGGGCCCAAGAAACCGTGCGATTACGCTGATCAGCACCGCATGAGCGATTACACCTCCATCGCCTGCATCGAACATGAGCGTCTCGAGTTCGCCGTATTACGTCGGCAGAAGTTGTTGTTACGCTTGCGCGATGAAACCGGCAACATTCAAACCCTGACTGTCTTGCCGACCGATGTAGCCACACGCGAGCAGGCGGAGTGGCTGACTTACCGTGATGAATCAGGTGCGATCGGCGTGGTGCGACTGGATCGGATTCAGTCGGCCACACCGGTTTAGATCAACCCGGAAAGGCTGCTTCCCGCGCAAGTTTCAGCGGCGTAAAACGCGCACTCCACCGAAGACCGGAATTCAGTGGAATGATCAGCCTGGACACCGGCCTTCTTCGGTTAGAGGGGTTTCTAAATATGACCTACAGACTTGCGTCAATTCCGGCACTGGTGCGCGCGGCGTCATATTCCATGCAGGCGAGTTTTGTGAGTACCGACCGCAGACGGCCAACAACGTTATCGAGCATCGCCTCAATCGTTTCAGACGAAATACTGATTGCGCTATCGCCCCGCCCCGCCGCCCAGTTCACCGATACCGCGATGGCGGCATAACAGATACCGATTTCACGCGCCAGATAGGCTTCCGGCATCCCGGTCATGCCGACCATGTCGGCGCCATCGCGCGCCAGGCGGTCGATTTCCGCTTTGCTCTCCAAACGCGGACCTTGCACTGCGGCATAGACACCGGCAAACATGAAGTCTTCGCCGGCTTGGCGCAGAGCGGTCATGCAGCGTTGGCGCATTTCTTCGCAGTATGGCCAGGTGAAATCGAGATGCGTGACAGGTTTGCCGTTGTATTCGGTGAAAGTGGTTTCGCGCCCATGGGTGTAGTCAATGATCTGATCCGGCACACATATATCGCCAGGTTTCAGATTTGGATGGATGCCACCGATGGTGGCCACGGAGACGACGTGGCTGACTTTCTGTTCATGCAGCGCCCAGATATTGGCGCGGTAATTGACCAGATGGGGCGGAATGGTATGACCGTAGCCATGCCGCGCCATGAATACCACCGGATGCCCGTCGAGATCACCAAAAGTAAGCGGGCCGGAAGGTTCGCCGAATGGCGTGCGGATGACCTGCCGATGCGTAATGGAGAGACCGGGAAGCTTGGTCAGGCCGGAGCCGCCGATGATGCCTAACATGTGTATTCCTTCAACAGCGCAGATTGTGTGATGCGTAATGATTCAATTTTAAGGACGTGATTTGGCGCACCCTACTTCATGGCATAAATACCTGGCAGATTACGCCACAGACCATAGGCGTCCATGCCCATGCCGAACACATATCGGTCGGGCAGATAGAGACCGACGAAATCGGCGGCAATGGGTTTCGGGCGGCCGATTTCCTTGTCGGCCAGCACCGCGATCTTGACCTCGGCCGCGCCGAGTTCAAGTAGTCGCGTTTTCGCCGCCGCCAGCGTAAAGCCTTCATCGAGTATGTCATCCATCAACAAAACCACGCGGCCTTGCAGGCTGTTGCGCGGCAACACACTCCACTGGATCTCGCCGCCCTGAGTGCCATTTCGATAACGGGTAGCGTGCAAGTAATCGAACTCAAGCGGGAAGCCGAGTTTGGGCAACAATTTACCGGCGAACACCACCGCGCCGCCCATCACACAAAGCGCGACGGGAAAAGTCTCGGCCATTGCATCGGTAATCTGGCTGGCGAGGCGATCCAGCGCGATCTCGACATCGGTCGCGCCAAACAGCAAATCGGCGTTGTTGATCAACGACCACGCTTGGTCAAGTTCATTATCCATAGATGTGCTCTGGTTATGGCATTCTGCGATTCCGGCAAGCGAATACGGCCAGATCAACCCGCCTGGTTACGTTGCCGCCGAGCCTCGTACAAACATACTCCAGCGGAAACCGAGACGTTGAGGCTTTCGACCTGACCGTACATCGGGATGCGCACCAGCAGATCGCAATGTTCACGCGTCAACCGGCGCATGCCGGCGCCCTCGGCACCCAGAATCAACGCGGCGGGACCGGAAAAATCGGCGTCCATTACCGTGCCGGGCGCTTCGTCATCGGTGCCGATAATGAGGATGTTCTGCTCCTTCAGCTCGCGCAGGGTGCGCGCCAGATTGGTGACGGTAATGTAGGGCACCGATTCCGCCGCGCCACTAGCCGCCTTCATCGCCACCGCGCTCAAACCGGCGGCACGATCCTTCGGTGCGATCACCGCATGCACGCCGAAAGCGTCGGCACTACGCAGGCAAGCGCCCAGATTGTGTGGATCAGTGACACCGTCGAGAACCAGCAGCAACGCCGGTTCGTTCAGATCTTCCAGCACTTCATCAACGTCGCGCGCAAGTTGGATCGGGTCGGCGGAAGCCACCACACCCTGCGATTTTCCGCGCGCCATTTCCTCGACCCGGGCGCCGTCGGCAAGAACAATGCGCACGTTGCGGTCGCCGGCGATCTTGATCAGATCCTTGGCGCGCTTGTCGCGTCGAGCCTGGTCGAGATAGATCACCTGGATGCTGGCCGGATGGTGGCGCAAACGGGCGGTAATGGCGTGAAAGCCGTGGATCAGCATGCGTTGGCTCATCGACCTTTGCCTCCGGTTTTGTTTTTCGAGCCGCCGGCGGGACGGGTAACGGTGGCTTTGCTTTTCGATTTTCCAGACGCAGCCGGTGCGGCATGCGTCACCGCTTTCACCGTCGCGGCATCCTCCACCAGCGCGAAATCGATGCGCGAGGATTCAATATCGACCTGCACCACGCGGATGCGCACCTTGTCACCTAAACGGAAGCGCTTGCCGGTGCGCTCACCCAGCATTTGATGCCGCGCGGCATCGAAGTGGAAATAGTCCTGACCGAGTTCGGTGACATGCACCAGACCTTCGACAAATACTTCGTGCAATGCAACGAAGACGCCGAAGCTGACCACGGCGGAAATGACGCCTTCGAATTCCTCGTTGATCTTGTCCTGCATATAGAAACATTTCAGCCAGGCCACCACGTCGCGTGTCGCATCATCGGCGCGGCGTTCGGTCATCGAGCAATGCGTGCCGACGTTTTCCCAGTTACCCGGGTTGTAGGTTTCGTTTTTCAGGCAGGCCTTGATGGCGCGATGCACCAGCAGATCGGGATAGCGCCGGATGGGCGAGGTGAAATGGGTATAAGCCTCGTAGGCCAGGCCGAAATGACCGGCGTTCTCCGGCGTATAGACCGCCTGCCGCAGCGAACGCAGCAACACGGTTTGCAACAGTTGCTCATCTGGCCGGCCTTTGATCTTGCTCAACAGTTCGGCGTAATCCTTGGCGTGTGGGTCGTCACCGCCAGAAAGGAAGAAACCGAACTCACCGAGGAACTCGTGCAACGCTTTCAGCTTTTCCGGCGTCGGTCCTTCATGCACGCGGTACAGCGCCGGGTGTTTGCGTTTCTGCAGGAATTCGGAGGCGCAGACATTGGCCGCCAGCATGCATTCCTCGATCAGCTTGTGCGCTTCATTACGGCTCGACGGCACGATGCGTTCGATCTTGTCGTGCTCATCGAACAGCATCTTGGTTTCGACGGTTTCGAAATCGATCGCGCCGCGTTTGGCCCTGGCCTTCAGCAACACTTTGAACAACTTGTGAAGACTTTGCAGATGCGGCAGCACCCAGCTTTTTTCGGCGGGCGCCTCGCTGGCGGATAGCCAATCCCAGACCTGGTTATAGGTCAGGCGCGCCTTGGAATGCATGACGCCGGGATAGAAGCGGTGTTTCTTGATGTTGCCGAAGCTGGAAATCTCCATCTCGCACACCATGCACAGCCGATCGACTTCCGGATTCAGCGAGCACAGTCCATTCGACAACTCCTCCGGCAGCATCGGAATCACCCGGCGCGGGAAATACACCGAATTGCCGCGATCAAACGCTTCCTTATCCAGCGGCGCGCCGGGCTGCACGTAATGCGACACATCGGCGATCGCCACCCACAAGCGATAGCCGCGTCCTTCCGGCTGGCAATAGACCGCATCGTCAAAATCGCGCGCGTCCTCACCGTCGATGGTGACCAGCGGCAATTCACGGATGTCTTCGCGACCACCGCCTAGGTCCTTCTTCAGCACGCCCTTCGGCAGTTTCTTCGCTACCGCCATCACATCCGGCGGGAATTCATTGGGCAGATTATGTTTACGCAGCGCGATCTCGATTTCCATGCCCGGATCAGCATAGCTACCGAGAATCTTGGTCACGCGACCGACCGGCGGCGCGTGCTTGGTTGGCTGTTCGACGATCTCGGTCATCACCACTTGACCGTTCGAAGCGCCCAGATCGGCATGATCGGGAATCAGAATGTCCTGGCTGACGCGGCGGTTTTCCGCCACCACCCATTGATAGCCGCGCTCGCGATAGAGACGGCCAACCAGGGTCTGGTTGACCCGTTCCAGCACCTCGACGATCTTGCCTTCCTTACGCCCGCGCCGATCAACACCATGCTCACGCACCATGATGCGGTCACCATGCAGCACGCCGCGCATTTCTTTCTCATGAATGAACATGTCGCCCGATTTGTCGTCCGGGATGAAGAAGCCAAAACCGTCCTGATGCCCCTCGACGCGACCACTCTTGACGTCGATCTTGTCCGGCAGACAGAGCGCGCCGCGCCGGTTGATGACCAGTTGGCCATCGCGTTGCATGGCTCGCAGGCGGACCGAGAAAGCATCCATCTCTTCAGCCTCGATGCCCAGACTGACCGCGAACGCCTCCATGTCGACCGGGCCGGCGGCTTCGGTCACCAATTGCAGGATGAATTCCCGGCTTGGCATCGCCTCGCCATACTTGGCGCGTTCGCGTTCCAGATGCGGGTCTTGCCAACGCAAAGCCTTGTGGCCGCGACGTGCAGAAGCCGGTTTGGGGGGAGTGGCGGTCGACTCGACCGTGACATTTTTCGTTAAAGGAGTTTTTTTCGTTGACATGAATTCATTCAAATCGTTAAGATGCGCGTCTTCTTGGCCCAGGTGGCGGAATTGGTAGACGCACTAGGTTCAGGTCCTAGCGCTTGCAAGGGCGTGGAGGTTCGAGTCCTCTCCTGGGCA
>JAIFKV010000123.1 GCA_020049415.1 Betaproteobacteria bacterium
ATCGTCGTTCATCGAGCGGGCGAGCGACTCGGTCGCGCTCGGGCACCAATAGGTGCGGTTCAGCGTTACCGCCTCGATGGCGCGCAACAACTCCTTGCCGCCTTCGGATTTCGAGACATAGCCGGATGCGCCGGCTTTCATCATGTCGGTGACATAGATGTGATCGACATGCGTTGAAAGCGCGATGACCTTGATTCCGGGAAAGGCGGCGACCAGTTGTCGCGTTGCGTCGATGCCGTTCATGCCGGGCATGCCGATATCCATGCAGACGATGTCCGGCGCGGTCGCCCGCGCCATCGGCAGAACCTCAAGACCGTTCTGGGCGATGCCGACCACTTCCAGGTCGGGCGCTTTCTCGAGCAGGCTGCGCAAGGCTTCCAGAAACATCTGATGATCATCGACAAGCAGAACGCGTTTCATACCGGCAACTCCGTCAACGGGATATCGACGCTGATGCGGACGCCGTTTCCCGGGCTGGTCTGAAGGGTGAGTCTGGAGCCGATGAATTCCGCCATTTCACCCATGGTAATGATCCCCAGGCCGCCCTGATCGCCTGGCTGGAGCGGGTCGAAGCCGCAGCCGTCGTCGGCCACGATCAGGCGCAGCGGCTGACGGTCGAGTTTCAACCTCACACTGACCGTCTTCGCCGCGGCATGCTTGGCGACGTTGGTGAGCGCCTCCTGGACGATACGGAAGAGTGTCGATTCGATCTCTGGCGTCAGCTTCACCGCCTGGTCGGAGAGGTCGAGGCGCACCGCGATGCCGGTACGCTTGGCGTACTGACTGGTATAAGACTCGAGTGCGGGCGCCAGGCCGGCGTAATCCAGCGCGGGCGGGCGCAGTTCGGTACAGATTTCGCGGACGCTCGCAACCGTGTCATCCAGCAGGGCGCGGTTGTCGCCCATGCGCTCGGCGATCACCGACCAATCGCGCGTCTGCAAGGCCATCTCGGTGATATCCAGATTGATCCCCAACGCCGCCAGGTTGGCGCTGGTGCGGTCGTGCAGCATGCTGGTCAGATCTCGGCGCGCTGCTTCCTGCGCCTCGACCAGGCGCAGCGACAAAGCCTTGAAGCGCCGCTCGCCTTCAATGCGTTCGGTGATATCGCGTGACAGTAGCGTGGCATTGACCACCTCGGCGCCGTTGAAGACCGGCGCGACGACGGTTTCATACCAGGTTGGACGATCATCCTCTCCCCGCGCGACAACCTCGAAACGGCCATCAACACCGGTTTCAAAGACCTGCCGCAAGATGTTGCGGACGCGTTGCCGCTGCTCGGGCGCGACGTAGTCGGTGATATCGGTGTTGAGCGCCTCCGCCATGCTCAATCCTGCCGGCACACGGTTGATGAATAGGAGCCGGTACTGGCGATCCACCGAATAAACGAGATCGGGCGTGGTCTCCAGGATGGATCGCAGGGTTTCCTTCTGCTGGTTCAGGTCAGCCGTGGCTTGCTTCGCCGCAGTGACGTCGGTCGCCACGACATGCAAGGGTTCTTCGCCGGTGCCGGGCGCAATTTCGATATGCACGAATACTTGCCGCGCCGACGGCGATTGACACGTCAAGGCAATGTCGCAGTTGGCGTGAACATCGCTGCTGGCGGCCAGCGCCAGCGTCTCGGCGAATACGGCATGGTCAGGTTTATCGACGTGGCTGGCAAAGACTCGCCCCAGCAGCGTCAGGCGATTCGATCCCAGCAGTTTCGCGCCGGCCAGATTGAGTTGCCGGATAGCGCCGTGCTGGTCGAGGGAGAAATAGCCCACCGGCGCGAAGTCGTAGAGCGCGGTATAGCTCGCCAGCGCGGCTTCGAGTTCGTCGCGCGTATCGAGCAACGCGATGTTCTGCATTTCCAGCTCGACCTGATGCACTTGCAGTTCGTGCAACAGGAGTACCGCATCTTTGGCGGAGGCTTCCGCCACGCTGCAGCGATGTTTCAACTGTGCTTCGGCGGCGAGGCGCAATGCCTCCATGTCTTGCAGCTGAGTCATGCCGCGTCCATTTTCCGGGTGGCGAGATGGCGCAGTTCTTCTTCCAGGCGCTTGGCTCGGCCAATGTCATTGAAGGTGATAACGATGCCATCGATAACGTTGTTCATGGTGCGGTAAGGCATGATCTTGACCTGGAACCAGCGACCGTCGCCGGTGGCCACCTCCCGTTCGGAATAGACCAGGGTTTGCAACACCCGCTCGGCATCCTCGGAAAAATCGGCGTAGTCAAGGTCGCTGACCAGGTCCGACAGAGGCCTGCCGATATCGCCGGGAATCAGTTTGAACAATTGCGTCGCCTGGGTGGTGAAGCGACGCACGCGCAGCGCGTTGTCGAGAAACACGGTGGCGATGTCGGTGCTGTTGAGCAGGTTCTTCATGTCGCTGTTGGCCGCCGACAGTTCGTCCACCTTCGATTGCAGTTCGATGTTGACGGTATGCAACTCCTCGTTGAGGGACTGCATTTCTTCCTTGGAAGTGGTCAACTCCTCGTTGGTGGATTGCAGTTCCTCGTTGGTGGACTGCAACTCCTCGTTGGTCGATTTCAGTTCTTCCTGGGAAGTCTGCATTTCCTCGCGCAGCGCCTGCTGATCCTGACGCGCCTCGGTCACCACCTGTTCCAGTTCGGTGACGCGCCGGCTCGGGCGGGCGTGGCCCTTGTCCTCGGCGGTTACCGCCACCCGCGTACCCGGGGCGACATCGCTGAACACCAGCATGACCATGCCACGCACCGCGGCCGGCTCGGTGAGGGGATGTACGCTCAGATCGAAAACGTGACTGCCGCCGTTGGCGGCGACCTTGAGATTGTGATAACTGACGCTCTCGCCGTTGCGCAGCGCTTTCGGCAGCGCCAGCGCAAGTTCATGACGCAAGCCCTCGCGCGCCATGGCATGAATATTCCAGTTGGCCTTGCCGTCCGCCAGCTCCAGGTACTTGCCGGTTCGGCCGCTGACGAACAGCACATCGCCGGTGGCATCGACCAGGACCGAGGCCGGCGCAAAACGCTGCAATAAAATCTGCTCGGCGAGTGTTTGCAGATTCGGCGGGATCGGCATCGGTTTGGCGTTCATGGACGGTTCCATTCGGTTGACGTTGACTGAGTAACGAGCCGGAAAATCGATCTCCGGCAAGGGCAGCAGACTACTGTCGCGTTGGTACAGGCGCGCTTTGGCGTCGAGCGGCGAAAACAGCTTGGTGAAGTTGCCGATGGATTCCGAACTGCCCAGCATCAGCGTGCCGCCCGGCTTCAGGCTGTAGCGGAACAGCGGCAACAGTTTCTTTTGCAAGTCCGCATCCAGATAGATCAGCAGATTGCGGCAGGTAAGAATATCCAGCCGGGTGAAGGGGGGATCGCTGAGAACGTTGTGCGGCGCAAACACCACCATTTCGCGAATCTCCTTGCCGACACCGTAGCCATTGCCTTCCTCGAAAAAGTAGCGCTCGAGCCGTTCGGCGGAAACATCGGCGGCGATATTGGCCGGGTAATGCGCCATGCGCGCCGTGGCGATGGCATCCGGATCGAGGTCGGTGGCAAAAATCTGCAAGGCGCAGTGGCCGTTCGGCTGGACCCGCTCAAGCGCCTCGCGGAAAACGATGGCCAGGGAATAAGCCTCTTCGCCGGTAGAGCACCCCGCCACCCAGGCGCGCAAAGCCGCGCCCGAGGGATGCGCCAACAGAAGATCAGTGAACACGCTGTCACGTAACGCATTCCAGGACGCCGAGTCGCGGAAGAAACGCGTCACGCCGATCAGCAACTCCTTGAACAGCTGATCGATTTCAAGCGGGGTTTCGCGCAGGTAACGAACATAGTCGTCGATGCGGCCGAGCTGGTGGATGACCATGCGCCGCTCGATGCGCCGGTACAGGGTGTTTTTCTTGTAATGAGAGAAATCGTGGCTGGTGCGCATGCGCAGCAGGTTGCAGATTTTTTCCAGGCCGCTCTTCTGTGCCGAGGTCTCGACGTCGAGCGCATATAGTCCGGCCAGCGATGACGGCGCGTGACTCACAAAACCACTGATACTCGCCGGCAGCTCCGCGGCCTGCGCGATGATGTCGACCAGACCGGTGTTGATGGCGCTGCGCGGCATGCTGTCGAACTTGGCGCTGGCGGGTTCCTGGACCAGTACCAGACCGCCGTGTTCCTTGATGGCGCGCAGCCCCAACGTGCCATCCGAGCCCATGCCGGAGAGAATCACCCCGATGGCCCGCTCGCCCCAGTCGTCCGCCAGGGTGCGCAGAAAAAAATCGATCGGCAAGCGCAGGCCGCGCGGCGCAACCGGATCAAGCAGATGCAAAGCGCCGCGCAGGATGGACAAATCACGGTTGGGCGGGATCACATAAACCGTGTCGGGCTTCACCTTCAAGCGGTTGCGCGCCAGCGTCACCGGCATCGTGGTGCTCCGTTGCAGCAGTTCCGGCAGAATGCCCTTGTGGTCGGGGTCAAGATGCTGAATGACAACATAGGCGATACCGCTATTCGCCGGGACATGACTAAAGAACTGCTCCAGCGCCTCGAAGCCGCCCGCCGATGCGCCGATGGCGACGATGGAAAAAGGCGCTGCCGCAGTGGTCGCGGTCTGATTCACGGGGCTCGGCTTGAGCATAGTGTTTGCTTGCAGGTTACGGAAAATCGATCGGTAGCGGTCGGTGTTTGATTATGCGTCAAGCTGGCGCGGCCGAGATGGCGGATCAAACGCGCGCCGCGCTGGACGGTATCTCGACACGCACCTGCGTCCCCCGCAGTGGCGATGTTTCGATAACAAAGCTGCCGCCGGCAAATTCGGCCATTTCGCGCATGTTGATGATGCCCAGGCCATAGGTTTCGTGCCGCTTGTCCGCATCGAACCCCAGACCATCGTCGGCGACATTCAGACACAGCGGCTGGCACTGCAGGCAGACCTCGATATGCACACTCCGGGCTTGGGCGTGCTTGGCGACATTGGTCAGCGCCTCTTGCACAATGCGGAACAGGATCGACTGGATATCCGGCGCCAGGGCGACGAGATCACCCTGGCAATCGACTTGCACGGCAATGCCGGTGCGTCGCGCAAACAAGCTGGCATACGACTCGACAGCCGGGATCAGCCCGGCATAGTCCAGCGCCGGCGGACGCAGTTCGGCGCAGATCTCGCGGATGCTCGCCGAGGTATCGTCGATCAAGGCGCGGTTATCGCTCATGCGTTCGGCAATGACCTTCCAATCGCTTGTCTGCAATGCCATGGTCGCAACTTCCAGATTGATGCCGAGCGCCGCCAGGTTGGCGCTGGTGCGGTCGTGCAGTTCGCTGGCCAGGTGGCGGCGCGCCTTTTCCTGAACTTCGACCAGATTTTTCGACAGCACTTTGAGTCGCCTGGCGCTTTCGATGCGTTCGGTAATGTTTTCATGGATCACCACCGCGCCGCGCCGGCTCCCTTGCAGGGGAATGGCCTGCATCCGGAACCAGCGCTGCAGCTGGGGTGAATGGCAGGGGTATTCCAGACTGAATTGCGGACTTGCGCCGGCCAGGACATCGGCGATTCCGGCTCGCGCCTGCGCGCCCTCATGGGTGTCGCTCGGGTTGACCGCCAACTCGCAGGTTTCCAGGTAATTCAGGCCGACGCCTTCGATCACTTCCGCCGGCGCGTCGTTTTCCCTGCCGAACTGACTCCAGGCGCTGTTCGCGGCCAGGATGACGCCTTGCGGATCAAGCACCACGACTTGCTCATCGAGGGAATCGAACACGGTCTTGATCAGATCCTGGCTGGCCTGCAAGGTTTGTTCGGCCTTTTTTCGTTCGCTGACATCACGCTGCGCCCCGACAAATTGAATCAACGTCCCGGCGCTATCGAATACCGGCGTGATCGACAGGTCGTTCCAGAACGATGAACCATCCTTGCGGTAATTCAGGATTTCGCCATGAAAGGACTCGCCGGCACTCAGCTTGGCGCGGATCAGCGCCGCAGTTTCCGGATGGGTATCGGCGCCTTGCAGCAGCTTGCAGCTGCGTCCGATGATTTCACTCGCGGCATAGCCGGTGGTGCGCTCGAACGCTTCGCTGGCATAGGTGATCAACCGATCCGGCCCGGAGATCAGGACACCCTGGGAAATCGCCGCGAGGGCTTTTTCGCGCAGGCGCAGCGTCTCCAGGCTGGCCTGAAGATCCGCATGAATTTGCTTCTGTTCGGTGACATCTCGGAACATGCTGC
>JAIFKV010000070.1 GCA_020049415.1 Betaproteobacteria bacterium
CTGGAGCTTTCATCCATGGATAACTTGACCTTGGTTCCCATTGGTACATAGTAAAGCTCATCATTCTTGGTGACCAAGTATTCGCCGCCGATGATGTCGGCAAAATCTTTCAGTATTTCTGGATGATTTTCTGTGATGAAGCTGTCTTTCTTGGTCAGGCTCTCCAACTGCCGAGTGAAATCAACATTTGATTTAACCGGTAGCGCATAGTCAGCGTGGACTTTTGAAAGAAGATCGAAACGGTCGACATCCTTATTCTTTGAGCTTATATCCTCCAATAATCTATTTCGAGCAAAATTAAGTTCCTGCCTGAATATTGCGGCCCCCGTTCTTTCTGCGCTGGCAATAAATGGAGGCGGGAACAAATGTCCGAAAAGAATTTCCTTCAAGGCGTCGCCAATAATCTGGCTGATAACATCGTGAGGTATTTTTACCTTTTCTTTGTCGACCAGAAGGGATACTGAAACAACGGGAGAATCTGCCTTCTTGGATATTGAAAATATCTGCGCATTTGCCGCGCCCATGGTTCGTTGGAAGGTTGGGTGTGGTTGGATATCACTCATATCAAGCTCGACCATGAATTTACTTTCTGAAAAATATTTTTCAGAGGAGGCAAAAACAAAGGCTAATTGAGCTGTGTATGCCTTGCAGCCGTTTTCTAATATTTTTGGCAGCTTATCGCTGTATGTCTGAAGGTCCAGATCAATTGCCCCTTCATTCAATAGCCTATTGACATCCGCCGCCGGCACTTCGATAGAGAAGGCCTTGCGCCAGAATGAAAGAAAGCCGAAGAGGGCGTAGGTCGCGTAGGTCTTACCTGTGTTATTGCCACCGCAAATGATCGTCAGATCACCTAGCGTGAATTCCGCCTGCCTGATGGCGCCCAGTTTCTGAATTGAAATCTTCATTTAATTTATTCTCCTTGAATCTGTACACATTTGGCCGAGCTTATTTCCCTTAGCCCGACTTGGCGCAAAACATTCAGATAACGGTTCGGTGTTCCGCGCACGGCGCGCCCTACGAAAGCGGGTCATTCGCCTGGTTGCCTGGTTTTTCCGCAGCCAACACACGCAGCCCCTTTTCGGTCAGACGATATTTTTGCAGGCGGCTATTGGGTTTGTCGGGAAGGGTCATTTCGAGCAACCCTTGTTCCAGCAGCGGCACGATATGACGTTTGTAATTGAGGTAGGCGTTGGATAGCCCGGCAGAAGACAAGAGTTCCAGTTTGCTTTTGGGTGTGCCGCAGGCCCGCAAAATGTCTCTGACTTGCTCACTGACTTGCGCACTGACTTGCTCACTGACTTGCGCACTGACATGTTCGGTTACTTGTTCGGTGACTTGCTCACTGCCTTGATCTGCCGGCTTCAAAACTATGGGATGAAGCAGCGGTACCGAAACCCGAACCCGCATGCCGATTTCGACCACGCTGGGTTCCGCAAGACCAAGTTGAGCCGCTTCGGTAAAGATGCGCTGTATGCCCGTTCCCCATTGTTCAGTCAGTCTCAACTCACGGAAAACGCGAGCGATGACGTTGTTGCGAATCTTGGATGTGCCCTGCTTCATGTCCTCCAGCGTCAAACCTGACAAGAGGATGCCCGGGTTCTCGATTTCGATGCGGTCGTCCAGAAACACCACCCGGATTGGGGCGCCACGTTGGGAGTAATCGGCATGCACCAGGGCGTTGATGACAACTTCGCGCAGGATCGACAGCGGAATGCTCCAGACATCCTTGCGACGTATTTCGGAGAGGTCCGCGCCGCGATAGGCATGTTTTTTCAGGAACAGCATGATCTCGTCCAGTGCCTTGGGTAGCGGTTGGTCGATTTCGATGTGGTCGAAAATGTCGATTTTTTCGGTGCCGAAAAAACGGCCACATTGCACCCAGGCATCGGGAAAGTGCATCAGCCGGTCCTTGCCGAACAGCAGCACGGCGCCCTTGGTGGGCACCAGTTTGCCTTGGTGCCGGCACAGCAGGCGCAAGGTAAGCAGTTTGGCCTCGGTCAGCAGGCGAGTTTCGCCGAACAACTTCTGGGCAGCTGCCAGGTCCAGGTCATCCAGCGTCAGCTCCGGCATGGGCATTTCATCGTAGCTGGTGCCTTCGACCGAGCGGAGCAGTTCGCCGATCAGCTCGCGGTCGGCCTGTCGGTTGGTGGAACCGAGCCGGACGTAGACACCGGCGTCCGGCCCTTCAGATTTGAGGAAATGTGGACGAGTGCCACTGAGAAAAACCTCAACCAGCAGCAGCGTTTTGCCCTCCACCGTGGTGAGTTCGATATTGGGCACCAGCCTGGGTGAGATGGTGTCGGCAATCAGGTTGGACAGCTTTTCTTCTTCATCCAGCGGGTCATCGACGCCGACCACGGTCTTGTCGTCGTTGACACCCACGATCAACCTGCCACCCGCCGTGTTGGCGAAGGCCACCAGGGTTTTCAGTAACGGTTTGGGGGAAGACAAGTCGCGCTTGAATTCCAGCGTCTTGCCTTCCGGGCGAGCGAGGATGTCCTCGATGAAGGATGCGCTCATATCTGCACGCGCTTGCCGGCGCTGATTTCTTTCAGCCAGGCTTGGCGCAAAGCATCCAGATAGCGGTTCAGGTCGGCTTCGTCGGCCAGCCAGGCTTTGTCGAAGGACACCGAGATTGAACGTGCGGCGACGATTTGCGGTTGGGTTGGCGGGGTGACGGGAGGCGGGGTTGTGGTGCCCGATGTCACTGCCGTTGTAACGGGTGGAGTTGGCGCGACTGGGCGAGACCAGCTTTCCAATTTGGCCACGAGTTGCGGGTTGTCCTGATCTTCGAAACGGCGGCGCTGATCGCGGATCATGGCGATGCGTTTTTGTCCGCTGATTCCATGTACCGCTTTCTCGAATGGCTCGATGAGTTGCGCCTGCTTATCCGCCGGTAGCGCGGCAAATTCGGTCATGCCGCGCAGGCGAATTTCCAGGGCGTTGATGGCATTGCGGGCTTCGTCGATTTCCCGATTGCGTTGGTCGACGATCTTCTTTTGCAAGGCGTCAAGTTGGCCTTTGACCTGTTGCAGGCGGTTGCCTTTGTAGCCATTGGGGTCGGTCAGCACGGCCTTGATTTGCGTGGCTTCGTCGCCTTGTACGTAGGCGAAGTTGTCTTCCTGCTCCTGCACGAAGCGGCTGGCATCTTCGTAGATGGCTTTTTGCGGGCCGTGCATGAACTTGCGCAGCGGGTCGATGAGCTGTTCTTTCAGGTCGTGCAGTGCATTTTCCTGGCGGGGCAGTTCGGTCAGAAACCAATGCGGATTCTTGGCGGCGGTTTCCTTGAGCGTGGTCAGTACCGGGGCCAGCGTATTCAGGAAAGGGAACTGGGCGGCTTGGGCATGTAGCTCGGCAAGCTCTTGCTGCACCGTTTTGAAGGCTGCCGCAGTTTCCTGGGCGAGGGCCTTGGCTTCACTGGACTTGGCCGGGCCGTCGAAAAACTCGGAATAGAAGTCTTTGAGTGCGCGCACTTGCGAGGCGGTGAACTCCACTTGCGGCTCCAGCACCACGCTGCCGTAGCCATGGGTGTTGCGCAAGGCGCGTTCCAGCGCGTCGTCTTCCAGCACATTGCTGTCGCTGCGGACTTCGACCTTGCCACGTGCGCAAAGCAGCGCCAGGTTGCACAGGATGGCGGCGTAGTACCAGCCGTAGGGTTTGCGCTCGAAGCGCTCCAGCAAGCCTTTGATGGTGGTGCGCACGCCGCCACGCGCATTGCTCTGAATAAACGCCAGCAACTCCTGCTCGGATTCGGAGAGGTTGGTGGCATCGTTGCCCAGCAGGCCCTGTTGAGAATTGCGCAGATAGTTGCCGATGTCGTTTTCGGTGAAGGCGACGCCGCGCAGCATGCGCAGGTTGGGATAGCTGTATTCGATGAGCCGGTGAAAACCTTGCAGGATGCGTGACTGGCTGTCTTCGGTGGTGATGTCGAGATCACCGGCGTTGATGATGAGTCGGGCTTTGCCCATCAATTGTTTGAGGCGATCTTCGATTTCGGCCAGACGTTCGCGGTTCTGGAAGCCCTTGTTATTGAGGATCAGCTTGACGATTTCCTGCTGGGCAACAGAGACGTTTTGTTTGATGTATTTCTCGGTGCGTTTGTACATCAGCAGGTCACGCACCAGACGTTCGTCCTCCGGCAGCACCACGCGCAGTTCGTCACGCCCCATGCTTTGCATGCGCTGGGTGGTTTCGTTGCCGGCGGTTTCATTGAACGGGGTGATGACGTGGATCGCCAGCTCGGATTCGCGGCCTTGCAGGCGGTCATCCATCTTGCGTGAGAACGGGTAGTCCTGGCCGTTGTCGGCATAGCGGATCTTGCGTTGCTTGATGATGTGATCGAAGACCAGCTTTTCCAGCTCAGCGGCGACATCGGCGGATTCGACCTCGGTGTTCTTGATCTCCGCTTCGATGTCTTTCTCTTCATCGCTCAGGTACTCGTAAACCTCGCTGTTGCGCTGGATGTAGGTTTGCTGCTCCAGCAGGTTGAGTGCGGCTTCGATTTTCTTGCGCAGGGTGGGAATGTCCTGGTCGAAGCGGTCGAGCATCAAGACGCTGAGGTTGCGCAAGGTGGCCTTGAAGCCTTTGACGTATTTGACCAGGAACAAGGCCTTCAACAGCCGCACGGCAAACGCAGTGTCAAAGTCCTCGCCAAGTCCGCGTTCCGCTTGTTGAATGGCGCTTTGAATGGCGGCTTTGAGCGAGGTGCGTATGCCCTCGAACATGAGATCGAACGTGGCCAGTTGGCCAACCGGCTGACCGGCTATGGAAATGGCGACTTCACGAAATACGCCCAACATGGAGCGTTCCCCCACCGAGCTGTGCTTGCCCTCGAAACCATTGTGTTGCGAGATGCCCTGGATGGCGGTCTGAAACAGGTCGAACTGGTAGGGAATGAACGGGTAAGCGCTGACGAAATGGTCGGCGTCCCTGAAATTGCGATAGGTCTGGGCGCCATCGGCAAAGTCGAACAAGGTTTTGAAGTTGTTCGACTGCTGACCGAAGACTGCGGTGAGTTGCTGCACGCCCTGGGCGTTTTTTTCCAGCAGGCGCTTCTGGATGACTTCGGCCACGTCCGCGCTGGTGAGCTTCATCCGGCTGGCGAAGCGGGCTTGAATCTTGGTGAAGTCGTTGCTTTGCTGTTTGCTCATTTCACCGATGACGGCGTTCATGTCTTCCTGCGCGGTGACGATGACCCAGGCGCGGCCATTGCACTTGGTGGCCAGGCTTTCCGCCACAGTTTGCAGGTTGGTCATGAGCTTGGTGTTTTCGGCAACGTACTGCCCCACTTCGTCGACAAAGAAGTTCAGGCGGAAGTTGGCGGGCTGTTTACTGAGCCATTCCTGTACATGGTTGGCGAAGTCTTCGATGGACAGCCGGTAGTCATGGCGTGACTTGTCGAGGACATCGGCCACTTTCTGCCCCGTTACCGTACTGAAAGCCTGGTCAATGAAGGAGGAGACCCGGGCGGGTCGTGCCCGACCCCAGTCCCAGTCATGGCTTGATGCTTGTTTGAATTGCGCTTTGAAGGCGTCGAACAGTCCATCACGATCCAGCTCGCGTTCAAATTGGGCAATGTAGGGTTGCTTGCCGTAATAGCCGCAGGCTTCGTCAAACACCTTCACGAACACGGCCAGCAGGGCATCGCTCTGGGTCTTGCTGATGACATCGGCTTTTTGGTCGATGTTGAACAGAATGCTTTTCGACGGAATGGCGACAGCTTTTTCCAGGGCGGCGGAAAGTATCTTGTCGCCTTGTACCTTGGGCCGGAACAGCTCCAGGGCCTTGGCTCCCTCAACCTGCCGGTTTTCCAGAACCAGGGCGAGCATCTTGAGCAAGTGGGATTTGCCTGAACCGAAAAAACCCGAAACCCAGACGCCATTGGCGCCGTGGTAGTTGTTGTAAGCATCCAGGAACAAATCGAGCCGCTTTGCGACTTCGTTGGTCAGGACGTATTCCTCCAACTCACTTTTCAGGCTGGCCTCGTCGTCCGCCTTGATAACGCCTTCAATGGGCCGGCTGACATCCCGCTCAAATATCGTTTTGAGTTCCATTTTTCCCTTGCCCTGCGCTTAGACCTGATAGTCGTAAA
>JAIFKV010000153.1 GCA_020049415.1 Betaproteobacteria bacterium
ATCCGCTTCGGCGTGACTGGCAGTCCATCTTGTGCAACGCAGGGAATGGGGGTTGAGCGAATAGTTACAAAAGCCCCCCGCATTGATAGCCTAAGTGCTTGATTTGTCAGTTGCGGACAGAGGCGGAATCGAACCGTCGATACGCGGATTTTCAAGACAGGATTAAGCATGAGTCATGTCAAGTAAGTTGATGAAATTTACATAACGCTTTTTTGCACGAATAGCATCCTGGGCTCATCCTGTGAGCCAGCGGGCTATGACAAAACAAACGGTGCCGGGCATTTCGCTCGTGCCGCCATGCGAGAGTTCGTCATGGAAACGCTCAACACTTGCCCGGAGTGAGTGGCCTGATGTTGATCATCAGCAAGTTCAACCTCAAGGAGATATGAAATGAACACCAGGGTGAATCCTGATCGTCTTGCCGACGCCTTTGCCTTCGCCGCCACCGCTCATGCCGAGCAGGTTCGCAAAGGCACAAGCATCCCCTATGTCTCTCATCTGATGTCGGTTTCAGCGCTGGTGCTGGAGCATGGCGGCGACGAAGATCAAGCCATCGCCGGCCTGTTGCATGACGTGATCGAAGATTGTGGCATCATCAATGAACCCGCCATCCGGGAAAAATTCGGCAAGCGAGTTGCCGGTATCGTGCGCGCCTGTACAGACGCCGACACCACGCCGAAACCGCCCTGGCAGGAGCGCAAGACAAGCTATCTCCAGCATCTGCAACAAGAAGGGTCGGACGTGCTGCTGGTATCGGCCTGCGACAAACTGCACAACGCCCGCGCCATCGTCTCGGACCAGCATGCCATCGGTTCGGCCGTGTTCAAACGCTTCAGTGCATCACGCGAGCAGGTGCTCTGGTATTACCAATCGTTGGCCGAGATATATCAGGCCAAACTTCCCGGTCGATTGGCTAATGAAGTCACACGCACTGTCGGCGTCATGCACGAGCTTGTTGCAACCGCATGATGTTTGATCGACCAGACCACCGTGTCGAAGTCACCCAAGTGAAATAGAAAATTGAGCGGTTAGAACAAATGACGCAAAGGCAGTCGATGGACCACCCGCGATTCAAGCATCAGGGAATGAAGGTGTACGTACGCATGTTCCGCTCTCAGGTGGAGACTTCCGCTTCGACGACCATGCACCCTTAAACAACATTGATGATGTCTTCCAGGTCGTGGCTCATCAGGGGATCGCTCTTGCCGTGCGTCTTGAATGCTTCAAATTTGGTGGCAAGGAAGGCCGACGTAGAAATCCGCTCAGGTTAGATATCCCTCTTAGTGTCTCGTTCTGGGACTATTCGGCTGATCGGATTAAGAAGCGCGGAGCCATTCTTCCCTTGTCGAATTTCCACCAAGAACACTTGGTGGCCGCGTCAGCGATGCCGTGAGTTATTGTGAAGTTATGACTTGTACAATTAACCACCAGGCGCCCTAACCCAGCGGGGCGGTCGACGATGTAGTTCTGGAAAGGGTGGGCGTGTTGCTCTCGATGGACGTGCTGTTGGCGGATGTCGCTTTTCCTTCTGTCGTGCCGGCGGCAACGCCAGAATCCAACACCTGAGGCAAATCGGGCTGGTATTCACCGGGAAGCCAAGTCAAGAGTTGCGCCCTTACGCCAGCATCGCTCACCCCTGGCGTTGTCGTAATCCAGCGCAGGAATTCGCACACAAGTTCATCATCGACTCGCCGCGCCCTCGCCACGCGCAATTTTGGATGCGGCGTCGGCAATGTTTTTTCCGCATCCGCCAAGACTTCTTCATAAAGTTTCTCGCCAGGCCGCAAGCCGGTATATTCGATGCGAATCTCATCCTCGTGCTTGCCGGAGAGTTGAATCATCAGCCGTGCCAGATCAGCGATCTTCACTGCTTCGCCCATGTCGAGCACAAAGATCTCGCCGCCTCGTCCCATCAGACCTGCCTGCAAAACCAGTTGTGCAGCCTCATGAATCGACATGAAAAAGCGGGTCACCTCAGGGTGTGTCACCGTAACCGGCCCACCGGCTTCAATTTGCATCTGAAATTTCGGAATAACACTCCCTGAAGAGCCCAATACGTTCCCGAAGCGGACGGAAACGAAGCGCGTCCCCTGTTCCAACTGCAAAGACTGGCAAACCATCTCCGCCAGGCGTTTGGATGCGCCCATGACATTGGTCGGATTGACGGCTTTATCAGTGGAGATCATGACGAACTTTTCGACGCCGATATCGCGCGCGGCACGCGCAATCACCCAGGTTCCCAAGACATTGTTTTTCAATGCATGCAGCGCATTGACCTGCTCCATTAATGGGACATGTTTATTGGCCGCAGCATGGTAAATCAACGCCGGTTTGAATTCAGCCAACACCTGCGTAACCCGATCGGCATCTTTGACATCGCCGATGACACAGGCGATTTGTTGCTCCGGGCAACAACGCAAGAACTCCTGCTCCAACTCATACAGCGCGAATTCACTTTGTTCGAACAGCACCAGGCAAGCCGGCCGAAAACGTGCAATCTGACGACACATTTCCGCCCCGATTGACCCACCAGCACCGGTGACCATCACATTTCTGCCGGTAAGACAGTCGGCCAACCCAGCATTATCCAGACTGACCGTATCGCGCCCGAGTAGATCATCGAGTTCGATCGGGCGAAGATTGGAGACATTGACTCGGCCGCTCATCAAATCGGCCATCGAGGGGACGGTCAGTACCTCAAGTTCCAGGGCAGCGCATTGTTCGATCAGATTCTTGCGCAATTCATTAGGAGCGGAAGGCAAGGCAAGAATGACATGTGCCACCGCCGTTCGTCTGACGACAGGTTCCAGATCACGCAGCAAACCCATCACCGACACTCCCTGAATCTGACGACCAGCCTTGCCCGGATCGTCATCCAGCAATCCAATCACACGAAATCCACTATGGGTTCTGGCTAATTCACGCAGCAAGAAATCCGCCGCAGAACCTGCGCCAAGCACGAGTACGGGCTTGTCTTCGAGGTCAGTCAGGCGAAGCAGATGATGTTCCTTCCACGACCGATAGGCGAAGCGATTGCCGCCCATGATGATCAGCAGCAACAATGGATCGAGAATCAGGACGGTACGCGGCACGCTCGCATCAACCTGAAACAGCGCCACGACCAAAGGAACTGTTACGGCGGCAATCGCCACCGCAGTCAGGATACGTTTCAAATCAGGCAGACTGGCAAACCGCCAGATTCCTCGATACAGGCCGAACTTCCAGAAGATGAGCGACTGTAGCGGTACAACCCAAAGCAGGGTTGCCATAACATCGTTGATGGACTCTACAGGTAGCGCAAGATCGAAGCGCAACCAATAAGCCCCCAACCATGCCAACGCCGCCGCCAAAACGTCATGCAGAAAGATCAGTATCGAGCGGAAGGAATCAACCTGGAATTTCCTCATATCCCGCTTTCGGCGCTCCGCCATCTCAGATCGACAGCCACCATCACCGCAACATAAAAAACGCCCCAGAACATCACCAACCCCCACTTATATTCGGTCTGATCCAAGTATAGCGATCCACTTAATGCCGTCGCCGACATCAATACATATTCTGTCAACGCCAAACGACGATGACTCCAGCCCATTCGCACGAGGCGCTGATAATAGTGACTGCGATGCGCTTTCCAAAATTTTTCGCTGGCAACTCCGCGTTTCAGAAGCGTCGCTGTGGCATCGACGATGAAAGGCGAAAAGATGACCAGCGGCGTAATCCCATGCCAAAGTCCATCATGCCAACCTACAAAGCCGACCGCCCCGGCCAGAAACCCGAGCGGCACTGCGCCTGCATCCCCCATGAATAACCGTGCCGGGGGAAAGTTGAAAATCAAAAAAGCCAGCACAGCAGCACTCACCGAACTACACAAGATGGCCAACGGAAAATTACCACCCGACCAAGCTATCCAGGCATAGGCGGCGAAACCCAACAACGCCATGCCACCCGCAAGACCATCGGTACCATCCATGAAATTGAACAGATTGGTCATCCAGGTCAGTGCCAGCAACATGAACAAAGCAAACCACCACTGCACTGAAAAATCGAGCGTAATAGCCAAGAACAAGGCAACCACCAGCAAGTGCGCCAACAAGCGCAACCAAGCCGACAGATCAAGGTAGTCATCAAGCAAGGAAACCAAAGCCAAGGCAAAGCCCGCCGCAAGCAGTGCGGCCAACTCTTGCGACCAATACACCGACATGGCCAATGTAACGCCGCAAGCGATACCTACTCCCCCAATGCGAGGCGTAACCTGAGTATGCAAAGAACGTGCATTGGCGTGATCAAGTGGAAGCCTGACGCTGCCGCGCAAAAGCCAGGCCAGCGATAGATAACAGCCAACAAAAGCGGCTAAAGGAATGAGCGCGAAATACATGGGGAGCGAAACATACTTGCATGCGGAGCGACACTCAATACCCAATACCGGCATCAAGCAGGATTGAGCAAGACAATCCATTACATCAACACTTCAACTTAACGAGCGATGACCGCAAACATTCCACTCAAGACAGGCTGTTCAGATAACCCTTTACAGTCTGCGCAATACCTTCACCCAACGTAAAAGGTGGATGCCAATCCAGTTCTTTTCGAATTCGACTGCTATCCACCACAAGACTGTCCAACAAGCGGGAAATCTCGTCTTTTTTACCAATCACTCTGGCGCCAAAGCGGATCAAATCGACTGGAAGTGGTAGTAACCTTGCTCGCCGCCCCATTGCGGCGGCAAGCTTATTGATCAATTCAGGTGTAGAAACATCCTCGCCATCGCTTAACACAAAGAGCTTTCCAGCCGCCTCTGGATGCACGAGAGAGACCCGAATGGCATCGAGAAGATTACCCAAATAAAGCAGACTGCGACGGTTCTCGACGCGCCCCAATGGTAGCGGCACCTTTTGCTCAACCAACTGCATGAGGCGTAGAAAATTCGCCCCCACCCCAGGCCCATAGACCAGGGGTGGACGCAAAATCACAACCTCCAGACCTGTCTGTTCCGCGATTTCAGCAAGTCCTTGCTCGGCTTCCAATTTCGAAATCGCATAAGCTCCTTCTGGCGAGGGAGCATCTTTTTCACAGAAACAATCCCGCTTCACGTTGTTGATAGAGCCAAAATGAGAAGCTGTAGTCGCCTCTCCATTCACCTTGATCGAACTCAAAAACACAAAGCGACGAACCCCCAGCGCTGCCGCCTGACGCGCCAAATTAAGTGTTCCGTTGACATTGACCTCGCGAAACGCGGCAAATGGATTTTCAGCGGAATCCCGTAACACATGGACACGGGCGGCAAGGTGAACGACGGCCGCACAACCTTGCAGTGCAGTGCGCCAATCGTTTTTTGAATTGATATCGCCTATGGAATACGCCGAATCATCGACTGACTGCCGAACCACTTTAGCCAAAGTATGGCCATTGAAAATGAGACTGTCGCTCAGAGCCTGACCGACAAAGCCGTTGGCGCCGGTGATGCAAATTTTCATGCCTATTATCAATTGGCGGGTCTGATCAAGGGTAAATCACCCCAATGCAACCAGAAATACCGCGCCATACTGAATAAATGCCACCGCATGAAGCGCAGGTTTCGACGGCTATGACGTTGCGCATCATGAATCACTTGCACCTTAGGGCATGCTAAAACTTTCATTTGAGCCTTCCAGAGCCTGGCACAAATATCAACATCTTCGTAATACATAAAGAATTTCTCATCGAAGCCCCCCAAACCCGAAAAAGCTTCGCTGCGAAATATCATGAACATACCCGCCACCCATTCCGGTTGAAAATCAGCATCGCCAATTCCCACTTCGTAGCGACCATCGTAGCCACCAAGCAGTTTTGAAGTCAGGGTTGAAAATCCAGGGAACCTGCGGAAATTATCCTCCGCATCACCATTCGGATTTAAAACCAAGGGAGCCGCCAATGCCGAGTTGGACGACATCAATGCGGCTATCAACCCAGCAAAGGGATCATCCAGCAATTGAATGTCAGGATTCAAAACACAAAAGAAAGGTTGCGTGCATTGACGAAATGCAGCGTTATGGTTTGCGCCAAAGCCGGATGGCTTATTATTTTGAATAAAAAACAACCGAGTATCTGCGGGAAAAGGCAAAGACTCCGCGACATTGAACGTCACCAATATCTGCTCAATCTGGGGAAATCGTAAAAGTGACTCGACCAGACGAGTAACCATGCCGCCATGACCGTGACTCACAATGGAAATGGCGATCATTAGGTTTAGCGGACTCGGATAACAGGCAAAAAAACGTGAAACGGCTCAGTGTCCACAGCAACACATGCTCAGCTACCACGAACTAATTCAGGTTATAACTTTGGCGCAGATGCATCCAAAGCAGATGTCATCAACCTGCTCTGATTAATCTCGGAAATCGAAGAGGACGATTTCAGGGCTGCCGGCTCAAGACTCAGCCAACGGTTAACCGCAGCAACCTCCGCCATGTCGAGTTTGCCGCCCAACCCTGACAAACGCAGTCGGGCCATCGCATAGTTCAACCTTTCACGCGCCAGTTCCAACCGTGTGTTGCTGCGTTGTTGTTCAGCATTCAACACATCCAACCGACTCCGAGTTCCAGCCTGGACGCCCTTCTGATTAGAGATTACCGCTTGATCGCCCGAGCGCTCCGCCTGTTCCAAAGCATGAATTTTCTGAACACCTTCGATCATCGCCTGGAATTCCTTGCGCAGTTGGGCGCCCAATTTTCGACGCGCCGCCTCATATCGCTGATCGGCCTCGTTTTTTCCGGCGACCGCCTGGCGCACCTGCGCGCTGACATAGCCACCAGCATAAAGCGGCATGGAAAACTGCACGCCGATCTGACTGTTGATATACCGCGCGTTGGGGTTGGTCACGTTATCGTTTTCACTCATCGAGTGCTGTAGCACAAGATCAAGCGTGGGCTTGTGGCCCGCACGCGCCTTTTCAACTTCATGACGGCTGATCTCGCTGCGC
Source organism: Betaproteobacteria bacterium (assembly GCA_020049415.1). Taxonomy (GTDB): domain Bacteria; phylum Pseudomonadota; class Gammaproteobacteria; order Burkholderiales; family Thiobacillaceae; genus PFJX01. Next base: position 6,959 of record JAIFKV010000153.1, read on the forward strand.
GCACGCATATCGCGCAACTCGGCATTATTGGCTTCGGCCAACGTAATCCACTCCTCAAGCGAACCGGGCGACGGCGACGACAGTTCCAGCCGGTTTTTATTCAATGGAAGCAACGTATCGACAGGGCGATTGATCAATGTTTGCAGCTCATGCCGTGCGTTTTCGATCTGCTGTTGCGCGCCAAGCTCATCGGCAAGATTGATATCGAGTCGTGCCTGAGCATCGTCGATGTCGGTGCGCGTGCCATGTCCCGCCTCCATTGCCCGCGTTGCCGCAAGCAACTGAGCGCTGACCGCAGCAATTTGCGACTGAACCAGGCGCAACTGCTCTTCGCCCAACAATACGTTGAAATAAGCGCCAGCAACGCGCAAAGCGAGATCTTGCTGCTCCTTGTCGAGCGTGGCTTCGATGTTGACCAACCGCGCTTTCGCTTGTTGGTATCCCGCATACTGAATCGGACGATAAAGCGATTGGCGAAGCGTCAGCGCGTAATTCTTGCCTTGGTAAGTCGAGTCGTAGGAGAACGGCACCCCCGTCGAACTCTGCGTTCGCGTGTTGAGATCGTTATATGTCATGCCAGCGGAAGCAGAGATATTCGGCCGCAACTGAGCCCGCGCCATCGGCACCGACTCACGTCCAGCTTCGGCCGCCGACTGCGCTGCCAGAAATTGAGCATCTTCGCTCAACGCCGCCGAGTAACTCTCCAGCAGGTCCAGCGCACCGACCGAAGACGCCTGGCCGCACAAAGCAAGGCCAACAATGAGAGAAGCAAGGACAGATCGTTTATGGCGTGACTTGAACATGTCTCACTCCTCCTTCATCGAACCCGCAACCCGCTTGGTAAGCGGGCTCAAAATATAAGTCAGCATTGAGCGTTCACCGGTCTTGATGATGACTTCCGCCGGCATGCCAGGCTGCATTTGCCGATCACCCAGCGCCTTGAGGCCATCCGGTGTCACTGAAATACGCGCCAGATAAAAACTCATATTGCCCTGTGGTGTAGGTTCGGTCACCAGATCGTGAGAAACCGATTCCAGATTTCCCTCGACCACCAGCGAGGGCGAGTGCGCGAATGCACTGAAGCGGACATCGACTTTCTGATTCACTTTGACTCGATCAATCAGATGCGGCGGAATCTTGGTCTCTAGCAGCAGCTTTTCATTCGAAGGAACGATGTCCATCAACTTTTGCGCCGGCTGAATAACCGCACCCACCGTTTGCACCGCCAGCCCGACAACCTGCCCAGCCACGGGAGCGCGCAATTCGGTACGCCCCAACTCTTCAGAAAAAGCCTTGAACTTTTCCTGTGCCGCCTGCAACTCCAGTCGAATTTGCGCCAATTGACCATCGCTATCTTTTTTGAATTCCTGCTGGCGTTGCGTTACCCGCTGCCGCATCTCGGCAATGCTGCGCTGAGCACGACTGATATTGCCCTGTAATTCGAAAATATTGCCATTGATGGCAGCCACATTCCGCTCAAGCTCCAACTGCCTGTTACGCGCCACATAACCCTCTTTGACCAAATCACGTAAGCCCTTGAGTTCTTCCTGCAGCGAAGCAAGTTGCATCCGGCTGCTTTGTAATTGGCCCTCGTATCCGCCAATCAGAGCTTGGGTGCCTTGAATCGACTCATCGATACCACTCAACTCGGCTTCCAGTGAGTTGCGACGCGAAGCAAACAAGGATTTTTGCGTGGCGATCTGCTGCTGCACCATGAAGTCTTTCGAATTGAGAACGTCAGGCTGGAACTGAATAGTAGCCGCGCCTTTCTGTTCAGCGATCAAACGACTTTCCATAGCGCTAAGCCCCATGTATTGCTGCCGAACAGACTCGAAATTAGCGCGCGGCATCGCAGTATCCATCCGCACCAGAACCTGGTCCGCTTTGACCATCTGGCCTTCGTGCACCAAAATTTCTCGTACCAGACCGCCGCTAAGATGCTGCACCGACTTGCGCTTGGTATCGATCGAGACCGAGCCCTGCGTCGGCACGCCTTCATCGAGTGGCGCCAAGCCGGCCCATAACAAGAAACCGCCAAACCCCAACCCGAGCACCCATAGCCCAATACGCATCGGACGTCGGGTATCGGTTTGCAAAGTCAGTTCGCCGTCAATCGCGGCAGGCTGTGCCGTTGTGTTGGTTTGAGGAAAAGTGGAAGCCATGGTTGAAATCCTGGGAAGTCAAATCAAACAGATTAGGAAACGGGATGAGCGGAAGCAGCTGCGGATTGCGCGCGTTGCAAGGTGGCCAGCACCTCCGCGCGTGGTCCTTGCATCTGAATCTGGCCATTGGCCATGATCATCAAACGGTCGGCGACGCCAACAATGCTGGTACGGTGCGAGATCAAAATCACGGTTCTGCCAAGCGACTTCAGATGCTGGACGGCATTCACCAACGCCACCTCGCCAAGATCGTCGAGGTTGGCATTAGGTTCATCCAGAACCAGCAAAGCAGGGTTGCCATACATGGCGCGAGCAAGTGCGATTCGTTGACGTTGCCCGCCTGAAAGAAGGCCGCCAGCCAGGCCCATCGGCGTGTCATACCCCTGCGGGAAATGCAGAATCATCTCGTGGATGCCGGCGCGCTGGGCGGCCTCGATCACTTTGCTCGGATCGACTTCACTGAAACGCGCGATGTTCTCGGCGATCGTCCCGTCGAACAATTCAACATCTTGCGGCAGATAGCCCAGATGTGGACCCAATTCGTGACGATCCCACGACCCGATTGGCGTGCCGTCGAGCAGTACCGCGCCTTCGGTGTCACTCCAGATGCCAACCAGACAACGGGCGAGGGTCGACTTTCCAGAGCCGGAGGGGCCAAGAATCACCACCACCTCACCGGCGGCGAATTCAGCATTGAGCCCCTTCAAAATCGGCTGTTCGCGACCACTCGCCTTCGCCACCAGACCTTGCAGTACAACCTGACCATGCGGCGCTTCGTTGACTGTTTGACCCACGCGCTCCGGATAGGCATTCAGCAGCGCATCAAGACGTCTGAACGACACCCGTGCAGTAATGAAGCTCTTCCAGGTTCCAACAATCATCTGCACCGGCTGCAAGGCGCGCGACATCAACACATTCGCGGCAATCATCGCGCCAGGACTCAACTCGCCACGGATCACCAGCACCGCACCGGCGCCGAGCATCAAAGACTGCTGCGTGTACTGCACAAATTTAGTGAACGACTGCACGCGATGATTTACATCCATTGAATGCGCGTGAATATCGAGTTGCTGCCGATGCTGATTCAACCAGCGACGGCGCAGGCTATCGAGCATCCCCATCGCCTCGACCACCTCGGCATTGCGCAACTTGCTCTGCACAAAGCTGTTCACCTTGATATTCGATTCAACCGACTTCTCGTTGCCTTGCATCGTCAATCGATGACCGCCCCAAGCGAGCGCGGCAAGGAACACAGCGAAAATCAACGCCAGAATGCCAAGCCATGGATGCAGCAGCCAGGCGACACCGATGTAAATGGGGGTCCAGGGCGCGTCGAAGAACGCAAAAATGCCATTACCGGTAAGGAACTGACGGATATTCGTCAAATCGGCGAATGCCTCGGCCGGCTTGCTGCCCGCCTGATTCAACGCGGACTCGAAACTCGCGTTGAAAACTTTGCTATTGAGAAATTCATCAAAACGCACCCCCGCCCGAACCAGAAGCCGAGACCGCGACCATTCTGAAAAAGCCATCACGACAAAAAAGAACAATGCAATCAGCGAGACCGAAATCAGCGTCAACCCGCTCTGGCTGACCATCACCCGATCAAACACCTGCAGCATGTAAATGGTGGGCGTCAACATCAACAGATTCGCCACCATGCTGAACACGCCAACCACCAGAAATTCCTTGCGGAACCGCCAGAGCGTCTCTTTCAAAGCACTGCCACGAACAAAAGCGGGTTGCATCATTGCACACCTCCAACGGCGGCGGTCAGGGCGGGCCGACCCTGCGGCGGCTGTTGCGCCTCGCGCGCCTTGTTGAGCGCGGCGAGAACCTCATCACGCGGCCCATAGGCCTGAACCATGCCATCACGCAAAATCAGCATTCGGTCCACCGCCACCAGCACGCTGGTGCGATGGGTAATCAAAATTACCGTTACTCCCTGGCTCTTGAGCATCCGCAAGGTTTGCAGCAACGCCGCCTCCCCCGCCTCATCCAGGCTTGAATTGGGTTCATCGAGCACGACAAAACGCGGGCTTCCGTAAATCGCCCTGGCCAGCCCCACGCGTTGTCGCTGCCCTCCGGAAAGGAATGCCCCCTCATCGCCGATCGGGCTGTCATAGCCATTCGGCAACTCGGCCGCTAACGCATCCAGCCCGACAAGACGGGCCGCAGCCTCCACCTGAACCGGATCGACATCGCCGAACCGAGCGATGTTTTCCGCCAGCGTGCCATCAAACAGTTCAACGCCCTGTGGCAAATAACCCACATATGGTCCCAACTCAGCCTTGTTCCAGGAAAAAACATCGGCGCCATCAAGCCGTACCTTGCCGCTCTGCGCTGGCCATAGCCCCGTCAGCAAACGGGCCAGCGTCGTCTTGCCCGACGCTGACGGCCCCACTACCGCCAGGCACTCGCCGGCCGGAAGCTGGAATGTCACATTGCGCAAAATGAATGCCGGGCTGCCCGGCGCGCCAGCACTCACCGCCTCCACACTCAAGTTGCCTTTGGGCGGGGGTAAAGACATGCCAGGCGTGGGCTGCGGAATCTCTTGCAGCAGAGAATCCAGACGCTGAAAAGCATCGCGCGCATTGATCACCATCTTCCAGTTGGAAACCACCTGCACCAGCGGCTGCAAAATCTTGCCGCCGAGAATGGACCCCACCAGCATCATGCCGCCGCCGCCAGCCAAATCTCCCTGTAGCATCAACCAGCACCCCAGACCCAGCATCGCAGAAGACTGAACCAGCTGAACAGACTTGGACGCCGCAGTCAAACCGCCCGCGTGATCAGAAGCGGTAGCCTGTAGATTCAGAAACTTGTGTTGCCGCTCCATCCAGCGCGCATGGATGCCGCGCAGCATGCCCATCGACTCGATGACCTGAGCATTGCGCAGCGTGCCGTTGGCATAGTTTTGCGCCGCGATGGACATTTTGTTCGCCTCCGCCAAAGGGGGCTGCGTACGCCGCTCGGTGAGCGCGGCCAGAGCAAGCTGAATCAGCGCGCCCAACACCGCAAACCAGCCCAGCGTCGGGCTGATAAGAAACAGTAACACCAGAAAGAACACCGCCACCGGCGATTCCATCACCGCCAGCACCACCGGCGTCGAAAGAAAATCGCGCAGGGTACGCAGATCGGTAAGCGCCTGTTGCGTCCCGCCCTGTGCCCGGCGCAGATTGACCGCAAAAATAGCATTGAAAACCCGTTCACTCATCCGTTCGTCCAAGCGCTGACCAGCATGCTGCATGATCTCCACGCGCACCCACTCCAGCAACTCCATGACCACATAAATGCCGACCACCAGCAGCGTCAACATCAACAACGTATTCATGTTGCCGCTGTTCACCACCCGGTCATAAACCTCCAGCATATAAATCGTCGGCGCCAAAGAAAGCGTGCTGGCAATCAGGCTGAAAATGATGGCGCGATTGAAAAAAGGACGCAGTTGCCAGATTTCGGCACGCAGTTCTGAGGCAGGATTTTGCGGTTTCATAATGAAGTCAGATCAGACCAACACACTTTCATTGAGGGAAGAAGCGCCCGCAGCGTTACTGCCCGGCGCTTCTGGGAATACAAGCAGATATTCCGGCAACTCTGTCCATTCAGCCGAGCCGAGCTCAGGTAGATCGTCAGCTTCGACAAACTGGAATTGCAATACAAATCGGTCTCCGCTCCGATTCAGAACGATCTCGCGCAACTTGCTTTGCTCGAATAACAACTCATCTGCGGCGGACAGATTGAGCTGAAAACGAATCCGCCCATCCAGCGTGAACAGTGAAAGTTGTCCCGCTTTCAAGCTCAATGTATGGCGGTCGAAATAAACCGGCGCGGTGGGAAGAAAATTCAGCAGCGGCAACGCTTTAGCTGGCTCGCGCGCCACATTCCACGGACTTTGCGGATGTTGGTAAACGATGCGCGCGGAACGCGAAACCGAGTAGATCGCATTGCACACCATCTGCGAACCCAACTGCGGAAAACGCTCCCGCAGCCCCTTGTAAGTCAAATGATGCAAAGCCACCCGGTTCCAGCATTTCGTATCTTTCACCACTGGCGCCAGCGCGTTGCACGCCTCGGAAAACAAACGCTGCAACGCCGCCAGGCTTTCAGCTTGGGGTGGCGTGGTATTGAGCGTGAGCGTCAGAGTGGAAGACATTCGCAAAGTCTACCCCGATCTTCCTATATGAAACAAGTCCTATATGAATATTCATTTGGACTTGATTAATCGTGACTGTTCTGCCGACCACCGGCTGGGGAGGTTGTTTCCCTGCTTGCGACATACCCGTTGACCTTGTATTTAGCGGAGCATACGCTCGGCCGCATGGATGGACATTTGGGGCGCAAACTGGGAGCCGGATGGTGATACGCACCAAGTCTGGTTCAGCGAGGAGCCAGGGACGCCCCAACTCATGGTCGAGATAGTGGGGTATCGCCGGGAAACCAGGCGTCAACAGAGAAAACATACTTCGACCTAAACTGGATGAGGAACTGCCTTACTCTCCATTGGAGGCAGTTGTTCGGCGTCCCGCTCCGCCGCTCTCGCCGCTACCAGGCCTTGTGCCAGTGCGGTGGGGACGCTGGGTTGCGGGGTTTCGGTCACGTCGCCGGCGGCATAAATCCCGGCGACCGAGGTGCGTTGCCAGATATCGGCCTGGATATGGCCGCTGCGGCTTAGCGACGGCCTGAGTTCGGGGGCAAAACGCGTCAGCAATTCGGTATTCGGCAAATAGCCGAACATCGCCAACAGCCAGTCGTAGCGCACTTTGATCCGGCCCCAGGTGGCGACAATTTGGTTTGCCTCTATAAGCAATGAATCCGGCGTGCAATTTGCCCTCAGTTCGATGTTCGGATTCGCGTTGCAGGTGTCCTGAAAAGGTTGTCTTGCCGAAAAGTTGCTACGGGTGCATACCCGTATCTGATTGCCTCGTTCGGCAAGGAACACCGCATGGTCGAGCGCGTTGTCGCCTCCGCCGAGGATCAACCCGCGGGATTGTCGAATGTCGTCGCGGATGGTTTCCGATAGCGGGCCGATGATCACCCGATCCGATTGGCCGGCCAATGCGGCCAGTTCTGGCGTATCACGCGGGTGTGTGCCGGTGGCAACAACGATAGCGTCGGCGCACAGTGTTTGTAGTCCGACTGGCGTTTCCAGTTGAATTATGAAATTCCCCGCAACACCCTGAACAGCAGTGACGCAGGCATGGCGTAAACAGGTCAGCGGCAACGCGGCAAAATGCCGCGCCATGCGTTCGCTCATCTCGCGACCGGTCTCTTGCGGCTCGCCGAGCAGCCAGAGATTGGGATGGAAATTACCGAGTTGGATGCCGCCGATTTCTCCGCTTTGTTCGATCACCACCGGAGTGAGGCCGAAGGAGAGGCAGGCATTGGCACAAGACATGCCGGCGGGGCCGGCACCAAGGATAGCAACGATCATGGCGATGCGGACGAGGTTAAGATGCGTACCTGAAACTAGCACAGCCGCCATGCCGTCTCCAACCTCAATCCCCCAATTACCGTCACCTGACCTGGATGCGTTGATCCACTGCCGAAAAGTGCGTACGCATATTCAGGCGGATATCGCACAATCCGGTGGCTGGATAACGTTTGCGCGGTTCATGGAATTGGCACTCTATGCACCGGGATTGGGGTATTACGCCGGAGGCTCAGCGAAGTTCGGCGCGGCGGGGGATTTCATCACCGCGCCGGAAATGACGCCGCTATTTGGCCGCACGCTGGCGCAAACGGGCTTGCGTGTTTTGCAAGAAACTGGGGGCGATATCCTTGAACTGGGGGCGGGCAGTGGTCGACTGGCGCTCGATTTGCTGCGCGAACTGGAAACCCGGCAGGCGTTGCCGATGCAGTATCAAATCCTTGAAGTCAGTCCCGATTTGCAAGCACGGCAGCGCGCGTTGTTCGAAACCGAGGCGCCGCATCTGCTGGAACGTCTGGTCTGGCTGGATCGATTGCCAGCCTCCTTTACCGGCCTGATCCTTGCAAACGAAGTCCTCGATGCGATGCCGGTGCATCTGGTGCGCTGGCTGAGTGGCGAGGTATTTGAACGTGGCGTGATTGATCAAGCGGGCGAGTTCGCCTGGCAAGATACGTTGCTACTCGATGGTCCTTTGCATCAGGCCGCCAGCACGATTGAACCCGGTCTGGATTACCTGTCCGAGATCAACCTCGCCGCGCCGGCCTGGATCAACAGCTTGGCGCAACGGCTGGAGCGGGGTGTCATTCTGTGTATCGATTATGGATTCCCACGCGGCGAGTATTTCCATCCGCAGCGCGATAGCGGCACCTTGCGGGTGCATTACCGGCACCACAGCCTGGACGATCCGTTTTATCTGCCAGGTTTGTGCGATCTCACCGCGCACGTCGATTTCAGCGCCGTAGCTAATGCCGCAGCTAAGTCAGGGCTGCAACTGCTGGGTTACACCAGCCAGGCGAATTACCTGCTGAATGCCGGTCTGCTCGACTTGATGATGGAAATGTCGCCAATGAGCACTGATTACTTGCGAGCTGCTGCCACGGTGCAGAAATTGTTGCAGCCCTCGGAAATGGGCGAACTGTTCAAGGCAATCGCGTTCGGGCGTGGTGTGACACAAAATCTGCACGGATTCGAGCAAGGCGATCGGAGAGGTGCGCTTTAGCCGAGGACTTGGCGAACCCCAACACGGTTTGCGAACACCGCTTAAAATAATCCTTCCAAGAAATTCATCACTTACCATATCAAGGAACCCGACATGACCGACTGGACCTCAGGCTACGTTGCCGACATTGGCTTCACCTTTGGCTATTCCAAGAACTCAACCCATTGCGGGTCAAGTTGGCCTTTCTAAACGCCAGCCTCGCCATTCCAGAATTCGATGCCGCTTGCGAACTTGGCTTCGGCCAAGGCATTAGCGCTAATATTCACGCCGCAGCCTCCGTGACTTCTTGGCATGGTACCGACTTCAACCCGAGCCAAGCCGGTTTCGCGCAGGAATTGACTGCTGCTTCCGGCACCAGCGCCAATCTCTGCGATGATGCTTTCGCCGACTTTGCCAGTCGAACCGATCTTCCCGACTTTGATTACATCGGCATTCATGGCATCTGGAGCTGGATCTCCGACGAGAACCGCGCCGTTATCGTCGATTTCATCAAGAAGAAACTGAAAGTCGGCGGCGTTCTTTACATCAGCTACAACACCCTGCCGGGCTGGGCAGCCTTTGCCCCAATGCGCCACCTGATGGCCGAACATGCTGAAATCATTGGCGCCGAAGGCACCGGAATCGTTAGTCGCATCGACGGTGCGCTTGATTTCACCGAGAAACTCCTTGCCACTACCCCTGCCTATGCTCGCTCCAACCCGCAAATCGCCGAGCGCATCAAAACAATCAAAGGCCAGAACCGCCATTATCTCGCCCACGAATACTTCAATCGCGACTGGCACCCGATGCACTTCGCCACCATGGCCGACTGGCTTGAACCAGCCAAGGTGGGCTACGCTTGTTCCGCGCATTATCTCGACCACATCGATGCGGTGAACCTCACCGCTGAGCAACAGGCCTTTCTGAAGGAAATTCCCGATCCGATGTTCCGCGAAAGTACGCGTGACTTCATGGTCAACCAGCAGTTTCGTCGAGATTATTGGGTGAAGGGTGCGCGCAAACTGAACACATTGGAGCAAACCGAATCCCTGCGCGCCCAGAAAGTCATGTTGACGACGCATCGTGCCGATGTGTCTCTGAAGGTCACTGGCTCCCTGGGTGAGGCCAGTATGAGTGAGGCCATCTACAACCCCATCCTCGACTTTCTCGCCGATCACAAAACCAAGACACTCGGCCAGATCGAACAATGCGTGAAGGAGTGGGGGGTTCCCTTTATCCAAGTGATCCAGGCAGCCATGCTCCTCGCCGGTGGTGGAAATATTGCGGCAGTGCAGGAGGAGACAAACATTGCCAAATCAAAAAAACACACTGAAAAGCTCAATGCTCACCTGCTCAACAAGGCTCGCGGCAGTAACGACATTTCCTATCTGGCGAGCCCGGTGACCGGCGGTGGCGTTATGGTTGGCCGCTTCCAGCAATTGTTCCTGCTCGCACTGAGCCAAGGCAAAAAACAACCCGCGGAATGGGCCAGCCAGACTTGGCAGATCCTCGCCGCCCAGGGACAGAAGATCATCAAGGAAGGCAAGACGTTGGACACCCCCGAGGAGAACCTCGCTGAACTCGCCACCCAGGCAATTTCCTTCGCCAACAAGCAACTGCCAATTCTGAAGGCGCTACAGATCGCCTGATTCAGCCATGTCGCTCTGGCTGGCCTATGCTGTCGGTGCTATCGGCGTTGGCGTGGAATGGCGGGCCTATTTGCTTTCCTGCGGGCATGCTTTCCGCAAGTGGTCGGCCGCCGGGGCCATTCTCTGGGCTGCAATGTACGCCTTGCTAGGAGCGTGGACAGCGGCCATCACCATGGCCAGTACAGCCTTGCGCACCATGTTTTCCAGCTGGCTGGAGTCACATCGGCACAAGCAGACCGCCTCAGTTGGCTTCGTCATGCTTTTTGCCGCGCTGACCGCATCATCGTGGCAAGGCCCTGTTTCCCTGCTCCCCGCGTTTGCGGTGATCAATACGACCCTGGCGCTGTTCTACCTGCCCAACCGAAATATGCGCATCGCTTTGCTGGCATCGAGCGCGGCATGGATCGCCAACGATATTTATTGGCAAGCTTGGCCTGCTCTATTGGCCGAGACCGTCGCCGCCGGGTTGAATATTTGGACGATTCAGAAGTTGCGACTACGGGAGCCGCCTGAAGGGCTCTTCGATCCCTATAGATAATGACTGGCGGAGACAGTCGCGGCAGGGTTAAATATCTGGACAATAGGAAAACCGAATCATTTAGAGCAGATATTCCGTAGATTCGCATGATGATCGCTCAGGCCCTTGTTTGCACCGGGAATTTCGCGAAGGAGCGGCGTTGTAATTCATACGTCCGACTGAGCGGAGTCATTGCCGCTTTAGCGACTTTAGAATCCAGCCCGCCCCTTGCGGGTAGAGCGAAATTTTCCAGTGCGGATAAGTGACCAACAAGGGCGCGCGAGCATTTATGAAAAATCCGAGTTAGCACGTCTTTATTCTTTACGTCTTTATACTCTCCTTGCCTTTCCCTCAACTTCTCTTGCTACTATGCCCAACCTCCATCCCATCACCCCGAACCGCCACGCCAATCGGCGCTGGCGGGGTTACACCAGTTACGCCTTTGCTGCTACAGACAGCATCACACCACTAGTTGCGCAGGAACTACCCAAGGCCTTGATGGCCTTGCCCACTGGCTTCATTGCTCATAACAACAGCTACCTTCCCGTGGCCGTACTGGGGTTGCAACCCGGCAAAAATCTCTTCGTTGCACTGGATGGTCGTTGGCTGGCAGACTATTTGCCTGCTGTTTATCGAGGTGTCCCTTTTGCGCTCGCCAGTACTGAGGACGGCAAACAAATCCTGTGTGTGGATGAGGACAGCGGCCTGGTTTCGGACACTGAAGGAGTGCCTTTTTTTGGCGAAGATGGCCAGCCCAGCCAAGCGGTCAAGGACACGCTAAATTTTCTCACCCAGGTTGCCCAAAATCGTCTCGCCACCCAAGCCATCTGCGCCTTGCTGCAAAAACACTGCCTGTTCCAACCTTGGCCAATCAAAGTTCACGCGGATGCTGGAGAGCAAAATATCGAAGGGCTGTTCCGCATTGACGAGGCGGCGCTTAACCAGTTGACGGCGGATGCGTTGATGGAATTGCGCAACAGCGGGGCGCTTCTGCTCGCTTTCTGCCAGTTGCTTTCAATGCAGCACCTGCCCAAACTCGGACAACTGGCGCAAGCTCATGCACAGGCTGCGCAGCGGACCGCCGCACTGATTCATCCCCCTTCAGGTGAGTTGGATCTGGAGTTTCTTAACGATGGCGGCACCCTGCGCTTCGGAAATTTCTAAAGCGCCATGCCAGAGTTGCATCGTTTGACCACTGAGTACATCAAAATCGAGGATCGGATTCGAATCGCCGGCGAAACGCCGTCTGGCGAAACTTTGGTGCTTTGGCTTACCAATCGCTTGCTCAGCCGACTGTTGCCGCACTTGCTTGGTTGGCTAGAGCGGCAAACCGGGAACAACAGCAGAAGCGAGATCCTGCAAAGCTTTGCCCAGCAAGCAGCAATGGCCGAATTTAAGCCGCAATCAGCAGTGCAAAGCCAACCCCAAAGCCAAATATGTCTAGTACATGCGGTGGATGTCACAATCAGCGAACATAACATCAAGCTGACGTTCAAGCCGGCAATCGCACCCACAAGCAGCGAACCGATCATTCTGATTTTCCAAGCTCTGCCACTTCGCCAGTGGCTCAACATTCTGCTTGAGCAATGGCGCAAGGCCGAGTGGCCGATAGCGATATGGCCTGAGTGGTTGGTGGATACAAGGACATACCAATCGAACTCACCTTCGGTTGTTTGGCATTAGTAATGCCTTGATTCCTCTGTTGAACTCTGGAAACCGAGATTAGAGGAGCACGTGCTGCTAGGTGCCTGTCGGACTTTGGTCGTCGATAGCGAAAATCGGCCCCGCCGAGGCCATTTTTT
>JAIFKV010000226.1 GCA_020049415.1 Betaproteobacteria bacterium
AGGGGCGGCAGGTCCAGATTTGCCTAGCTTGCCAGCTGCGCGTTCAATGATGCTCATATCGCCTCCTGGCTTATGCCGCCGGTGAAAGGACAAGGTAGTAGATCATCTGGGCCAGCAACACCAAGAAGAGTCCGACACCCCCGGCCGTGAATAACAGATTTGAACGCCGCTTACTCCTTCGCGCCGCATCAGTCTCGATCATGGTGATCAACCCTAGCAGCGGGAAAGAAGTCAATTCCAGCAATTGACGACGATTTTCAATGCTTGGACGCAACTGGGTCAGCAAGAAAGCCAGCACCAAACCCAGGCCAATACCGCCCAAAGGCACTGCTGCAACCAGCAACGGGCGATTCGGCCAAGCCGGTTTATTCGGCACGCGTGGCGGATCAATAACCCTGAATTCAACCGAATCGGTTTTGCTTTCCACTTCGCCAGACATCAATACGGTTTCCCGGCGACTCAGCAACGCATCGTAGTTTTGCTTGAATACGCTATGGTCTCGCTGCAATTGAGCATAGTCATGTTCAATTTGCGGAATACTGTCCGCCGAACGGAACAAGGCATTTCTCTTTGTCTGCAATTGATTCACCCGCGCTTTCATCGCCGCCTCATTGGCGTCGGCTTCCGCAATCGCGATCGAAAGCTGTTGATAAACCGGGTTTTGCGCTTTGATTGCGCCTTGAGGTTGCGCTTTCAGGGCGGCATCTTCCTGTCTTTTCTGTTCCAGCAGACGTTCGATCAATTGTTTGGTACGTGAAATTTCCGGGTGCAAATCGGTATAGCGCAATCTCAGGTTATCAATTTGTGCTTGCAGCGCCGAAATGCGCCCATCCAATGCCGAACTTGTCATACCGCCCGGCGCGGGCATGCTCAGCACCTCGTCCTGATCTTCCAACTGCTGCTTCAATTGCTGCTTCCGATTCGCCGCTTCCTCCAGCTCCAGTTTGGCCTGCTCCAGCGCCAGATCCATCGAATTGAGCTTGGAGTAGAAATCGCCGCCTTGGCCTGGCATCGAATTGATATTGCGCAGTTTGAATGCCTCAAGCTCTTTTTCCTTCTCCAACATTTTTGCCTGATAGCTGCTCAGTTGATCCTCAAGAAATTTCTGCGTATTGGAAATATCCTTGCGCGCCCCGCCCAGACTGCTTTCGGTAAAAATCGTCAGCAACGCCTGCACGACCCGCTTGGCGACATCCGGATTGGTATTTTGATAATTGATGGTATAGAGATTTTCGCGATCGCTGCCTTGCAAACGAATCGCCTTGGCCAAGTCGGAATAAAGCGCTTCTTGTTGCTTGGGTGTCTTTGCGCGTAAATCCAGATCGGTCATGCGCGCAACTTTTTCCAGATTAGGCCGACTGGCCAAGGTGCGGGTGACCATCGCAATTTGCTGTCCAGTATTCGGTTGGACAGCCAAACCGGACATCAAGGGCCGCAGCAGCGATTGCGTGTCAACATAAACACGAGCCTGAGCTTCATAGCGGTTTTCCAGAAAATAGACGTAAGTCCCCCCCGCCAATGCAACTAGCCAGGCCGTAGCCAAAACTATCCAGCGCTTGCGCCAGATTGCACGGAGATAACCTAATATCTGCTCAACAGCTTCATTCATGCCTGCGTTCTCCTGGCTGGATCAATCACCACCCGAAAAGGCTTAGAACCAGCTTTCCGGGATAACCAGAACATCCCCAGGCCGCATGTCGACGTTGGCGGAAATATCGCCATCCTTGATCAAATCATCGATTCGCACACCAAACTGCTGTGGCTTGCCGTCAACCACACGCAAAATACTGGCACGATTTCCAGCCGCGAAATCGGTGATGCCGCCAACAGCGATCATCAAATCCACCAGCGACATCTGCTCACGATAATTAAGCGCTTGCGGCTTGGCGGCCTCTCCAAGGACGCGAATTTGCTGACTGTAAGGGCCGACCCCGCCACCGACAATCACCGTAACCACTGGGTCCTGAATATAACGTGCGAGGATTTTCTCGATCTCTCGCGCCAGTTGCGTCGGGGTTTTTCCACTTGCCGGTAAATCTTCAACCAGATTCATCGTCATCATGCCATCGGGTCGAATCGGGAAAGAACCGGAAACCTCGGGGTTACCCCAGACAAACACGTTGACGGAGTCGCCAGGGCCTAGCAGGTAATACCAGCCGGAATTATCGGTAGCCTTGGCTGGCGCGGGAGGAAAAACCGGACCGCTGGCGCAAGCAGTCAACAACCCCGCCAGCATGATGGGCAACACATAGCGTTTCATTCCGGTATTTTTGAATAAAACTTGAGGGCGCGAAGCAACGCCAGATGAAAATCAAATCATTCGATCCATCGCACAAGATAAAACAAACGAAATCCTTCGGATGATCGTGACGGTCCTGAGGCAACCGCAGCGTAACGCCCTTGCCCTGGATCTGCCGCCGCCAATGCTTCGGATTCAGATCCGAACAACGTTACACAATTTTCCGGGAAGCGTTTCCGGTTGCCGCGCTTGGGTGCGTAAATCACCACGTGTCCGGTCATCACCACCGGCGATTCGGCATCCGTTATCAGACTGGCAATGGCCTCGGCCATCAGTTCAATTTCTTGCCTGGCGGTACAAACTGCATCGGTTTCGCAGACTGTTCCTCATCAGAATAATAAGGACGTTCATTGCGAGACAGACTCAACGATTCCGCCAACTCCGCTTCCCGCGCTGAAATCAGCCCCAGACACATACGAATATTTTCAACCGTATCGGGTGAAAACGGACTTGGCATACCGTCTCTCGGGGCTGCATCACGAACGATGGAGGTCAAGGTTTTGCGCATTGCACGCATGATTTGTTGCTCTTTGGAAAGTTCGACTTCGGCATTCATTGGTCTGATCCTGTTGGACTGATATTTTTCATATTGTGGCCATGGCATCCCGCCAGGGTCAACCGTGAATCGAAAGTGGGTTAGCACCAAAGGCAAGCTTGACCCGCGCATCGCTGCCGCGCCTCAAGTAATATATTGAACAATCAATAGTTGGCTGACATTCAACACGCAACATGAACTTACCCTCAAAATTAATTATCGCCATGGCGGCCAGCATTGGATTGCCCGGCTGCGCCGTGAACGGCGACCCGCGCGACCCGATCGAACCCGTCAACAGGGCCATTTATAGCTTTAATGATGGCTTGGATCGCGCCATCCTCAAACCCGTTGCCCAGACTTACAAGGCGATAACACCAAAATTCGCGCAAACCGGCGTGCGTAATTTTTTCTCCAATCTGGACGATGTCACCGTGGTTGCCAATGACATCCTGCAATTTAAACCTGAGCAAACCGCGCGCGATTTCTTGCGCCTGACCTTCAACACCACTTTTGGCTTATTCGGCCTGCTTGATGTTGCCTCCGAGATGGGGCTGGAAAAACACAATGAAGATCTGGGCCAGACATTGGGACACTGGGGCGTCGGCTCAGGCCCCTATCTGGTGCTTCCTTTATTGGGGCCAAGCAACATTCGCGACACGATAGGCAGTTCCGTCGACAGACAGCACACTGACCTGGTGCGCAATTTTGATGAGGTTTCAACCCGCAACCCGGTTATGGCGCTGCGCCTTATTGGACGCCGTGCTGAACTTCTGGGTGCAAAACAGATGGTGGACGAGGCGGCACTGGACGATTACGAATTCACGCGAGACTTTTATCTGGAACGTCGAAGAGGCCTGGTTTACGACGGAAATCCGCCGCGCGAAGACTTCGATCATTAACCCGAACAACACCTGATGAACGCAAACGAATGAACAAAGCCTTCGTTCGTGAAGAGACCTCGGAGGAAGAGGATGAAGCCCCAGGGCTTCCCGCTTTACCCGTCGGCAGCAAAAATTACATGACACCGGCCGGACACGCCCGGATGCAATCGGAACTCCTGGGACTGGTGCGAACCGAACGGCCCAGCGTCGTCAGCATTGTTTCCTGGGCGGCCGGCAACGGCGACCGGTCTGAAAACGGTGATTACATTTACGGCAAGAAACGGCTCAGAGAAATTGACCGTCGCATTCGATTCCTGACCAAACGCCTGGAAAACGCGCTCGTCGTCGACCCGCTCAGCCAGGACAATACCCATACGGTCTTTTTTGGCGCAACCGTCACGGTTCTCGATGAAAACGGCATTGAAGCGTGTTACAGCATTGTCGGACTGGATGAAACCGACCCCGCGCGTGGCCGCATTTCCTGGATTTCTCCGCTTGCACGCGCCCTGCTTAAAACGCACATCGGGGATAGCGTGCGGTTTCCCGCCCCCGGCGGCATGCGAGAACTTGAAATCATCAACATCGAGTACAAAACGCTGGATTGATGCACACTCTGCTTTATCCTTTCAAGTCCTGAAGAAACATTACAACACGAGGCCCATGCTTATGCCCCCCATCCGCATCCTGCTCGTCGATGATCATCCGCTGCTGCGTCTCGGTGTGCGCCGTTCTCTGGAAAACGAAACCGGCTTCAGCATCAGTGGCGAATGCGCTGACCTCGCCAGCGCGCGCGCCTGGTTGAACGAGGGCGGCAAAGCCGATGTCGCCATTCTTGACCGCAGCCTGCCAGATGGCGACGGACTCGACATCGCACCGCTGCTCAAAGCGGCTGGCATGAAAGTCATTATTCTGACGGTGGAAGATGGCGACGACGAAATTCGCGCCGCAGTCGATGCAGGCGTTGATGGCTATCTACTGAAATCAGCGGATTCCGACCAGATCTCGCAAGCCATTGGCATGGTGCTACAGGATGCCGGCGCATTTCCGCCGCAGATTGTGCAAAAACTGACCCACGCCAGCGCGGAAGATCCATTGGCCAAACTTTCCGCGCGCGAAATGGAGATTGCTGAATACGTCGCCCAAGGTTTAAGCAACAAAGTCATCGGCGGCAGGCTCAATCTATCCGATAACACCGTGCGCAACCACCTTGCCAACATCATGCAGAAACTCGGGTACCACAATCGGGTACAGGTAGCCACGCTGATATTGCAACACATGAAAAAGACCAAGCGCTTCTAAGCCTTGCCATGCTGGAGTGTCGCCCGAACTGCGGCGCTTGCTGCATTGCGCCATCGATAACCAGCGCAATCCCCGGCATGCCAGATGGAAAGCCCGCCGGAGTCCGTTGCATTCAACTCGACGCCCATGCCCGATGTGCGATTTTCGGTAGGCCGGACCGCCCCCAATGCTGCGCCGGGCTGAAGCCGAACCCGGAAATGTGTGGGGAAAGTCCGTCTGCGGCGCTCGCCTGGCTGGACGAACTTGAAATAGCGACGCAACCCAAGCGCTGACCAAAACGCCTACCACCTGGCTATAATCCGCACCCTCCGAGGAGCGCTGCAAGGGTCATCAGAATATGAGGCCCTTAGGCTCGGTCCAAAACTGCGCTCATCTGTCTCAATCCGTGCCGGGCACGGGGCGTCGGATGAGCAAGCACTCAACAGCCCCTCCCGGCCACAGTTCCAAAGGAGTTTTACTGTGGCTGACACTATGACCCAACCTGATTACATCGTTGCAGATCTTGCATTGGCCGACTGGGGCCGCAAGGAAATCCGTATTGCCGAAACCGAAATGCCCGGCCTGATGGCGATACGCGAGGAATTCGCCGCCACCCAACCGCTGAAAGGCGCGCGTATCACCGGCTCGCTGCACATGACCATCCAGACTGCCGTATTGATCGAGACCCTGACCGCATTGGGTGCGGAAGTACGGTGGGCCTCATGCAACATCTTCTCGACCCAGGACCACGCCGCCGCCGCGATTGCCGCCCGCAACATTCCGGTGTTCGCGGTCAAGGGCGAATCGCTGACCGATTACTGGGATTACACCCACCGCATTTTCGAATGGGCGGATGGCGGTTACAGCAACATGATTCTTGACGACGGCGGCGACGCCACCCTGCTGCTGCATCTGGGCACCCGCGCCGAGAAGGACATCAGCGTCATCGCCAAGCCGAACGGAGAAGAAGAAACCATCCTCTTCGCTGCCATCAAAGCCAAGCTGGCGACCGACCCAACCTGGTATTCCACCCGCATCGCGCACATCAAGGGCGTCACCGAAGAAACCACCACTGGCGTGCATCGTCTTTACCAGATGCACGAGCGTGGCGACCTCAAGTTCCCCGCCATCAACGTCAACGACTCCGTCACCAAATCAAAATTCGACAACCTCTACGGCTGCCGCGAATCGCTGGTTGACGGCATCAAGCGCGCCACCGACGTGATGATCGCCGGCAAGGTCGCCGTGGTTGCCGGTTACGGCGACGTCGGCAAAGGTTCCGCGCAAGCTCTGCGCGCGCTGTCCGCGCAAGTCTGGATCACCGAAATCGACCCGATCTGCGCCTTGCAAGCTTCGATGGAAGGCTACCGCGTGGTCACCATGGAATATGCCGCCGACAAGGCCGACATCTTCGTCACCGCCACCGGCAACTACCACGTCATCAACCATGACCACATGGCAGCGATGAAGGATCAGGCCATCGTCTGCAACATCGGCCACTTCGACAACGAAATCGATGTCGCTTCAGTGGAAAAATATGAGTGGGAAGAGATCAAGCCGCAGGTTGACCACATTATTTTCCCGGACGGCAAGCGCATCATCCTGCTCGCCAAGGGCCGCTTGGTAAATCTCGGCTGCGCCACCGGTCACCCTTCTTACGTGATGTCTTCCAGCTTCGCCAACCAGACCATCGCCCAGATCGAACTGTTCACCCGCACCGCCGATTACCCGGTTGCCGTCTACACGCTACCCAAGCATCTGGACGAAAAAGTCGCCCGTCTGCAGTTGCAGAAACTCAACGCGCAGCTCAGCGTATTGACCGATCAGCAAGCCGCCTACATCGGCGTGCCGAAGACCGGTCCATACAAGGCCGACAGTTATCGTTATTGATCGACAGTAGTGAGCAAGACTGAAAAAGGTGTGAGCACCTTTTTCAGTCGGCCCCGTTACGCGCTACTTTTTCTTCGCTCGCGGATGCGCCTGGTCATACACCAGGGCGAGATGCTGAAAATCAAGATGGGTATAAATCTGCGTCGTCGACAAACTCGCGTGGCCGAGCATCTCCTGCACCGCGCGCAAATCGCCGGATGATTGCAGCACATGGCTGGCAAAGGCGTGACGCAGGGCATGCGGATGCATGTGCGCGGTAATCCCCTGACGTTGCGCCAATTGTTTCAAAGCCAGCGCCAACACTCCCGGCGCAATACGCGCACCGCGCGCCCCAACGAACAACGCCTGCGTATCGTCGCGCGCTACATTGGCCCGCACCGCCAACCAATTCTCGACCGCCTCCACCGCTTTTTTGCCGACCGGCACCACTCGCATGCGCGAACCCTTGCCGATGACCGTCACTTCGCCGCCGGTCAGATCGAGACCGGCGATGTCCAGACCGATCAACTCCGCGCGGCGCAAGCCGGCCGAATACATCAGCTCGAACATGGCCAGGTCGCGCACCGCCCAGACATCCTCCGCTGCGGCCTCCAGCAAGTGCGCCATCGCGTCGACAGAGGGTGCGTTGGGTAATTTCTTCTCGCTTCTGGGCGGCCGCAAGCCCAGGCAGGGATTAGCCTGAACGATATTCTGCCGAGCCAGATAGTTGAACAAACTGCGCCAGGCAGACAGCGTGCGGGCCAGCGTTTTCGCCTGCAGACCTTGGCTGTGCAATACCGCCAGCGCCCGGCGAATGTCGTGCGAGGTCAGCGTGTTCGGCTCGACTTCGCCAACGCGTTCATGCAAATGGCGCAAGTCGAAGGTGTAAGTCGCCACGGTTTCCGGGCTGTATCGGCGCGCCGTCAGCGAAGTCAGGAAGGCGACCATGGCGGTGGAAAGCGGGCCTTCCGGTTGCATCAATGCGTCCGCCTGTATTCGCGGCCAGGATTCATTTCAACCCGGATTCATACAAAACGTGAAATCGCCGCGCCGCTGAGTTCCGCCAGCCAAGTCAGGTACAACGTGCCCATCTCCGGGTAAAACCGCTTGACGTCTTCGGAAGCCAACACCAGCAAACCATTCAGGTTTTCCTCACGCAGCGGCGCAATCGCGAAAGATTTCTGATTGGCGCCGACCGCCCCGAACCAGGCACGAACTTCGTCCGGTGCATCCGGACCGCATCGCGGCTGCATCAGACCGGTCATCAACACCTGGATATCGGCGCTGACACGAGCGAACTCCGGCATATTCGACGCCCCCTCGGGCGGATGGTCAGACCAGACGCGCAGCGTGCTGTGCGGAATCGCGAAGCTCTCGGACAGATTCATGCTCAGCGATTGAAACACCGCCTCAAGGCTGCGCGCATGCATCAAATCCAGCGCAACCTTGTGCAATTTATCGCCGATGACGTCGTTTTCTTCAGCGAACTGAATAAATTCTCGTAATTTCAACTCCAACCCGCGCGATTTGTCGCGCATTGCCAGAACCTGTCGTTCGCCCAATGAAATAGCCTGATTGCTGTAAGGGTGCGGCACGGTGATATCGGTCAGCAACTCGGGATGGCTGGCAAAATATTCCGGGTTAAGGGTCAGAAATTCGCCTATTTGTTCAGGGGTAATGTTCATGTTGCGCCTATTGAATCGCGTTACAGGGAAAGGGGTTGATACATAAGCAAAAGATAAAAAGGCAATCCTGACATCAAGTATCGAGTCGGGAACAGGAATAGGCCGTAATGTAGGCGTAACAGGTACGCGCATCATCCGCCAGTTCCAGAAAACTGATTGTGCGCCGCTGCCAGCCATTGAAATCGGGGCCATTCCGGTCAACAGTCAGGTTACGCAGCCCCATCCCCCAGTCAGCGAAGATGCGCCGACGCGAGGCGCCTTCGATAACCAGGCGAACAGCGTGGTGGCGCTTATCCATTTTGATGTTGTCGAGCAACGCTGAAATCACCTCGCGTTTACCTTCCAGCATCTGCATAAAAAAACCGTCCTGATAAAGCAGGCAACCAGTAATGCCGGCGGCGCGATTGTTGATCACCGCCACTTTCAGCAACGCATCGAGCTCCTGCGCCGATAATGGCGTGGTCGCCTGGCTGACGTAGATGAGAAAATGCAGCGGTTCGATCGTGGCGGCATCGCCCAGTTGCCGGTCTTCCGCCAGCACGGTCATGAAAGCGGCCTCTTCCAGCGGTCGATGGAAGTAATAGCCCTGAATCAAGTCACATCCATAAGCGCACAACTCGCGCTGCTGCGCCGCCGTTTCTACGCCTTCAGCCACCAGTTTCAAGCCGAGCGCGCGGCCCAGCCCGATCACGGCGCGGATGATGGTGCGGCTTTCCGGGCTTTTGTCGATGCCATCGACGAACGCGCGATCGATCTTCAGCACGCTGACCGGCAGTCGGGTCAGTTGCGCCAATGACGAATAGCCGGTACCGAAATCATCCACCGCAACGCGCAGACCGAGACTGGACAAGCGGCGCAACACGCGCAGATTGGCTTCCACATCGGCCATCAGCGAGGTCTCGGTAATTTCAAGCAACAAGCGGGTCGGGTCGGCGCCGGTTTCACGCAGCATCACGGCAAAGTCATCCGCCAGCGATTCCTCGCCGAGTTGGCGGGCCGAAACATTGACCGACACATACGGCGCTTTTTCCCCCAAGCGCCGCCGCCAATCGGCCTCGGCACGACACGCCTGCCGAAAAACCCAAGCCCCGATGGGCACGATCGAACCGGTCATTTCGGCGATTGGAATGAATACCGCCGGCGACACCTCACCCTCCGGCGGTTTCCAGCGCAACAGCAACTCGGCGCCGACCACGCGGCCGCTCTCGGCGACCACGATGGGCTGAAAACGCGGCGACAGCTCGTTTCGCTCAATTGCAGTGCGCAAACCGTTGGTAATGACCAAACGCTGTTTAGCGTTTTCCTGCAGGCTTTCGTTGAAAAACCCCCAGCCGTCGCGGCCTTTTCCCTTCACGGCATACATCGCCGTATCGGCGGAGCGCAGCAGATCGTCGGCGGAATGGGTACTGCCCGCGCCGATGGCAACCCCGATACTGCTGGTTACAAACATCGGCACCGCATTGAAATCAAACGGCTGGCGCAGGATGTCGTTGATACGTTCGGCCAGAATAGCCATCACGCCGGGCTGTTCAACCTGCTCGCAGAGCACGACAAACTCGTCACCAGCCAAGCGGGCGACGGTATCGCCCGGCCGCATCTGCTCGATCAGCCGGTTTGCTACCGCTTTCAACATCGCGTCGCCGGCCTCATGTCCATGGGTATCGTTGACCAGCTTGAATCCATCGAGATCGATAAATAACAGCGCCACATTTGCGCCACTGCGCCGCGACCGCAGCAGGGCACTACTCAAACGTTCGCGGATAAGCACGCGATTGGGCAGGCCAGTGAGCGGATCGTGCGTCGCCCGTCGGGTCAGTTCATCCTCGGCTTTCTTGCGTTCGGTAATGTCGCGCAAGGTGACCACCAGCAACCATTCGTCGTTGATGCGCGACTTGGCAATGGACGCCTCGAGTGGAAAAAAGCTGCCATCTTTGCGATAACCCATCACCTCGCCGCGCGAGGACATGCGCCGCTCGGTCTCGTCGCTATCGATGAAGAACTGCACCAGTTCAGCATGCCGCTGCCGAAAATGCGGTGGCAGCAGCAAATGCACCGAGAGACCCAGCAGTTCCGCCTCCCGGTAGCCAAACATCTGGCAAGCGCCCCGGTTGCATTCGGTCACGATGCCTTGCGCATTGGTAGCCACAATGGCCATGTCCGCGACCGACAGGATTTGATGCGCGTTGCCGACACTCCGCTGCGCCGCCCCCACCTCAGCCACCAGACGTGCGGTCACTTCCGGCGACGCGGAGGACTCGTGCAATCGGTCGGCGCTCAGTTGATTGCGGTAACGCTCGGGGATCTGCGGCAAATTGCGGCCAAAACACTCGACGATGTCGAACGTGCCATCGAGATTGCAGCGCGACAGATAAGTGTTGACGCTGGCGTGATGGGTAGTGGCGTCCATTTCGACGACGCCCTGCGGCCCGACCACCCGAACCGTCTCCAACGCCTTCACCAACGCCTCGGCCTCGGTGCTGCCTGCCGTTTCCGCCGCGTTGGCGAAGGCATGCACACACAAATAAGCGCCCTCGCCAAAGTGGGTCAGCACGCCATTGCCATGCGGCCAGATGCCGTCAATGCCGGGCTGATGCCTGAGTTGTTGCAGATATTGCCGGTTTTCCAGAGTCTCCAGCGACATGAAATAAGTATTGCTGGAATAAAACCCCTCGCGCACTTGCGGCGCGAGTTGACTGACCATCATTTCGTCGTAATGCCCCATCACCACCGCCATGCGTGACTTCAGGCCCATTTCCGTGAAATGAGTCAGCAGCGTGATCTGGTCGACGCCGGCGAAAAAAGGCACGAAAACGTCGGCGCCAGAACGCGCCACTTGCTCGAGCAAACGGTCGATTTCTTCGCTGCTGGCGCCAATCGGCAAATATTCCTCGCCGATGCAGTCACCGCCAAGACGGTCCAACACCCGCTTGGCCGCATCAACGGAACCGCGCGGCCACTCATAATTATTACCGGCGAAGAACATCTTCAGACCGAAGCGCTTGGCCATGAACGGAAGCATCTTGTCGATCTGCTGATTCGGCAGCGCCGCAAAGTGAAAGAAATAGCGCCCGCCGATGCCGCCTTCGTAAAAGGAGAAATTAAGCAGCGGAATCCGCTTCAGCTCGGCGACCTGGGTAGCGACGGCGATGCGCGAGTTGGACATCAGATTACCGATCAGCGCGACGCAGCCATGCTCATCGACCAAACGCTTTGCGGCCGGCACCGCTGTCACCGGCAAGCTGCCATCGTCTTCTATCACCAACTCGAGCGGACGCCCCAAGACGCCGCCACGTTGATTGATTTCGGCACAGGCAATCCGCGCCGCCAACACAATTTCCGGGCCGTAAATCTCCACCGGGCCGGTCAACGGCGGCATCAGTCCGAGTCGAATAGAGTCAATCATCAAATGTCTATCTCGCCTTCAAATACAGTCTCTGCCGGGCCAGTCAAAAACACCGATTCACCCTCGCCTGCCCAAGCGATAACAAGGCTGCCGCCTTGCATTTCAACGTTGACTCGATGGCCGAGCAAGCCGCGTTCAATTCCGGCCACCACCGCCGCGCACGCGCCGGTGCCGCAGGCCAGGGTTTCGCCGCTGCCGCGCTCGAACACGCGCAGCCGAATCGCGCCCTGATGCAAGACTTGCATGAACCCGACATTGACCCGCTCGGGGAAGTCGGGATGGTGTTCGATCTTCGCGCCCAGCGCTGCCACCGGCGCGCTATCGGTTTCGCAGACCAGGCGCACGGCATGCGGATTACCCATCGACAACGCGGAGATTTCAATTGGCTCACCGTTTACCTCGATGACATAGGTAAGCGCACGTTCTGGCGCAACAAAGGGAATCTCGCCCGGCTCAAAACGCGGCAACCCCATATCGACCGTGACCCGGCCATCGTCTTCCAGCTTCGGCACGATGATGCCGGAGGCGGTTTCAACTCGGATTTCGCGTTTGCTCGTCAGCCCTTTGTCATGCACGAATCGGGCGAAGCAGCGCGCGCCATTGCCGCATTGCTGCACCTCGCCGCCATCGGCATTGAAAATACGGTAGCGAAAATCGGCATCCGGCCGAGTAGCGGCTTGAACCAGCAGAATCTGGTCGCAGCCAACGCCGAAATGGCGATCTGCCAGTAACTGATATTGGGCGGGCGAGAGGTCGATATGCTGGTTGACGCCGTCGAACACAACGAAGTCATTGCCAGCGCCCTGCATCTTGGTGAAGTTGAGTTTCATACCCAAATTATCTGGCAGATAACACCCGTTCAGACAAACTGGCGAGGCTGACCTCGCAAAAAACTTGTCCCGAAGAGTGGGCGAACCTCGGCGAAACTGGCCAACCCCCAACTATGACTTGCCAGACCAGTCCTTTATTTTTTCCGCCGCCCAGTCACGGCCGCCCAAGCCGAACGCCAAGGCGAGCGCCAAAACGATACCGCCAAAAACGATAGAGAAAGCCACCGTCAGCAAGGTGGTGCCGATTTCAATCTGCTCAAGCGCCAGAAACAGGGCAAAAACCTGTACTGCGTATTCGGCCCCGGTACTGACACTGAGAGCGCCGGCAAACTTTGCGGTATTGAGCCAGGCAAAAACCAGCCGATTGACCACCCGGGCGAGCAAGGTGCCGAACACCAGAATCAGAATCGCCACCACGATCTTGGGCAAATAAACGATGACCTTGTTGGCCAGACCGGCAAGCGAATCGAGTCCGAGACTGTTGGCGGCGGAAACCGCCACGACCAGCAGCACCAGCCAATAGGTGGTGCCGGCAATGATGCCGGCGAGGGATAAATCAACGCCGCCCTGCTTTATCAACGCTTCCAATCCGGACTTTTCGGCCATCCGCCCAAAACCCAGCACTTCCAACCCTCGCCGCATCCCCGCGCGCAAAACGCGCGCCAACAACCAGCCCAGCATCATCAAGAGCAGTGCGGCCAACAGCTTGGGTAAAAAGATGGCAATTTCACCCCAGAAGGTTTGCAAAGCAGACAAGAAAAGATCGATCTGTGTATCCATTTGGCTTCCTGAATCAAAAAGTGAGTGGCAACGTTTCGCCGCCCGTCCTGGCGGCCTCGGCTTGTCCGCCGGGTCGTAAAAGATCGGCCATTGGTTGCAGCGCGGCGCTTTCCTCGGCAAACGGCAGGTTCTGGACCAGATCGCTCATCGCCTGAAACAACTTCATCAGCGAAGCATCCGGCAGGTTGCTCATCGCGGCCTTGAGCACACCCTGACCGAATTGCGGCGAAGCGTCGGCGATGCGCTGACCCTCGGCAGTAGTGAAAAACACCCCGGTCACATCAGCTCCGCCCGCGTTGGATTGCTTGACCAGCCCTTGCTTGATCAATCCAGCAAGCAGCGATTCGGTATTTGGCCGCGGCAATGCCATCGATTTGGCCAAGTCCACAACGCGCTGCCCGGGTGATTGCGAGAGTTCCCACAGCCCCCAGAGTTCGACAGCGCTGATGCCATGCCGCGACTCGATCCATTCGGAATGACGCCGAACCGCATCCAGCGACATCCTGAACATCTTCAGCGTAGCGAGAATGGCTTCTTTGCGGCGGGCCCAGGCGACATCGGTATCCTGGGAAAGATCGAGAAAAGGTTTGCTTGCGTTCATGGGTAATGATTCTTGCCGCTGATGCGCAAAAAATCATTCGCCCGCTCCCGTAAGGGAATTACATACTCAGCCCCGCTCGAAAAAGAGGCATCAGAGTTCTTTCGGTTGCGGTAACTCACCCGCCAAAGCCTGCATTCGAGCCGTCAACTCGGTCATGAAAACAGTCTGCTCAGTGTCGCCATGCATCGCCTCGCCGACGAACACATCACAGAAAAACGGCACCAGAATCGGATCATCTTTCGGCAGCGCCTTGCCCAGGCCATGCAGAAAAATCGGCGTCACCGGCACCTGCGGACGCCGTGCCGCCAGCACCGCGATGCCGCGCTTGAACCGCCCCATCACTTCCGGTTCGCCGCGACTGCCTTCTGGAAACAACACCAGGATCTCGCCGCGTTCGAGCGCCATTTCGCACGGCTTGAGCGGATCGGCGCCGCCTTTCGCCTCGCGCTTGATCGGTAAAATTCCGATCACATTCAACGAAAACCAGGCCAGCAACGGGTTCACCGTGAAGTAATCAGCCGCCGCGACCGGGCGCAACTTCGGTAATAACCTGAGCGGGAACAGCGACAGCAGCACCAGCGTATCGAGGTGACTGTTGTGATTCGCCGCAATGATCGCCGGGCCGTTCAGCGGCAGACGTTCGCGATGGCGCAGGTTGAGGCCGAGCACAATCAGCGCGATGGGCCGCGCGATCAGGGCGAAGAAGGCGAGACGTAAAAATTGAGCCATCAATAGTGCAGGTAATACAGGAAGTGGAAGAACAGCGGCGCGGTGAAGGTCAAACTATCGACCCGATCCAGAATGCCACCGTGGCCAGGAATCAGACTGCCGCTGTCCTTGATGCCGAGATCGCGTTTCAGCGCCGAGATATTCACATCGCCGACAAAGCCGGCAAGACCGATCAGCAGGCCGGCGAGCGGCGCTTCCCAGCCCACCAACGGCGTCAAATACGGCGCCAGCGCCCAGGCCGCCAGCGTGGTAGTCAAAATGCCGCCGAGAAAACCTTCCCAGGTTTTCTTCGGGCTGACTTTCGGGATGATCTTGTGCTTGCCCAACGTCTTGCCCCAGACGTACTGCGCCACGTCATTGAACTGGGTCAAAAACATCAAAAACAACACCAGTCCCGCACCGCCGCCAGCCGGGTTGATCTCCTTCGGCAATACCAGCAGAAACGCCATGTGCGACAAGTTGAACACCGTCAGCATCAGCCCCCAGTGCAAGCTGCCGGCGGCGCGCAGGAAACCGGCGGTATCGCCGATCAGCACCATGCGCATCGGCAGAAACATGAACAAGTAGACCGGAATGAAGATGATGAACATACCGTACCAACCGGACGCCACCCAGTAAAACTGTGCCGGGATCGTCAGATACGCCCAGAACAATACACGCCGGTCGGCACGGCGAGTCGGGATCAGCGACAGGTATTCCTTCAATGCAAGGAAGCTGACCAGCCCCAGGAAGATCAGCGACAGTGTCGGCGACAGCGCCATCGCGGCGGCAAACACGCCAGCCATCACCCACCAGGAATTCACCCGCGACGTGAGTTCCGTGTAGTCGTTATTCGGATGCGCGCGCTTGAGCGCAAACACGATGCCGCTGGCGATGAGCAAAATGACGAAGATGCCGCCGAGAAATGCGGCAGCGTTGGGGGTCAGGGCGTTGAACATTATTTTGTCTCCTCAGCCAGTCCACGTTTAGCACGGTTGATGATGGTGAATACCAGCAATACCGCGACCACCGCGAGCACCCCAGTCAGCCACATCCCGGTCGGCGCGCCCAGCCCCACCGCCAACCCAAGCGCGCCAAACACAAAAGCGCGGTCGCTCTTGCCCATCGGCCCGTCGTAGCGGCGCGAGGCGCCCAGCGTCTGCATCAGTACACCGGTCATTTCCGATACCGTCGCCAGCAACACAATCACCACGATCAACGCCGGATTGAAGCCGACGATCAGCGCCAACGGCAGGTACAGCGCGGCGTCGGAGAGCACATCGCTCAATTCGTTAAGCACCGCGCCAAGACGCGATTTCTGCATGTGTTCGCGCGCCAGCATGCCATCGACTGCATTTAACGCCATGCGCAAAAACATTACGCCGGGCAGCAGAAGCAACAGGCCGGTTTGCGAGGGTTGCAGCGCGATCACCGCGCCGGTGGCGAACGACAGCGCCATCGCCGCCAAGGTCACCTGGTTGGCGGTGAAGCCAGCTTGCGCCAAGCCGCGCACGGCGGGGCGCAACAGGTTCTGGAAGGCGGGTTTCAGGTCGTAGATGCTGGGCATGTTTCCTCTTTTGCAAGACGTTGGATATAAGCAGAAAAGTCCGGATCTTCGCCACGCAACAACTCGGGCAGGTGGGCGCGGAAATCTTCCCGTTGGCACCACTCGCGCATGTAATCCTCCCACGAATGCCAGCGCCGATCCTGTTTGGCGCTCATATCCGGTTCGTAGGCCAGCAGATAGGCGCGCTCGAACAGCGAAATCAGCATGTCGAACACCACCCACATGCGCTCGCGCTGCTCGTCGGTAAGGTTCGGCGTCGATTCATGGCTGCGCAACTTCAGGTCCGAGTTGGCCAGCACCACTTCCAGGAAGTCGATGTAGGCATCGGACAACTGCTGCCAAATCGCTTCTTCCTCGTTCTCGCGCTCCTTGCGCTGATCAAGGAAATACACCGCGATGGCGAACGGCAAGCCGACCACGGTGACCACGTAGGACAGCAACTCCCAGGTTTCCAGATCCATCTCGCCCTCGTTACGGCATGTAGCGCATGTAATCCTTGTAGATGCAGCGATCCATCACCACCGTCAGTCCGGCGGCGCGCGCCTTTTCCGCAGCTTCGTCATGCACGATGCCTTCCTGAATCCAGATCGCCGGGGCTCCGATAGCTATTGCCTCATCCACCACCCCGGGAATCGCTGCCGATTCACGGAATACATTGACCAGATCGACCGGGAACGGAATATCGGCCAGCTTGGCGTACGCCTTCTCGCCCAAAGCCGAATCCAGCGCCGGCCGCACCGGCACGATGCGATAGCCGAAGCGTTGCATGGCTTGCGAGACGCCAAAACTGGGGCGATCCGGCTTCGGCGACAAGCCGACGACGGCAATGGTTTTAATGCGCTGCAGCAGCGCCTTGAGCTCTTCCGGGGAAGGATTTTTGAAGTTCATGTCAGCTCCTTGGTCATGATGTAGTCGTCCATCACATGGCCGCCACCGATGTCTTCCAGGTAAATGGTGGCGACTGTGAAACCGTGTTTCAAATAGGCGTTGATGGCGTTCTGGTTCTGTCGATTTACCCGCAACACCAGGCGCGAATAGCCGTAACCGGCGGCGCGCTCGGCCAGCGCGCCAATCAACGCGCCGCCGATGCCGTGGCGTTGCCAGTCAAGATCGACATACAGCTTGTCGAGCTTGTAATCGCCTTCTGCTTGCGGATGGCCATGCGCGAAGCCGACCAGAACAGGTTTTTCCAACCCCGCTGCCCGCGCCGCCAACCAGATATCGCCGCGCGCCATGAACTGCTTCACCAGCACCGGCCGATAGCGTTGTTCCAGCATATATTCGATCTGCTCGGCGCTGATGATGCCGGGGTAATGCGCGCGCCAGACGCGCCCGGCGAGTTCCACTACTGCGTCGGCTTCATCAATCCGTAACGGGCTGATTTCAATTTCATCCATACAAACTTGCCTCACCTTGCGGTCGTGTCTTGAAACGTTTGTGCACCCAGAAATATTGTTCCGGTATTTCACGAATGCGGTCTTCCAGAAACGCATTCATCCGCCGCGTATCGGCTGCAATGTCATGGCTCGGAAAATTTTCCCAAGCCGGATAAAAGCGGGTCACATAACCGCCCTTTTCCTGCCGGGTGATACAGGGTACGACCACCGCGCCAGTCACTCGGGCAATCCGAGAAAGTCCGGTAATGGTAGCGGCGGGCGTGCCGAACAGCGGCGTAAAAATCGCATCCTTGCGGCCAAAATCGAGATCCGGCGGGTAATAGAACGGCAAGCCTTGCTTGATCGCCCGGATCACCGGTTTGATGCCATCCTGGCGCTCGTATATTTGCGAGTGTTGGCCATCGCGACTGAAGCGTCGACGCGCCTGAAATGCCAAACGATGGATATAGGGATTCTTGATATGCGCATTCAAGGTCACGATTGGCGCCAACTCGCTGGTCAAACGCACACCGCCGATGGTGACGCCGACAAAATGCGGCGCAAACAAAATCAACGGCTTGCCTAAATGAGACGTCAGATGTTCCAGGCCTTCAAACCGGGTCAAGCCATCGACTTCAACGCGGCTTCCCCACCATGACACAGTCTCTTGCAAACTGGCGCGCCCCAGCGCACGAAAATGCTTGCGCAGCAATTGGTCGCGTTCAGCCTCGCCCAGCAGCGGGAAGCACAGGCGCAAATTGGTCGCCGCAATCCGACGTCGATCGGCCACGACAAAATAAAGCAGCCCACCCAACATCTCGCCGACAGCACCCAGCGCGCGCGCCGGCAACAGGCGCCAACTCAGCCAGAGCAACCCAATTGCCAGCCGCCTCATTGCGGCGCCTCCGGCGGTGGCATTTCATCTCGGTGAGTACGATGCAAGCGATAACTCCACAAATATTGTTCCGGCAGGCGTCGCACCGACTGCTCCAATGATTGATTGACAATACGCATGGCGGCCGCGTGATCTGCCGGTAAATCCGGCAACGGTTCGATGACCAGACGATAGCCGCGCCCCCAACTCAGGCGCTTGCAATAAAACAGCAGCGGCCGTGCGCCAGATGCGCCGGCCAGACGATAAAGCAGTGTCGGCATATACGCCCAGCGGCCGAATAATGGCGCCCAGGCGCCCTCGCCTTTGTTGGCCTTCTGATCCGGCAATACCCAGGCCGCCTCGTTTCTTTTCAGCGCGGTCAACAAAGCCCGCACGCCAGCCAGATTTGGCTCCACCATCTTCGCCTGACCTCGATTGCGGCCGGCTTGCATCAGCGTATGCGCCCAGGCCTGGCGCGGCCGACGATACAGCGCGGTGATCGGCAGGCGCGCCGCAAGATACAAGCCGGCCAGTTCCAGACAGCCCAGATGCGGCCCCAGCACGATCAACCCCTTGCCCGCCGCACGCGCCGCTTCGACGTGCTCCCAGCCGCGCACCTCGCGCACCCAACCGGTGACCTCATCCAATGGACGCAGCCAGATCGGCAGCAATTCGGTCATTCCCTTGCCCAATTCCAGCGCGGATTTGATCAACAAGCCGGGCGAATACAAACCGGCCTGGCGCAAGTTTTCCGTCATCACTTGACGATGACGCGGGCGCAGCAGACTCAGCAAACCCAGCAACACGCCAAT
The DNA here is from genome assembly GCA_020049415.1 of Betaproteobacteria bacterium. Taxonomy (GTDB): domain Bacteria; phylum Pseudomonadota; class Gammaproteobacteria; order Burkholderiales; family Thiobacillaceae; genus PFJX01. Next base: position 19,499 of record JAIFKV010000226.1, read on the forward strand.
AAAATGCACCAGCGGCAAAGGCAATCGGGCGAGCAACTGGAGGATAGAAAGCAAAGGTGTTTGACCGAAGAGAGAACGAACTCATAGAATTATCAAGCCGCCGCGTTAATCCAGACAACTTGCGGGCGGGATATAAATACTGCTAAAGCGTCCAGCTCCTGTCCCCGGAGTCGGTCACGCCGAACCTTAACGGGGACACACTATGGAGCTAGCCACATGACCAAAGAGTACTTCTTCACTTCCGAATCCGTTTCCGAAGGCCATCCGGACAAGGTTTCCGACCAGATTTCCGACGCCATTCTCGACGCCATTCTGACCCAAGACCCGACCGCGCGCGTCGCCGCAGAAACCCTGTGCAACACCGGACTGGTGGTACTGGCCGGAGAAATCACCACCACCGCCAACGTCGATTACATCCACGTCGCGCGCGACACCCTGAAGCGCATCGGCTATGACAACACCGAATACGGCATCGACTACAAAGGCTGCGCCGTGCTGGTCGCCTACGACAAGCAAAGCCCGGACATCGCCCAAGGCGTCGACCGCGCCAGCGATGACTTTCTGAATCAAGGCGCCGGCGATCAAGGCCTGATGTTCGGCTACGCCTGCGACGAAACCCCCAGCCTGATGCCGATGCCGATCTATCTGGCGCACCGTCTGGTCGAGCGTCAGTCGTTGCTGCGCAAGGATGGCCGCCTGCCCTGGCTGCGTCCCGACGCAAAATCACAGGTCACCCTGCGTTACGTTGACGGCAAGCCTGATTCCATCGACACCGTTGTGCTGTCGACTCAGCACGCGCCAGAAATGGCCGAACTCATCAACGGCAGCAAACGCATGAAGCAAGCCGCCATCGAAGCGATCATCGACGACATCATCAAACCGGTATTGCCGAAGGAACTGATCAAGGGCGACATCAAGTTCCTGGTCAACCCCACTGGCGCCTTCATCGTCGGCGGCCCGCAAGGCGATTGCGGCCTCACCGGGCGCAAGATCATCGTCGACACCTACGGCGGCGCAGCGCCGCATGGCGGCGGCGCATTCTCCGGCAAAGACCCTTCCAAAGTCGATCGTTCGGCCGCCTATGCCGGCCGTTATGTCGCCAAGAACATCGTCGCCGCCGGCCTCGCCAGCAAGTGCATGATCCAGGTCTCCTACGCCATCGGCGTCGCCCAACCGACTTCGGTGATGGTGGAAACCTACGGCACCGGCAAGGTCAGCGACGAGCGCCTGACCGAATTGGTGTTGAAGCATTTCGATCTGCGCCCCAAAGGCATCGTCAACATGCTCAACTTGCTCCGCCCGATCTACCAGAAGACCGCCGCCTACGGCCACTTCGGCCGCGACGAACCGGAATTCACCTGGGAAGCCACCGACAAAGCAGCACTGCTGAAGGATGAAGCGGGGGGTTGAACAACACCGGAGGCGCCCATCGCAACGCACGATTACAGAACCCCGGCCACCCGCCGGGGTGACGGCGTTTAAACCAGGCACGCCACGCAAGCACAAGATCGCTGTCACGAAAGTTTCATGTAATCGTCATAACATGCCGTGCAACCCCATATAGCGGAGGCACGCATGTCGGCCACCATACTTGTTGTCGAAGACGAACCTGGCATTCAGGAAGTCCTTAAGTTCAATCTTGGCTTGCATGGCCACGAGGTCATCGTCGTTTCGGATGCCGAGGAGGGGCTGACTTTTCTGCGTGGTGCATTGCCCGATCTGATACTGCTCGACTGGATGTTGCCGGGCATGTCCGGCATCGACTTCGCTCGCCGGGTGCGCGCGGATGCGCGGCAGAAGAACATCCCGATCATCATGCTGACCGCGCGCTCGGACGAACGCGACAAGGTGCAAGGCCTCGATACCGGTGCCGACGACTACATTACCAAGCCCTTTTCGCCGCGCGAATTGATGGCGCGCATCAAGGCGGTGCTGCGGCGGCGCGCCCCGCAGATGACCGAAGACAGCGTTGAAATCAGCGGACTCAAGCTGGACCCGTTGTCGCATCGGGTTCATGGCGATTTGAATGGCGTCCCAACCGCGCTGGATCTTGGCCCCACCGAGTTTCGCCTGCTGCATTTCTTGATGACGCACCCGGAGCGGGTCTATTCGCGCTCGCAGTTGCTCGACCAGGTCTGGGGCGACCATGTCTTTGTCGAAGAACGCACTGTCGATGTTCATATTCGCCGCTTGCGCTCAGTACTGGAAACCACCGGCCACGATCGCCTGATCCAGACCGTGCGTGGCTCCGGCTACCGTCTTTCCGGCTGCTGAGCTGAAATCGACGGCAATGTCGGTCGAGTAGAATCGTCAACGTTTTC
>JAIFKV010000161.1 GCA_020049415.1 Betaproteobacteria bacterium
TTTGTTGAGTGAATAGAGAATCTCGTTGCGGGTGACGGTGATGGTCGGCGCGCCGGTGATGCGGCCTTTCACTTCGATGAAACGCAGCTTGCCGCTGCCTGGGATGCGGCTTTCGATGTCGTAGCCGAGTTTCTCGAATTCGCGATCAACAGGCTCGTAGCCCAGGCTGCGTTCGATTTCCATGACGATGGCACGGGCGCGCGCGGCGCTGATCTGGGTGTCAACCGGGGCGATTGATAGGGTGGAATCCTTGCCGGTCATGGCCTGGATCAATCCGATAGGCACCACCAGCAGGCCACCCAGCACAACGGGCGGCAGCGGTGAAATCTGGGCTTCCAACTTCAAGTCTTCCAGCCGCTTGGCCAGACGCCCTTGCAGCAGGTCGGCACGTTTGCGCGCTTCGCCGGAGTTCAGCTTGGCGTTGGGTTTGCCGGCCTGTTCCTGAAGTTTGAGTTCTTCTGCGCGGTGGTCCCAGTAGGTGATTTCTTTGGTGAGACGGTCCTTTACCGCCGCTTCGGTCTTGGCGATGAGTTCAAGTTTCTGGCTGCGCACTTCGGCCAGGTGTTCAGGCACGACGTGGGCGATGGCATAGCCTTGCGCTTTTTGCTCGATCTCGCGGTTGATCCATTGGCATTCGGGGCGAGCAAGCAGGCTGTCAATGTTGGGTTCGCCTGCCGCGAGGGGACGGTAGTCGAGATAGGGGGCGTAATGGACGTGACGGGTGACACCATCTTCGCCTTGCTCAACGTAGAGCATGCGTTTGGAAACGATGCGGCGCTCGCCGGCACGGGTGAGGCCGGCATCCTGAATGGCATGTTCCAGATAGAACAGTACGCGCGGCTGCATGCCGGGATCGCGCTCATCGACCAGCACAGTGCCGCGTTTCAGCAGGTCGCGATTGCGCTCCAATGTGAGGTCGATGACGGCATCGAGCAGCGGGTGACCAGGACAGACGAAGGCGGCAAGCGGCTGGCCTTGCGGGGCGACCAGGGATTTCTCGAAGGCAATGCGCTCATAGCGCGGCAGCACGGGTTCGCCGATGCCGATGAGACGGTCGCGATTGCGTACCGGGGCGGGTACGTGGGTGATTTCGTAACGCCGGGTTTCGCGTTGTTTGGCGGTGCCGCCAAGGTGTTTGAAGGCTTCGTGGAAGAACGATTCGATGTAGTGCGGTTGCAAACGACGGGCGTCGGCGCGTTCCATGTCGGCACGGATGCGCTGCACCTTGCTGGCGTCCATGGCGTCGTGGGCAAGCGCGCGTTCTTCCAGCAAGTCCTGCAAGTGGCTGCGGTCGAGCGTGGTGTCGAGCACCGTGGTGAGGAAGGCTTTGACTTCGGGTCTTTCACCGTGGCGGATGGCTTCGATCAACAGGTCGCGCAGCGACATGACTTTGCCGTTGTCCTCGAACATCAATTTGCCGAGTACATCGAAGACCTGGCCGCCCAATGCCTGGCGGGCTTGTTCCAGCTTCTCCAGCAATTTGCGATAGACATCGCCTTCGCGGGTGTCGTCCGCCACCAGGTTCCACAGGTGGCAGACCTCGGTCTGGCCGATACGGTGGATGCGGCCGAAGCGTTGTTCCAGCCGATTGGGATTCCACGGCAGGTCGTAGTTGACCATCAGATGGGCGCGCTGGAGATTGATGCCTTCGCCGGCTGCATCGGTGGCCAGCAGCACTTGCACCTTGGGGTCGTGCTTGAACGATTCCTGGACCTTGAGGCGCTCTTCGCGGCCGATGCCGCCGTGGATGATGACCACGGCATCCTTGCTGCCGAGCAGCGTGGTGATGCGCTGTTCCAGATAGTTCAGGGTGTCGCGGTGTTCGGTGAAGATGACCAGCTTCTGATGCGGCGAGGGCTTGGGCGGCGGGATTTTTCCTGAGCCATACGGTGCGTGGGGTTCTTCGACGCGGTGCTCAAGCGAGGCCGGGGTGAAGATTTCACTGAGCAGGCTGGCCAGTTCGCGCCATTTGGTATCGGTGCCGCTGCGGCGTACCGCAATCGCCTGAGATTCCAGACCCTTGAGCGTTTCGATCTCAAGTCGCAGTTCGGCCATGGAGCGGGCGGCGGTGGCTTGATCGAGGATTTGTTCTTCGGCGGCTTCGACTTCGTTGTCCGGCGCTTCATCCAGGTCTTCCACATCCTCGCTATCCAATGCGGGCAAGGATGCCGCGAGGATGGGGGCCGCCTGACCGCCGCGCTGAAGGACTTCCAGCTCGCGCAGCCGGCTTTCCAAACGCTCGCGCCGACGACGCAGGGATTGGTAGATGGCCTCGGGTGAAGACGCGAGACGCCGTTGCAGGATGGTCAGTGCGAAGCCGACAGTGCCAGCGCGCTTGTCGTTTTCCAGGGCTTCGGCACGGTTGAATTCCTCGCGCACATAGTTGGTGACGGCGGCATAGAGCGCGGCTTCGGCATCGGACAGCTTGTAGGGCACGGTGTAGGCGATGCGTTCCGGAAACAGCGGTGTGCCGTCGAACTTGAGCAGGTTTTCCTTGACCATCCGGCGCATCAGGTCGGAAACGTCGGCAGTATGGACGCCATCGCGGTAGCGGCCCTCGAAGCGGTCGCCATCCAGTAACGCCATGAACAACTGGAAGTCGGCTTCCTTGCCGTTGTGCGGCGTGGCCGACATCAACAGGAAGTGCCGCGTCAGGGTCGAAAGCAGTTGTCCGAGTCGGTAGCGCTTGGTGTATTTGGTTTCGCCGCCGAACACCGTGGCCGACATCTTGTGCGCTTCGTCGCACACCACCAGATCCCAACGGCAGTCGGGCGCTTGCAGCTTCTGCTGCACGTCTTCGTTACGTGAAAGCTTGTCGAGCCGGGCGATGCACAGATTGGTTTCGAGGAACCAGTTACCGGTGCGCGCCGCTTCCAGTTTGTCGTTGGTGAGGATGTCAAAAGGCAGATGAAAGCGCCGATAGAGTTCATCCTGCCATTGCTCAGCGAGGCTGCCGGGACAGACGATCAGGCAGCGTTGCAGATCACCGCGTGCAATCAGTTCCTTGATCAGCAGGCCGGCCATGATGGTCTTGCCTGCACCGGGGTCGTCAGCCAGCAGAAAACGCAGCGGCTGTCGCGGCAGCATGGCTTCGTAAACAGCGGTGATCTGGTGCGGCAGCGGATCGACAACGGATGTGTGCACGGCCAGCACCGGGTCGAACAGATGCGCCAACCGGATACGCTGGGCTTCGGACACCAGTCGAAACAGCGCGCCATCACCGTCGAAACTCCAGGGTCGGCCTTGTTCAACCAGTTCCAGCCGAGGCTCGTCGTGCCGGTAAACCAACTCATTGGCGACCTTGCCGGATGGGGTCTTGTAGGTAAGTTCAAGTGCTTCCGAACCAAACCATTGAACGTTGACCACGGATACCAGTGCGTCGGGGATGATGCCGCGAATAGCCGCGTTGGGCTGGAGTTGTTCGAGCTTCATCATCTGGCGGTGTTTGCCTCTTTTTCTATAATTTCCTGCAAGCACAGCATGGTCTATCATCTGTCTGCCGTGATCAAGACTAATCTCTGCATACCACTATTGGATAGAAAACCTTGTGGGGGTGCTCCTGATGGCCGCGCAATGCTGGCTCGACCATTTAAAAGGCATTTTCGCCTTAGCGAATCTCACTGGATGAGACTGCCGTTTCGTGAAATGTATTTTTGCGAAACAGATTCAGCATCTGTGGTTGAGGTTAGCAAACAGATCAAGCCAGCTTATCCAGCCGCCGCTTCATAAGCCCAAGCCGCCGCCAAATGCCGAACACCTGCCGCATCGGTTGATCTTCGTCGGTTTCTCGCTAGGTCGCATAACCTGCCATTGAACAAAACTTTCGCTAGGCATTCTGTGAGGTGTTGCAGGTGTTGCCAATCGTTACTTCGCTAACACTGTGCCCCTGAGCTTGGACGTTAGGCAACGGAACTACAACACCGAATAGGAGATCGCTATGGGATTCTGGGGATTCGTTGGGAAGGCAACACTGGCTACCGCAAAGGTTACTGGCAAGGTTGCATGGGGCACGACGAAAGTCGCTACCAAAGTTGCTGTTGGTACAACTGCGGTCGTTGCCAAGACCATCTACGACAACCGGGAGGGAATTTCAAAGGTCGCAGGGACGACGGCAGTATTAACGGGCAAAGCCGCCTTAGGTGCAGCCAAACTCACCGGAAAAGCGGTTGTCGCCGCAGTAGAAAATCCTGGAAAGGCAGCAGTAGTGGCCGCAGCAGCTGCCGCAACGGGAGGGCTGGCTTACGCAGCGGCTCCGGCTATTGGGGCTGCTGTGAGCGCCGCAGGGCTTGGAGTAGCAGGCGGCACACTTAGTGGTGCAGCCGCCACATCGGCCGGCTTGGCTGCTTTTGGCGGCGGAAGTTTGGCATCCGGAGGTCTAGGCATGGCCGGAGGCTCAGCATTAGTTGCCGGAGCTGTCGCCTTGTGTGGTGGTGCGATAGCCGGTGCTCTGACGCCCGACGATAAGTAGTCGGCGAAATGAAATCGCCTAACACTGTGCTCCAAGGGAGCGCTGCGCGATGAAATAGCGCAGTGCAAGTGAATTCAAACGTTAGGCATCGCCGATGAGCACAACAACCATGCCATCAGAAAGCGCCCGTGTTTGCAACGAGTGTGGCGCTGAGTTTTTTAGTACTCACTCGAACTGCTGTGTCAAATGCCTGTTACGTAATTCATTAACAAAAAAAGAGGAGGAAAATTCACAGCGCAGACGGATGAAGGAATGCGCGCAAATCAAGCCATTAAAAAATGGCGCAAAGCCAGCTCAAGAGCAATTGCATGGCACTACAGGTAAAGAGGAAGCGAACAAGACGAAGCACAAACGGATAAAGGAAAGTGCACCAACCAAGTTGTTAAGCAAAGGAACAAAGCCAGTTCAAGAGCAATTGCACGGCACGCCAGACAAAGCCGAAGCGAAGAAGACCAAACCATATTTAGATGCTGACGGTAACGCGTCTTGCCCCCTATGCCAGAAATTAATTCCCTATTCGCAGCTCGACACCCATATTGAAAATGCGCACGGAAGTGGTCTTCTTGGCTATTACAAACCATGGAGCCGTCAAGGTCGCGTTCGAGCGACTTTCGTTTCTGCAGGCGCCCCGGGTCTCAGCAAGCACCGCAAATAAAAAGTATGCCAAACAATATGCATCAAAGACCAGTATTGAGCCTACACCAACCCTGAGTGCCTGCTGCCAGTGCCGTCGTAGCCCTTGAAAGCCAGGCAGGTCACGCCGCCACCATCTGCTACCAAATTTCTGCGGATTTACGCCGCCGCCAACAGTAGACGCCGCGCAGAGTATTTCCGATCTAATGGATGTGATGTCTTACGAAGTCAGCCGCTGCACGACACTAACCCCGACGCCCAATGTCTTGGCAATCTTGACCTTGCCCATACCCTGCTCACGAAGAGCAAGGATGCGAACCTCGATGTCCGGTGCCATGATGGGGGGCGAGCAACGAATTGCTTCAAATTGATGCAACCAAGGATAAGGCTTGCCGAGGTGTGTGCGTGGTCCGCTAAATACTGACAACAGACGCTCGCGGTTGGTGGCCCACGGGCCGCAGATCGGCCTGAGCCGACATCCAGATTCGCCGCTCTATTCATGCTGAACGTCAGCTTTGTGGAAGCGTCAGCAATGAGTCCTACCGGCCATAAAGAGCCGTTCGTTCTCAAGCTGTAAATGAGTGCTAAAGACTGATTGCTGCCTGATGATGATGTCAGACCCGGTGGCCGGTGCGCTCAGCAAGCGGCCGCTTAGCGTCACAGTTCCCTGTAATGGCAGAAACCGGAAAACGCGCCCGGCTAAATCCCTACTGTGGCAACTTTGGCCAGCTTTAGCCCAACCGTGGCCCAGAAAGTGCTGCCGTGGCCTTCTTGACTGACCACGCCTACATCGCCGCCCATCAGGTTGGCGAGTCGCTTCGAAATGATTAGCCCAAGACCCGAACCACCGTACTTGCGGGTCATGGAGCCAGTCGCACAAAGAACAACGGGGCAAGTAGCAGCGCGCATTTCACTGTGAATGTACCGGCGAAACCGTCCATTGCCCGCAATAGCTCTGCAACTTCCTTCGGCGCGGTAATCGCCGCCCGGTGCGTTTCCTTGGGGGCTGGGATTGCGCCGCGTAGGTCGGGGCAGGGGTCGCGCTCTGCTCGTCCGGTTGCAATGGCGTAGCGCATGATCTGGCTGATTTCACTTTTGACTTTATGTGCCGTGTATCTCGCGCCGCGAGCATCAATTCGGCGCATGACAGCGAGCACGTCGGGCGCGGACAGGCTGGTAATAGGTTTCTTGCCTATCCAGGGCAACACATCTTTTTCGAGTCGGGCTTTTGATTTGTCTATCTGGGCTTGAGCAATCTGGCCTTCACGCGATTGCAGCCACTCATGGCACAGCACGGCGAAGGAATTAGACGCCGCAGCTTGTCCGGCTGCTATTGTCGCCTTTCGGTTTTCGCCGGGGTCTATGCCATCGGCCAACAAACGCCGTGCATCTTCTCGCCGCTCACGGGCCTTGCTCAAGGCCACGTCTGGATAGGTGCCAAGGGAAAGCATTTTGGCCTTGCCCTCGAATCTGTAGCGCAGTCGCCACCACTTGCCGCCCGATGCTTGAATCTGAACGGATAAGCCACGTTCATCGGTCAGTGTATAGGGGCTGTCCTTCGGCTTGGCGTTGCGGATGGCTGCATCGGTTAGCGGCATTGTGTGTAACTCCCTTGATGACACCCGGGGTTACTCTCACTGTTACTCACACTTTTGTCCGGATGTACGTGGACAATGCTAGCCTTCCGTGGATAAAAAAATCCAATAAAAAACCCGCTTGGTGCCGAGCCTTAATCGAACTACTTCCGTAAGTAATTGATAAATATGACAAATAACTTAGTGTGTTGATGTATGTAATGCATCCCGTAATGCATAAAAATATTGATGCCCTATTTTGCGAAGCAGATTTCAGTCGCAGCCACTCTGGCAAAGGTTACGCTGTAACCGTCCCGCCAAGGTCAACCGATGCGCTTCGTCTTCCAGGGTAACGGTTTCCGCTGCTGTCTGAATCTGCGCTTGGCTATCGTGTATCCGGTAAATCCGACGACTTCAGCGCCTCGGCCAATTGTTCCGCCTTCAATTCGCTATCCTGCTCGATGTCTACCAAGTCTTCCGGTGCCATACGCTTGTTCAAGCCATGCGGCCAGTTCGGCCATATTGCCCTGGCCTCTTCGGGCGATAACTTCGTCATGCTCACTCCAGAAGTTGACTGCATCAGCCTTGATCATTGTGAACACAGCCACCGGCACTGCTGCCATGTTCTCGATCATTGGCCCCTTTGTAAGTTCTGTGGGTTATCTGAATCTGTCATCAATACACACCAAGCTGCGATTTCCTCTACTCCTTCTCAAACCCCTGACTCGTGAACTTCAGCGTCCGGCTGTTTTCGGTCACTGTGCGGACCACGTTATCGGGTGCGCCGGATGGAATCTCCGCTTCGATTTCAATGGTCACCGTTACTGAAGAGCCGACCAGACCGGCGAGGTGTGCGATGACTTCCTCCGCAATCCGGCTGGCGTCGCGGCCTACGCGGGCGGCATCGAGCACCACTGTGCCGTGGAAGCGTTTCGGCTTTGTCGCTGCGGGCGGCGACCCGATCGGTGGCAGGATGGGTGGCGTGCTCCCTGGCGAAACTGGGGCTGTTCCAGATGTTGTATCCCCAGTCGCTGGTTGCGGCGTGGCTGCCTGAGTCCGCTCGGCGCGTTCCGCATCCATCTGCTTCAACGCCACATCCGGCTTCACTACCAGTTCCGGCGCATGCGCATCAGACAGCGCCACCATGGTACCGCCGCGCAGGCCCCGGTATCGGCCGGCATCGTCGTCGTAACTGTCGGCAAAGCCGAAGCTGTCCTGCGGCCAGGTCAACAGGTTCACGCCATCGCGAATCGCGTCGAGCAGCACGACGGAATTCTTCAGCCGGGGTAGATAGAGATAGCGCGCGAAATCTTCCACCAACTGTTTCACCGCGACATGTTGCTCACCGCGCCAGAGCGGAATCCGGTCGAGTTCCATGCGCAGCCGGGTAGGGGCGAAGCTGGTCAGGTATGCCTCATCGGTGCGTAACTTCTTGCTGGCGCGAACCGCCAGCGCATCGGTTCCGGACAACCTGAGCGCTTCCCAGGTAACTGGCACTTGCGGTGTCGATTGCACCGGCACCAGCAGCCATTGATAGGTTTCCGGCAACCGGGCCGTCACCGCGCTGTCGGCAGCTTTCTTTTGTGTTTCCGCCTGGGCAACCTGAAATGGCGAAAGGTTGAGATTGTCCTTTTCAAGCAGGATCGATTCCCAAGCCAGGAGCTTGCGCGCCGCTTCATCCAGATCCTGCAATCGGGTCTTGTCCGCTGCCAGGAACACCAGCGTATTGCGATACAAGCGGGGCGTATTGCCGCGCGTTTCCAGAATCGCCTTGGCGGTCATCTCGGCGGCGCTGCTACCTTCCTTGCTGTATGGATGATTGACGCCCAGCACAACCAGGCGCGCATCCAGATCGTCCGGCACATCCGCCCCGCTGTGCGGCATCGGGTGAATGCGGGGGAAGTCGCCAGTGCGCGCCAGGTCGCTACGCAAACGTTTTTCCAGTTCGGCTGACACCTTGTCCGGGTCGCGCTTCAGTTGCTCGGCGCGGTCCTCGGCCAGCTTGGTCACCGTTGGCTGGGTCGAATACCAGTAGTGCGGGCCGTCGGCGTAGAGGTATGTGGCTGAACTCGCCATGCGGCGCAGCGCATCGCCGAAGATGGCGGGCGATTCACCCGGCATCACGCAGCCCAGCTTCACCCGACGATCCTCGATGCC
>JAIFKV010000053.1 GCA_020049415.1 Betaproteobacteria bacterium
GCGCGGTGTTCCGCTCCTGGAACTCGGACAAAGCGGTGGCTTATCGGCGCATCAACGGTCTGGCTGACGACCTGGGTACTGCGGTGACCGTACAGCGCATGGTGTTTGGCAATGCCGGCGGCACCTCCGGCTCCGGCGTTGCCTTTACCCGCGACCCGGCCAGCGGCGAAAGCCGGCTTTACCTCGACTTCCTCGCCAACGCGCAAGGCGAGGACATCGTCTCTGGTCGCCGCGCGCTTTCGGCCAGCGACGACTTGGCCAGCCTGTTGCCGCCGGTCTATCAGGAAATCGTCCAGGTCGCGCAACAACTGGAGCACGAATTCCGCGACACTCAGGAATTCGAATTTACCGTCCAGGACAGCAAGCTGTTCCTGCTGCAAACCCGCTGCGGCAAACGCACACCGCTGGCGGCGTTGCGCATGGCCGTGGAGCAGGTTTCCGAAGGGCTGATCGAACCCGCCACTGGGCTGGAGCGGCTGGCGCATCTGGATCTGGGCGGTATCGAATCGCCGCGACTCCAAGTTAACGACGATACGCCGCTGCTGGCCACTGCCAACTCCGCCAGTCTCGGCGTCGCCAGCGGCCGCATTGCACTGGACGTGGAAACGGCGCGGCGCATGGCGCAGGCCGGCAAGCCGGTGATTCTGGTGCGCATGGAAATCGCCACCGACGACATCGCCGGCATCGATGTGGCTGCCGGACTACTCACCGCCTACGGTGGGCGCACCTCGCACGCCGCCGTGGTCGCGCGCGAGCGCAACAAGGTTTGCCTGGTCGGCTGCGCCACGCTCAGCATCGACCTGCCCAAGCGCCGCCTCAGCCTGGGCGAACACACGCTGGCGGAAGGCGACCCGATCTGCCTGGATGGCGAATCCGGTCATATTTATGCCGGCGCCCCGCACGTCGAACACGAACGCCCGCTGGCGCTGCTGGCCGAAGTCGCACGCTGGAAAGCGGCGTCGGCCAAGTCTGGCTCGTCGCGTGATTCAGGATGATCGAAAGCAGTCGAGGCAAACCATGAAACGATGCATCCGCATTATCGGTGCGGCGAGTGGCCTGGGGGCCCAGGATGTTGGCTGTGCCGATGGTCCGGTCGCCTTTCACCATTCGCAGGCATGGCATGAACTGGCGCACCATCCAGGCGTTAACTGGGGCCAAACGCTGTTCGCATCCGACGACAAGAGTCATACGCCGGCGATGCGGATTGCCGGTCTGTGCCGCCATCTCGCCGATGAGGTGGGCCAGACCCTGTCGGCTGACGAATTTCCGGTCGTACTTGGGGGGGATCATTCTGTCGCCGTTGGCACCTGGAGCGGCGTGGCCCGCCATGCCGGCGCGCCGATCGGGCTGTTCTGGATCGATGCCCATCTGGACAGCCACACGCTGGAAACGTCGTATTCCGGCGCAATCCACGGCATGCCGCTGGCTTTTTTGCTCGGCCGCGGCGATAAACGTCTGCTCGAAATCGGCTTGCCCGGCCGGCAACTTGAGCCGGCGCATTGCGTGGTGTTCGGCGCGCGCAGTTTCGAACCGGAGGAGGCGGCGTTCCTGGCCAGCATGCGGGTGCGGGTGATCGGCCAGGCGGAAATCGAACAGCGCGGCTTTCAGGCCGCCTTTGATGAGGCGTTGGCCATCGTTGCCGGTGCGCCGATGGGTTTCGGCGTCTCGCTTGATCTGGACGCACTGGATCCGGCGACAGCGCCCGGAGTCGGCAGTCCTGAACCGTATGGCCTGGCCGCGCCCGATGTACTCAATTGTCTGGATCGGCTGGCCCGCGAACCCGGGTTGCGTGGTCTGGAAATCGTCGAGTTCAACCCGGACCGGGATCGCCAAGGGCTGACCGCCAGGCTGATCGGCGCGCTGATCGGGGAATTCCTGCCCTGAGGCGGAGGATGGATTAGCGCAGCGCATCCACCACGCCACTGAAAAGCCGCACGCAGAATCAATCACCAAGGAGCAAATGTGATAAACGTGATACGCACTCTTCGGCAAATGTTGTTCCTGATATTTGGACTCGCCGCACTCCCGGCCTTGGCCAGCGAGGAGGATGAACGCCCGGAATGGAGTTTCGTGACTGGACAGTATCAGTTGATTGGTCGTTTCCCGGACAGCAGACGTACCTACTCCGGCACTGCCCGCATAGAGCGGGTGGGCGACCAACTTTTACTTAGCCGCAACATCGCTGGCAAAACGAGCCGGATATACGGTGTCGTGCGCCGAGCGGATCCGGGGGAAGCGTATGTATTGGCCTTCGCATGGGGCAGCAAGGAAGCAATGGAGATGGTCTGCCTCATCGGCGGCGACCTCGACAACTATGCGCGTTTGACTTGCCACTGGGGCAAGCGCGGCAACCCTCACACACAGCCGGGAATGGAGGCCTACTTTGCCCAGGAGCCATGGAACCCCCTGACCCCTTGAGCGGCTATGCAAAGAAGATCAGACCTCGGAAAAACGAGTCATCAACCATCAGCCGACTTGCGGCGTATTGCCAGACGCGCCACATCGGCAACCTTCAGGCATCCCTCGCTATTCTTTTGCGACCACCTGCTGCTGCGCTATCTTTTACCCACACTGGAAACAACAATACCTATCTGGTTGCCACTGTTTGCGAACCGCGTAATAACCTGCCATATGCATGAGTGCCCCTGTTGTGAGGTGGAAAAGGATTTTCTGCTGACTCCGTGGGCGCTGAATTCGCAAAACCAAGATCAACCTGTGGCAACCGGATAGGCATGGAGGCGACCTACGGCCCAGATGGCAAAGTGGGGTGGAAGATGAGGAAGCCTTTGGTCAAATAGAAGAGTTTGTCAAGTCCCTGCCACAAGGTCGTCGCCCCTGGGTCGCCATCCCCCTTACGTCCGAGGAAGCCGCCCAGCTTGGCCACGTAAAGCATGGCATCTCCCGAGCGGTGGAGGCTCATCCGGTGGCGTCGGAGTCTTGTTGACGTAGCAGTACAACGCCTTCCATTCGGCTTCTTCGAAGAAGAGCGAGCAGGGCACCTCGGGCGTCTCGCGCCCGAGCTTGGTCAGGTAGAGAATGCGCCGGGCGACCACCAGATCGATGGCCAAGCAGGACTCCAGGCTGTCTGCATCCCCCAGTCGCCGGTTTTCGATCCGGCAGCCGCTCTTCAGTGTGCGGTGATAGACCTCAATGTTCCAGCGCGCGGCATACCAGCTCAGTCGCTCCAGCGCGTCTTCCAAAGTCAAGGTCGGCACCGTGGTCAGCAACAGCCATTCCACCGCCTCGCTCCCCTCGGGTGGAAGGGGTTTGAATGCATGCACCGCCCACTGGGTGATCGGTTCGGCCTTCATTCGCTTGGGCGGTTGCAGGCGGATCTCGGCATGGCGGATCTCCAGCTCAGCCTGGCGCGCCTTGCGGCCGCCGCGACCAGGAATGTGCAGGTCAATGTGGCCGGCCAGCGGCAGCGCGGACAGGTGAGCCCACAACAGACGTTGTTCTTCCTCAGCCTCGACCTTGCGCTGGGACGAGCGGTTGGCGCGGATCAGCAAGTCCGGTCCGCCCGCCTCGCGGGTCGCTACGTGGAACCATTCGTAGATGTCCGACTCGCGGTCGGCAATATTGATCAGACGCGTCACGGGGCAAAGACGTTGTATTTCTGCTGTGCGAAAATTTGGGGCGGCGGTGTCGAGACACCTTCGCCAGCCTGAAAAAAACCTGCCGCAAGCTCGGTTTCTCTTTCTGGGATTATCTGGCTGATCGAATTGAGTCCCGCGAAGCCTTTCCTCGCTTGTCGCTGATCATCCGTCAACGCGCCTGTGCGGTATCGGCACTGCCGTGAGTTATTGAGCAGTTACTGTTTTTGTTTTTTTATTGTGGGGGAAGAGCCGTCAGATGGCTTCACCCCCCCACTTTGCTGCGCCGCCATAGCCTCATTGGCCTCCAGGCTTGCCTGGGTCATGGCATAGGCTAAGCGGCGCCAGTCCGACTCGGAGAGGTCGGTGACATAGCCGCGTCCAAATAGAAAGGCCTGGCTCGAACTCATCAAGGGGGCGACGTCGCCCATAGCCAGTTGCCGGCGCAGCGCCTCAAGCGCAGCCTCGATGTGCTGGCCATAGGCTTCGAATTCTGAACTATTCATGCCATGAATGCGGACGTTCTGGTCGGTTTCGAGCAGGCTGGTGTAAACCAGGTTGCCAAACAGGGTTTCGAGTTCTGGCGTGACCTCCGTCAGCCGAATAGGCTGGGTGTGGCGAATATTCTCCCGTGAATAAGGTGAACCCGCCCGCGGGACGTAATCGAGTTTGGCGCGGGCCTCAGCCAAGAGGTTATCGGCGGTGACGGCATAGCGTTTGCATGCGCTGACTGTAGCAGCGTAATCATGGCCCAGCGATTTTTTGATTTCGCGCCTGTCGAGAATCCTGCAAAGTTCAACAGGACGGCTTGGCGGAAGTAATAGGTGTTGTCTTTGCGGGTAAGGTAGTTGGGCATGTCTGTCCTTGCGGACCGCGCTTTGTACCCTTACTTTGTACCCGATTCGACGCTATGGCCATCAATTTCACTTTAAAATCAATGGCTTATTGAATTGTTGGCGGAGTGGACGGGACTCGAACCCGCGACCCCCGGCGTGACAGGCCGGTATTCTAACCAACTGAACTACCACTCCATTTACTGATTTACTTGGGTTGCAAGAGCTTCTTCTTCAGAGGCAGCTGCAAAGTCCGCGCATTATAGGGAGGGTTCATGGCGGCTGCAATAGTGAGTTTGGGTTTTCTGGAAATTTCTTGAATTTCTTACTTGCTGTCACTGAACTGATGCTCAGATCGCCCCTGAAGTGAATTAAAGACTACTTAGCGACTGTCCATTAATAACCAGGACATTCTGGCTGCACGGGTAGGCGCGGTGCTGCGTTGCCGGTCGCTTGAAGGGAATGACCATGCTGCGCGACCGGCGCCTTGCACCGCATCTCACCAGCACACCCATAACTGCCCAGATTATTCATGGACAGTCGCTTACTCAATGTTCTGTATCTGCTCGCGCATGGTTTTTTTAAACCTAGTATCCATGCGGATTTCAGCGTGATTAAGTGGGGTATTTAGTTTCTGGCTACACGTCTAGCTACACAATAACTGACTGCTGGGGCATGTTGGTGGCTTCGGCTTGGGTCATGCCGCGCGGCTGAATAATCCGCTCAATTTCCATCACCAATTCAGCCTTGGCGCGCTGGCTTGCGGCCTGCTGCGGGGTGTCCTCGATGGAATCCCAGACGTTGCCAAATATGCTTTTCATGTTTCGACTATACAAGAAGCTGTATGCGTGGGCGAGAAGCTACACGTAAACCAGACCTGTTTGCGCGATATGCAACCATTGCACTATCATCCTGTCCCATGCCAGTCATCCAGCGTTTCGCAAGTTGTCGAGTAGCTATCAACCCGAGAGACCATGCGCCTCCTCATTTTCATGTCCTGCTGAACGACGGGCGTGAAGCCTGGGTTGCCATTGCCACGCTGGAAATACTGCATGGCAAGGTTGCTTTACGTGAGATAGCCGACGTGCTGGATTGGGCCAGATGCAACCAGATCATGCTGGCCAATAAATTTGAGGAGCTACAGCAATGAGCAGAGACCACTTTCAGCTAACCGCCGTCACGCCCCTGCCGGACTACCGGCTTCGTCTGATCTATGCGGATGGGCAGGAATTCGAGGTCGATCTTGGCGAGTGGATAGAAACTTCGCCCATTCTTCATCCTCTCAAGGATGTGGCGCTCTTCGCCCAGGCCAAGATCGGTTTTGCCGGCCGGTCGGTGGAGTGGATAACGGATGAACTTGATCTCGGCGCTGACAACCTGCGCAACCTCGCTATTGAACAGGCGGGCGGTATTGGACATGAACGCATCTGGAACTGGCTTCATGAAACCGGCTTGACGCTGGACCAGGGCGCCAATGCACTGGGTATCTCTCGGCGAATGCTGATCTACTATCGCGACGGCGAA
>JAIFKV010000028.1 GCA_020049415.1 Betaproteobacteria bacterium
GTCTGGAAGGCGATGCCGTCGATAACGCTGATGATGTCGGCGATCTTTTTGCTGCTGGCGGCGATGGCGCCCATGGTGTGAACCACCTGTCTCACTACTTCGCCACCCTTCACCGCGATTTCGGATGCGCCCTTGGCCAGCTGGTTGGCTTGCCGGGCGTTGTCGGCATTCTGCTTCACCGTGCTGGTAAATTGATCCATCGAACTGGCGGTTTCTTCCAGGCTGGCGGCCTGGCTTTCGGTGCGCCCGGACAGGTCGGCGTTGCCGCTGGCGATCTCGCGCGAGGCGGTGTTGATAGCGTCGGTGGCTTCGCGGATCTGGCTGACGATCTCGGTCAACTTTTCGCTGGTGGCATTGCTGTTTTCTTGCAGCTGGCCGAACAGGCCTTCGTAATTGCCGTCGATACGCTGGGTGAGATCGCCATCGGACAACGCTTTTAATACCCGCGCCACGTCCTTCATTCCCCGTTCGCTGGTTTCCACCAGTTTGTTGATCCCTTCCGCCAGTTGCAGGAAGAAACCTTCCTTGCCGCTCGGGTTCAGCCGGTGTGTGAAGTCACCCTGAGCCGCCGAGCTCACAAGATCCGCGACTTCCCCCTCCACCGATACTTCATGTGTACGGTTCGTCCATTGCGTGACACGGCCAAGATGCTCGCCATTTGCCCCCAAGATGGGACGCGCGATCAATCTCAGATGCATCCCATTGAATGTTGTATCGATTTCGTCACCCGACACTACCGCTTGGTCGAAGCGCGCGGCCATCTCGGCATCGAATAGTTTGCTGACCTTGTTGCCGAGCAATCCATTTACATCGATTCCAGGCCCTGCCAGGCTTTTCAGCAATATTCTTGCACTCGGCGTCATGTGAATCAGGCGGGCATCGGCATCGGACACCGTAATGCCGACGGTGGAATTGTCCAACGCAGTTTTGATTCGCAAACTGGCCTGAGCGACCTGCCGCTCAGCCTCTATGCGCTCCACTAGCTGCCGCTGCATGCTGTCCATCTGCGCCAGCAGGCTTTGCCCGTCGCCCGGCTGCAGCTGGATGACATTATCGAAGCGGCCACCCGCGATGTTCTGCGCGACCTGCACTGCGACAGCCGGCTCGCCGCCAATCCGCCGCATCAGTGAGCGCAGGATGGCACCGCCCAGCAATAGCAGGACTACAAGTACAAACACGACCAACCCGGCCTGCTTCAACTGGTTGCGCTGGATACTTTCCTCGGCATCCTTTTCCATGGTTGCCAGCATGGCGTTGGAGAGTTCAACTGCCTTGACGATGAATTCCCGATGCGTCTCGAAAGACATCTGCATGGCGCTGAGCGCTTGGCCGGCAGCAACGGCATCGCCCGCTTCAAGAGCAGGGAAATAGCTTGCGGCAGCCTTGTCATAGAACGTCTGGCCAGCACCTTGTGCCTTGCGCATTTCGGTCTTGATCGCATCATCGATCGGCGCGTCCTGCCAGACCTTGTGTCGGGTGATGAACTCCTCGTGGGTCTTGTCGAAACGCTGTCTTAGTCCGGCCCGTTGTTCTCCCCCAACCAACTGCAT
This sequence comes from Betaproteobacteria bacterium, assembly GCA_020049415.1. GTDB lineage: Bacteria > Pseudomonadota > Gammaproteobacteria > Burkholderiales > Thiobacillaceae > PFJX01. The sequence goes on from JAIFKV010000028.1 coordinate 1,551, forward strand.
CTGCATGGCGGTGAGATAGGCCTCCACGATGAATCCTGGCGGCGGCAGAATGTCCGCGATCAGATCCTTGCCCTGCACAATGCCCTTGTAAATCGGACCATTCACGGCAACGGTGCGATTCGAGAAATTGCTGATCAATGCCAGGACTATGATGGAAGTGGCGATCAAGCCCAATAACAGCCGGAATGATGTCTTGAGTTTCAATGTATTCATGAGGTGACTCTAGGGTTCAGAGCAAGCTCTCAATGGAGGTATGCGTGAAGCTCAAGACGCAGCGGCCTCGATCAGAGACATTTCCTGGCTGGACATGAGTCGCTCGATGTCGACCACGATGATCATGCGGCCCTCCACCGTGCCGAGGCCGAGGATGTAACGCGTATCCAGGACAGAGCCGAACTCGGGCGAGGCGTGCATGTTGTCCGAACTCAACTGAATCACATCGGATACGCCGTCGACGACGATGCCCATGACGCGTTTTCCGATGTTGAGGATGATGACCACGGTGAATTGGTCATAGGTGAAATTGCCCAGATTGAATTTGATGCGCAGATCGACGATGGGAACGATGACCCCGCGCAGGTTGATGACCCCCTTGATGAACGGCGGCGCGTTGGCGATCTTGGTGACCGCATCGTAACCCCGTATTTCCTGCACCTTGAGGATGTCGATGCCGTATTCCTCGGCGCCAAGCGTAAAGGTGAGATATTCACCGGAGGCGGCAACGCCGCTGGTTTCGGGATAATCCATGATGAGCTCCTGTGGGGGCGAGTCGCGCTGGCAAGTCGATTGCCGGCAGAGTTGATCAAGCAGCCATGCGCTGGCGGGAATTGTTCATCAGTCCCATGCGGGTGACGGCGGAGATGTCGATGATCATGGCGACCCGCCCATCACCCATGATGGTGGCGCCGGAGATGCCATTGACCTTGCGGTAGTTCGCTTCCAGGCTCTTGATGACCACCTGTTGCTGTCCGAGCAGTTCATCAACGAACAATGCCGCCTTGCCTTCCTCGGCCTCCACCACCACCAGAAGTCCTTTGGTAATGTCTTTGACGCCGTCCAGGCCAAAGGTATCGGCCAGGGAAATAAGGGGCAGGTACTCGCCGCGTATATGCACCATGCGGCTGTCACCGGCGAGGGTTCGAATATCGTCCAGGTTAGGCTGCAGCGATTCAATCACCGTGGTGATGGGGATGATGAACGTTTCGCCGCCAACGCCGACCGACATGCCATCGAGAATGGCGAGTGTGAGCGGCAGGCGAATGACGGTGCGGGTGCCGAATCCGGGCGATGATTCCAGTTCGACACGACCGCCGAGGCCCTCGATGTTGCGCTTCACCACGTCCATGCCGACCCCGCGTCCGGAGACATCGGTAACGACATCGGCGGTGGAGAAACCGGGGGCGAAGATGAGTTGCCAGACATCGTAGTCGGACATGCCGTCGCTGACCGCGAGTCCTTTTTCCTTGGCTTTTTCCAGAATTCGAGCCCGGTTCAGACCGCCACCGTCGTCGATGACTTCAATCACCACATTGCCGCCCTGATGGCTGGCCTTGAGGGTCAGCGTGCCTTTCGGGTTCTTGCCTGCGGCGATGCGCTTTTCGGGTGTTTCGATGCCGTGATCGAGACTGTTGCGAACCAGATGCGTCATCGGGTCGGTAATTTTTTCGATCAGGCCCTTGTCCAGTTCGGTATTGTCACCGATGGTCTTCATTTCAACCTGCTTGTTCAACTTGCCTGCCAGGTCGCGTACCACGCGCGGGAAGCGCGAGAACACCATGCTCATCGGCAACATCCGGATCGACATTACCGACTCCTGCATGTCGCGGGTATTGCGCGACAACAGGTCGATGCCGGCAAGCAATCTTTCCGCTTGCACCGGGTCGAACGTGCTGGCGGCTTCGGCCAGCATTGCTTGGGTAATGACCAGTTCGCCGACCAGGTTGATGAGTTGATCGACTTTTTCAACCGCGACCCGGATGCTGGTGTCGGTATTGGCGGCGGTGACGGTCTTGTCGTTGTCACGCCTGCCCGACTTGGCGGTTTCGATAACGGGGTTGTCTGACAACCGGCGCCCAACAACGGCATCAGCCGCCGGGGTGGCTACGGATGCGGCGGGGGATGCTGCCGTGGAGGTGGCTGCACGGTTAGAAAACGGCGGCGGCGCGCTGGACTTGAGGACACGTTCCGCCCCCGGTGCGTCATCGAACAGACCTAGCCCGCCAGGTGCGTCAACGTAGATGCCATAGCCCGGACCTTCGATGGCGGCGGGGCTGTCACCGGGTGATACGCGGTGACGCTCTGGATTGCCGGGGGAATCATCGAACAGACCATAGCCCGGGTCTTCTCCGCCTGCGGGTTGTTGCGCGGTGGCTGCGGGAAAAACTTCTGCATCATCGAAAAAACCGTAGCCGACATCCGCTACCGCTTCTGCTTCTGCTTTCAAGGCTGTGCTGGTTTGTTCCGGGATGTCGTCGAAAAAACCATATCCAGGATCTTCGTTTGATGTCGAAGCATCACCAGGCAGATCGACAAAAAATCCATAGGCTTCTTCTTCGTCTTCAGGATGGATCGAAATGCTCTCCGACGCACTGTAAAACGCCAGCGCATCCTTCAAGTCGGCATCCAGGGCTTGGGTGGTAAGTACGACGACAAGGGTGTTATCGGCACTGTTCGGGCGGATTTTTACATCGACTGCGGCAACATCTCGTAGCGCGTCCAGCAGGTTGTCGACTGATTCCGGTACTGCCGCGATATTCTGCGGCAGCGTGCAACTGAGGCGTATTTGACGCACTGGAGCGGCTTCCGCGACAGTTGCGGTTGTGTCTGACGCGCCTTTATGCGGTTTCGTGTGTTCCTCTTCCCCCGCCGCCAACTGGTTAAGCCTGGCGCAGACGGCTTCTATTTCGCCGGCATCGGTTTCCGGTCCGCCTTGATGGTGCTCAAGCTGGGCGCGAAGCACGTCGCCAGCAGACAGAAAGGCGTCGACCATTTCCGCTTTAAGTGGCAACTCCTCCTTGCGCAGGCGGTCGAGCAAGCCTTCCAGCACATGCGTGACGCTGGTCATGTCGGTGAAACCGAATGTGCCGCTTCCTCCTTTGATGGAGTGCGCAGCCCGAAAGACGGCATTGAGGTCTTCCAGCGAAGGGTCGTCCACATCCAGGTTGAGTAGCAGGTTTTCCATGCTCGCCAAATGTTCCGAGGTTTCCTCGAAAAACACCTGGTAGAACTGGCTCATGTCGATGCTCATGGCAATATCCGCTGACTAGAGGGTGGCTGGTGACTGCGTATTGGAGAGCGCTCCCGCAATAGATAGGTGCGGGAGCCGGGGCGGGGGCTCAGCCAATCACTTTTTTTACGACTTCCAGCAGTTTTTGCGGGTCGAATGGCTTGACTAACCATCCCGTCGCGCCCGCCGCTTTACCAGCGGCTTTCATGCTGTCGCTCGATTCGGTGGTGAGCATCAGGATCGGCTTGCTGCGGTAATCAGGCAGTCCGCGCAACGATTTGATCAACGTCAAACCATCCATCTTGGGCATGTTCTGGTCAGTCAATACCAGATCAGCTACTTTGCCTTTGGCCTTGTTGAGACCATCTTCACCATCCACCGCGTCGATCACTTCGTAACCCGCGCTCTTCAGCGTGAATGCCACCATTTGGCGGATGGAGGCGGAATCGTCGACAGTCAGAACTACTTTGCCCATTTGTTTTCCTTTCTTGATTTCTTGATCAGAACAATTCTATATCGCCAGAACCCATGCTTTCCTGTTTCACCGGATGGCTGCGTTGCGCTTCCCGGTGTGCATGTTCACGCAACCAGGTGCGCGCTTCGTTCATACCTGCGCTGAGTTGCGTATGCTGCTGAACGCTGTTAGGTAATTGCAAAATTATTTTATCGATATTCAGGATTCGGCTTTGCGCATGGCCTATCAGTTGACTGGTCATGTCCTGAAACTGTAAAGCGGTGACGGCAGCGTTGACACCGACTGCAACTTGACTGGCATGCTCGTCGATACTGCGTGCTGTTTCACCCATATCATGATTTATTTCACCGATCCGCGTCATCGTGCTATGCACGCGCAGCTTGGATTGCAGGGCGAAGTTCATATCCATTGACGCAACCGAATAGATCGACTGATGTGCAATCGCAAGCGAGCTGTGCACGCCATCCATGTGCGAGCGAATGTCATGTGAAAACTGCCCGGCTTCGCCGGCGCGCGCCGCCTCGATGGCGGCATTCAAGGCAAGCAAATTGGTTTGTTTGGAGATCGATTCGATCTCGCCAAGGATGGCGAGAATGGCGTTGACTTCTCTGTCGATGGTTTCCATGGTTTCTACCAGGCCCATCGCGATTTTGCTGGTTCTGACCGTATTGTCGACAAATGCTTCCATCGTCTTTGAAGTGTCGAGCACGAATTCGGAAAAACTGACCCCATCGGTGTCTTTGTTGGTCGATGCCATTGCCGAGACAATGGACAGCGCAAGATCACGCTGGGCCTGAATATGAACGTTCATCTCGCTAAAGCGCATAACCAGTTCATTAATGGCGTGTTGTAGCAATTCTTTGACGCGGTCGAGTTCGTCGTTGCTGGTTTTGAACTCGCTATCGCTTTCACGCGCGAGATCGCCCAGCAAATTGAGCACCTCTCCACGCGCGGGGGAATCGTTGACGGCCAGATCGCGCCCCGACGCCAGGTTGGCGCCCGAACGGGCGGCAAAAGATAAAACCACCCCGGCGAAGACCGCAATAGCGAGCAAGCGCCAGATCGGGTCGGCGTACCAGGTTATCAATCCCACCGTCATGGCGACGATGACAATGAGCGCGGCAAATTGTTTGGAGTTCAATCGTATCTCCGGAGAGTTTTATGTTGAAAACGCATGCGAGGTGTTTTCGGCACCTGAGGATATATCTTTAGTCGTGTTTTATGGCAAAAAAAAAGCCGGCGAAGGCCGGCTTTGAAAGGCTGAAAGCAGTTTTGATCAGGCAATTACCGTGGACAGCATTTTTTGTAGCTCGCCAGACTGATAAAGGTCACGGGTGATATCGGCGCCACCGATGAATTCTCCGTTGATGAAAACCAGCGGGATGGTGGGCCAACTCGCGTACTCCTTGATGCCTTCGCGAATTTCATGCTCAACCAGCAGATTGACCGCAAAAAGATTGGTCACGCCGCAGGCGCGCAGGATGTTGGCAGTATTGGCGGAATAACCGCACTGCGGGAACTGGGGAGTGCCCTTCATGTAAAGCACCACTGGGTGAGTGGTGACTTGTTCTCGGATGAGTTGTTGTATATCCATGCCGACCTCTTTAAGTTGACTAAATCTGTCAGGAATTATAAGGACTCTGAATCAGCCGTCAAGCGCCAAACAGATTTACGGAACCGGGTCGTGTCCGCCTGGATGCCAGGGGTGGCAGCGAAATATGCGTCGAATAGCCAGCCAACTGCCTTTGATCGCGCCATGTTTTTCTACCGCCTCACGGGCGAACTGCGAGCAAGTCGGCGTGAAACGACACTGATTGCCCATAAAGGGGGACAACACAAGTTGGTAAAAGCGGATCAGGCCGACCAGTAAATGCTGCAGTGGATTCATGTGGGTTGGCCAATTTTGAGTTTGTCAAGCACGTCGAACTCAACGTGCTCATCGAGCATAACGGTGTGCTATGCGTTCCGCTTTCTTCAGATCGTCAGCGGTGTTGATGTTGAGAAATGCATAAGGATCATTACCAAAGAAAATCGTTTCGCACGCATGCCTGGCTTGCCAGGCTTGAACTTGCCTGCCGCCTGTGCGGACGAATTGATCGAGGTCGGGCATCAGTTCTCGATGCGCCAGCATGACCGCAAAGTGAGTCCCGGTTTCGTCCGCAGCGCGGGCCAGACGCACTCGGCTGCTGATAGCATGGTCGTGTAATTGCATCACCAGATCGAGCGGTAGAAATGGCACATCGCAGGGTACGCACAGCAGCCATTCCTGTTGCGCAGTGCGGGCAGCGGCCAGCAACCCCGCCAAGGGGCCGGGTCGATCAGGCAGATAGTCGGCCACGACGGTATGGCCGATGGCGGCATAGCGCTGAAGATTGCGATTGGCGTTGATCAGCACTTCGGCGGCATGGCCGTATAGCCGCTCCGCCGTCCACGCCACCAGGGGACGCCGCAAGAGTTCGATCAGCCCCTTGTCTTCGCCTTGAAATCGACGCGCCAAGCCACCCGCCAGAATTACGGCGCTGACCGGTCGTGGCTCAATGTGGTTTTTCTGCATGTTGTTCCAGCTGATAGATCTGGGCTTTATAGCGTGGACGAATGCCTTCCCAAACCAGGATATTTTCTACCGAGTCTTGCGTTACGCCGTATCCGTTGTTGACCGTCTCACGCGCAACCAGGCGCAAGGTCCAGGTGCAGTCTTGCCGCACAGGGACTTGCAGGTGCAGGCGCAGCATGGTCCGCATGGCGGGATCGACTTCCGCATTCAGGCATGCACCGGCGGGCAAATGTCTGGAAAAATCCGCGATCAAGGGGCGATAAGCCCAGCCGGCCTCTATCCAGGGGCGGAACAAGGTGGTGATCAAAACCCAAACCAGAATCATGCCGGTGGCCCAAACCAGAATGGGCCGATTTTTTGCGCGCGGAAACAGCGGCGTGACGATGATCCACAGCAGCGTTGCCGCAGCCGCCGAAGCAAAGGCGAAAGTATCGACCGCGCCAAGTTGGTAGCTCGGCGTCAGGCGGGCCAGGCGAAGCGCAAGCCCGGTCGGGTAGCCCCATTCGATGGCAACAAAATAGACCCAGATCGCCAGCACCAAAACCGCAAAAAATAACACGCCAAACCAGTAGAAGGCCTGCGCCGCGCCACGTCGCAGCGTATCGACGCCATTCGCGGCCAGCAGCGCCAGGGGTATCAGAACCGGCATTAACGCGCCATCGCGTGACCATGCCGGCGCCAAGGCGGCGATCAGCAACACTGCCACCGCGATCATCGGAACATGGAGTTCGGCGGCGCGAGGCAGTCGCCGATGCGCGTGCCAGATTCCAGCCAGCGCCACCGGCCAGAGCGGCCATGCCAGCCAGGGCAATTCCGAATAAGCTTTGTCGGGTGAACGTGGCGGGATAAAACGGTCGAAGCCATGCCATTGCAGCCAGCCGCTGAAGTTGTCGGATAGCCACAAATACGTCAGCGCCATGAATATCAAGCCACTGGCGACAAGCAGGCCACGGCTGACAGACTTGCGGTATTGTCGATCGCTCCAGTGCGGCGACAGCAGCGGCAGCAAAATAATCGCCAGTGCCGCAGCCAGATCCGGCAATCCACGCAAACCAAGCAGCAGCATCGGCAACGCAATGCCGATCGACAGAACGCCCGAAATACCCGGTCGTTTAGCCGCGACAACACCGTACAAAAGCACGGACCACACTGCCAGCAGAGCGGTCTCCGCCAACAAGGCATGGGCGCGCAACATCAGGCCGAAACCGCCAACCAATGCAATCGCTGCGGCAGAGCCGAAGCCCGGGCCATACAACCCGCGCGCGCTCAGACCCGTAAACAAAAGCGCGATGACAGTAAACAAACCACTCACCAAGCGGGCGCTGTCCTGAATGTCGCCGCTGGGCAGATTCAGCTTGATCGAAATGCCGGCGACAAGGGTGTGCAGCGGTGACGGCGTCGACCAGAAAGAAGTTGTCCCCGCCAGCCAATCCAGAAGCGGCGCAAGCGCCAGCGCCTCTTCAGTCCGCCAGGCATCGCGTCCCGCCAAGCCAAAGAAGGCCCAGAAAGCAAGCAGCATAATTAGCCAGAAAAGTTTGGCTGGGGGCGTTGGGTTCATGGTGATGCGGTAACAGGCAGGTAACGGTTCGGTTGACCTGAATTAATCAAAAACGATGGGTATGTTATTGAGGCAAAAACAAAAAAGGCAGCCATCGGCTGCCTTTTTTGTTTGCTTGTGATGATTATTTTTTGCCGATACCGTACTTCTGACGGAATTTCTCGACACGGCCTGCGGTGTCGACAATCTTTTGTTTACCGGTATAGAAAGGATGACAAGCTGAGCAGACTTCAACATGCAGCGGCTTGCTCATCGTGGAACGGGTGGTGAAACTATTGCCGCAGCTACACGTAACGGCAATTTCGTTGTACTCGGGGTGAATGCCTGCTTTCATATCTCGCTACCTGGGTCGGAACCTGGAAAGCGCGGGATTATCCATAAAAACGACCAATCAGGCAAACGATAGCTAAAGACTTGAAAAGCAGTCGCAAATAAGCCTGCTACAAATCGATTTCATGGGTTGCTCAGCGGTCGACCGAATGAGCTTTCGTCGGAACACAGAGAGTCTCCAAGATGCCTTTGCAACCGCTTTGTTAGGGTTTGTGAAGCAAGGCCACATGGATGTCAACGCAACTCAGCCAGCAAACGGTCTATCACCATCGACGATTGCCTGGCGTAAGCGCCGCCAAACAGATTGAAGTGATTAAGCAGGTGGTACAGCTGATAGAGCAATTTACGTGACGAGTATCCCTGATCGAGCGGCCAAGCTCCGTTGTATGCGGCATAAAAAGCTGAGTCAAAGCCGCCGAACAGTTCGCTCATGGCGATATCCGTTTCACGGTCGCCGAAATACACCGCCGGATCAAAGACAACGGGTTCTCCCGCGCAGATGCCAGTGTTGCCACTCCACAAATCGCCATGCAACAAGCTGGGTTGTGGAGTGTATCCAGGAAAAAAATTGCCGATCGATGCCAGCAAGCGCTCGCCACGCTCAATCAAGCTGATTGCCGCCCCATGTGCGGCAGCAAGTTCTAGCTGCGGTTTCAGGCGTTGGTCGCGGTAGAACTGAACCCAGGAATCGGCCGGCAAGTTGGACTGAGGCGTGCTGCCTATCGTATTAGCGCGGTCCCAACCAAATGCATGCCAAGTGGTCCGGTGCAACAAGGCAAGTTGCTCACCGAGTTCAGTAGCAAATTTTCCCGGCTTACCGGCCGGCCTTAAATCCAACCATTCCATCACCAGAAAACATTTCTCTCCGGCAACTCCGGATGTCAGTGGATCAGGGACGCGAATTGCGCCAGCGTCGCGCAATTCCAGCAGACCCGCCGCTTCCGCCTCGAACATCGCCAAATCCGCAGCGCGATTCAGTTTGACGAAGTAGCGGCGACCATCAACCCCGGTGAAGACCAGACTCTGATTGATACAACCGCCAACCGCGCCAACATGCGTTGAAACCTGAAAATAGTTACCGGAGGCAACAGATATGGCGTCCGCAATTTCAGATATCAACTCAGCGCTCACACCACGGCTTTGGATTCCCGCGAAGCGCCCGCTTCATCCATCCGCCGCAAGTAGCTGTTCCAGTAGAAATCCTGTTTGGCACCCAGGTCATACAAGTAATCCCAGGAATAAATGCCTGAATCATGTCCATCGGAAAAAACTAAAACCACCGCGTATTGGCCCACGGGTTCAATTGCCTTGATGTCGATGTTCTTCTTGCCAACCTGCAACACTTCCTGCCCCGGGCCATGACCACGCACCTCGGCAGAAGGCGAAAAAACGCGCAAATATTCATAAGGCAGATTGAAACGACTGTCATCGTTGAAAACCACCTCCATTACTTTCGACTGCTGATGCAGCTTGATTTCAGTGGGAATGGGGGAATTCGGGTTAAGGCCACTCATGGATGAGTCCTCTATTAGCGTTCAATGATGGAGCGCTAGTGTGCCAGTCCAGCACAATCGACACAAGTCCGACAAAATTGGTCGGGAATAAAACATCATCGTCAACGCCCTGATGCCTCCAATCCAAGTTTTGCCGCCATCTTGACGAATTATGGGTTTCTCGATTTAATGCGCGGCTTCTCCAGTCGGGTTCCCGACTTCAGACGTGGCCAGATAGCTCAGTTGGTAGAGCAGCGGATTGAAAATCCGCGTGTCGACGGTTCGATTCCGCCTCTGGCCACCACTTACAA
>JAIFKV010000005.1 GCA_020049415.1 Betaproteobacteria bacterium
TACGACAGGTACAATGCCGGCCGCTTGCAAAGCACCGCTTTGACGCCATTTAAGTCACTGTTTCAACTTGGAGAACCACTCGATGCAACGCATTTTCTTATCCCTGTTTGCCATATTTCTGGCATTCGCCCTGCCCGCCTATGACGCTGAAGCCAAGCGTATGGGCGGTGGCAAATCGTTCGGCATGCAACGCCAAGCCACCCCGATGAAGCGTGACGCCAGCCCGCAACAAGCGCAAAACGCTCCCGCTCAAGGAGCTGCCGGCGCTGCTGCTGCCCCAAAGCGCAACTGGATGGGTCCGCTTGCTGGCCTTGCCGCCGGTCTCGGCATCGCCGCGCTGTTGTCGCATTTCGGCCTCGGTGAAGGCATGGCCAACATCCTGATGATGGCGCTGTTGGCTTTTGCCGCCTTCATGCTGGTGCGCTGGTTCCTCAACCGCAACAAGCCGGCGATGCAACGGCCGATGCAATATGCGGGACAAGGCGCTGGCACCGAGCAAGGTACGCCGCAGCCGATGCGCTTCGAAGCACCTGCGTCGAGTACCCCGGGCGCCGTCGTGCCGGGCAGCATCTATGACAAATCCGGTCAGAGCGATGCCGAAGCAACGACTACCACCGCTGCCGTTGCAACCTTCCCGCCCGGTTTCGATGAAGTCGCCTTCGCGCGTCAGGCCAAGGTCAACTTCATCCGCATGCAGGCCGCCAACGATGCCGGCATTGATGACCGGCAAGGCAAGGAACAGCACACCGAAGTCATGACGATCAACGCCGAAACCCTGGAAGCGCTGGAAGAAAACAATCGCCAGATCGTCAGCGTCCGCTTCTACGGTACGCTGCGCGAAGACAACGAAGCAACCACCTCGTTTGACGAAGTCTGGCACATGACCAAGCCGCTCACTGGCAATCAGGGCTGGGTGGTGGCAGGTATTCAGCAGAACGACTAAGCAATTCAGCGCGGCCCCAAAGGGTGCGCCGCGCGCCCCGATTCACGTTTGAGGGTGCGCGCGGCGCACCCTACTTTTTTTGACTTTGCCATGAATCCCGATTCCCCGGTTGCCTCTCACCTCGCCCGCCAAGTCGCCAAACGGCGCACCTTCGCCATCATTTCCCACCCCGACGCGGGCAAAACAACGCTGACCGAAAAACTGTTGCTGTTTGGCGGCGCGATCCAGATGGCCGGCACGGTGAAGGCGCGCAAGAGCGGCAAATATGCCACCTCGGACTGGCTGGACATCGAGAAGCAGCGCGGAATTTCGGTGGCCAGTTCGGTGATGCAGTTCGGCTATGACGATTGCGTCATCAACCTGCTCGACACCCCTGGTCACAAGGATTTCTCGGAAGACACCTATCGCGTGCTGACCGCCGTCGATGCCGCCGTGATGGTGGTCGACGCCGCCAAAGGCGTGGAAGAACAGACCATCAAGCTGCTGGAAGTCTGCCGCCTGCGCAACACGCCGATCATCACCTTCGTCAACAAGATGGACCGCGAGGTACGCGATCCACTGGAACTGCTCGACGAGATCGAATCGGTGCTCAAACTGCATTGCGCGCCGGTAACCTGGCCGATCGGCATGGGCAAACGCTTTCATGGCGTCTATCACTTGATCAAGGATGAAGTGCTGCGCTTCGCCCCCGGCGAAGAAAAAGCCGGGCAGGACTTCGAGACCCTGCGCGGCGCGCAGATCGAGGAACTGCGCGCGCAGAATCCGATGGAGTTCGAGACCATGGACAGCGAAATCGAACTGGTGCGCGGCGCTGGCGCGGCCTTCCATCTAGACGACTTCCTCGCCGGCAAGCAATCGCCAGTGTTCTTCGGCTCCGGTATCAACAACTTCGGCGTGCGCGAAGTGCTGCGCGCGCTGGTCGATTGGGCGCCGGCACCGATTGCGCGGGAAGCCGTCACCGCCAGCGGCGAAGTCCGCCAGGTTGAACCGGACGAACCGGCCTTCACCGGTTTCGTGTTCAAGATCCAGGCCAACATGGACCCGAATCACCGCGACCGCATCGCCTTCTTCCGCGTCTGTTCAGGCCAGTACACGCCCGGCATGAAGGTCAAACAGCGACGCACCAACAAGGAAATGAAGATCGCCAACGCCGTGGTGTTCATGGCCAACGAACGCACGCGCATGGAAGAAGCCTACGCTGGCGACATCATCGGCATCCACAACCACGGCCAGTTGCAGATCGGCGACGTGCTCACCGAAGGCGAACTGCTCACCTACAAGGGCATCCCCTACTTCGCACCGGACATGTTCAGCAAAGCGCGTCTGCGTGACCCGCTGAAATCCAAGCAATTACAGAAAGGCCTGCGCGAACTCGGCGAAGAAGGCGCGATTCAGGTCTTCGCGCCGCTGGTCGACAGCAGCCTGCTGATGGGCGCAGTCGGCCAGTTGCAGTTTGAAGTGGTGGAACACCGCCTGAAGGCCGAATACGGCGTCGACGCTGTATTCGAGCGCTCCGGCATCCATACCGCCCGCTGGGTCACCTGCGACGACGCCGCGCATCTCGCCGAATTCGTCAAAGCCCAGCAAATGCGCCTGGCGCGCGATGTCGACAACAATCTGGTCTACCTGGCCGACAACCGCGTCAATTTAAGTCTGGCGATGGAACGCTGGCCGAAGGTGAAATTCCACAACACACGGGAACACGGGCAGCAGCTTTAATATTACTGCGGGCCTATTGCTTTTTTACTGCACAAATTTTATGTACACCGCCGGTGTGGCAACATATCTGTTCTACATTTGTTCGGCGATACACCTTGAGATCACAAGATAACTTCATCGGAGTCGTTATGCAGACAAACCTGGTTCTAAGCCACCTGAAAAAACATGGTCAACTACTCGATATGGATATTGCGAAAGCAACCGGGATTGCCCTGGCTCAAGTCCGAAAGTCACTGGCTGACTTAACGTTGCGCGGAGAAATATCGCAGTGCAGCGTCACTCACTTCAACGACAACAAACGCATTGATGCCTTTCAGTGCCGGATTTCAGGCTACGTCCCGCCCGTTGCTGCCGGTCGCAAGGCAGGAAGCAATAAAGCCCCGGAAAGCGCTTCTTCGGATTAGGAACCGAATGAGAGGGGCCTCGTGATGAGACTCAAAAAGCAGGCGGGCTATTTGATGGAAATTCCGCTCATCATGATATTGGTGGGCGTGGTTCTGGCAATCCTCACCCCTGTATTGCCCAGTATTCTGGGGAAGATTGCCATGGTTTCCGGCGGACTCGTCTGGATCATCGGTAGTTTTTACATGTTGGTCGTTCCCGGCTGGCTGCCCGGTAACGCCCATCGCATGAACAGGAATTTGCGCCTTGCTGGCTGGTTGACAACATCATCAATTATTGCAGTTGTGGTGGGTAGCTTGCTGGTTTAGGGCTCATTGTTAAATCAAGGTCAAGCTTTGGCGAAAGTTAAATGCCGATCAGATTGGTGGAATTGGATACGTAGCCGGGAGGTCAACACGACGTTCAGCGTGCGGATCAGCGCGCCGGTGAACCGATTGCATAAGCGGAACAAGTGGCTTGACCAGTCGGAATAGCTGCAAGACGGCCGGAAACGCCTTGAAGTGGCCCGTATCTTCGAGTTCCGGCCCCCCGCTTATTGGCAGTGCAGATTTCCGGATTCCTTGCTCATTGGCAGTGGTACCGAAATATTCGATACCGAAAGAACAAATTGACGGGCCCTCTGCGCTTAGCCCTTAGCCCTTAGCGACTGTCCATGAATAACCAGGACATTCTGGCTGCACGGGTGGGCGCGGTGCTGCGTTGCCGGTCGCTTGAAGGGAATGACCATGCATGCTACGCGACCGGCGCCTTGCACCGCATCCCACCAGCACACCCATCACTGCCCAGATTATTCATGGACAGTCGCTTACCCTGCTGCTTTCTCGGCAGCGAGCGCAACCCCTTTGCCGGTGTTTATCTGGAGCGATTCTGATTATGGGTAAAGGTCAGAGCCAGCGCAGGCGTACTTCCAACCCGCCGCCGACGCGGTTTTCGATAATCAACCGGGCTGCATGCAGTTCTGCGATGCGCTGCACGATGGCAAGGCCGAGGCCACTGCCGTTGCTGTCGGCGGCATTGGCGACCGCCTGGCCGCGATAGAAGCGTTCCAGCAAACGTGGCGCTTCGGTTTCGTCGACACCGGGGCCGGAGTCGCGCACGCTGAGTTCGGGTTGTTGGGCATCGATATCGGCGCACACTTCGATGACGCCCGCGGCGGGCGTGTAGCGCAGCGCATTTTCGACCAGATTACGCAACGCCACGCCCAGCAGGTCGGCATCGCCCTGCACGCTGATTGTGCCGATTGCGCTGGCCGGAGCGATGAAGGTGAGTTGCTGCTGTTTATTGATAGCCTGGGTTTGCATGTCTGAGACGACGCTGGCGGCGAGTGCGGCAAGATCGATCTGGTGCGATTGCGGTAGGCGGGCGAGCGGATCAAGGCGGGCCAGGCGCAACAGTTGTTCGACCAGACGGGTGGCGCGGTCGGCGCCAGCTAGTACTTGGCGCAAAGCGTGTTGATGGTCTGCCAGATTGCTGCCTGGGCCGATACTGGCCAGCGCGACCTGCGCCTGAATCTTTACTGCCGCCAGCGGCGTGCGCAGTTCGTGTGCTGCATCGGCGGTAAAGCGGCGTTCGTTATCCAGTGTTGCGGCGAGCCGGGTCAGCAAGCGATTCAGTGCGGCTACCAGCGGTTGCGCTTCGCGCAGCGTCTGTGGATCGGACAGGATTTCGAGGTTGTCCGGTGAACGCGTGGCGACATCATTGGCCAGTTTTTCCAGCGGCTTCAGGCTGCGCCTTACTGAGACATAGACCAACAACGCGAGCAGCGGCAGCGCCAGCAGAATTGGCAGTGCGACCTGGCCGGCCACTTCCAGCCCGACGCGATCACGATCCTTGATCGGGTGCGCGATATGTACCAGATAGCGACCATCCGGTGAGCGGATCGACATCATCCGCCAAGGTTGTCCGTCATGGTTGATGTCGGCAAAGACAGGTTTGTCGTCGGTTGGGGTCGGCAATACCTGTTTGGGCGCATGACTGGATTGCAGCAGAACGCGACCAGATCGATCCAGAATGCGAAACTCCAGCGGTTGTTCGTAGGGGTGGCTGACGTTGTCGCTAAAGGATTTGACGGGCGAATTTTCGGTTTCCAGATTGTCCGAATCAGGCGGCACCATGGACATCAACAACTTGGCTGACTGCGACAACTGCCCATCCATCAACTCTTCGGCTTCGTGCAGCGCCTGATAATAACTGCCGACGCCAGCCGCGCCCCAAACCAGCAAGGTGGCGATGGACACCGTCAGCAACAGGCGCGCACGCAGCGAGCGCAGGCGTATCACCCGACTTCTCCCACAACATAGCCGAGCCCGCGCACGGTGCGGATGAACTCGGCGCCGAACTTCTTGCGCAGGTGGTGGATATAGACCTCAACCGTATTACTCTCCGCTTCCTCTCCCCAGGCATACAGGCTCTCCTCCAGCTCGGCCCGGGCGCGGATGCGATTCTTGTGGCTCAGCAAATCGTGCAGCAAGACGAACTCACGCGCCGACAGCGCGACGGGCAGCCCATCCAGGCTGACTCGCTTGCCGGCCGGGTCGAGCACCACACCGGCATGACTCAGGGTGGGCGATGCTGCGCCGCTGGCGCGCCGGATCAAGGCGCGCAAACGCGCTTGCAATTCCGCCAGATCGAAAGGTTTGACCAGGTAATCGTCGGCGCCGGCATCGAGGCCGGCAACCTTGTCGGCGCTGGTGTCACGCGCAGTGAGAATCAACACCGGCGTGGTGTTGCCGCGGCCACGCAGATCCTTCAGCAGCGACAGGCCGTCGCGACGCGGCAGGCCAAGATCAAGCACACAGGCGTCATATACCTGATCGAGAAGCGCCAGTCGGCCCGCCTCGCCATCGCGCACCCAGTCCACCGCATAGTCAGCCAGTTTCAAGCCGGCGCGCACACCATCGCCCAGCAACGGGT
Organism: Betaproteobacteria bacterium; assembly: GCA_020049415.1. Lineage (GTDB taxonomy): Bacteria > Pseudomonadota > Gammaproteobacteria > Burkholderiales > Thiobacillaceae > PFJX01. The sequence goes on from JAIFKV010000005.1 coordinate 5,978, forward strand.
CATCTTCTACCAGCAATACGCGCATCGTGACTCCATGTCGGTTGGATTTTGTTCAGCGCGCCAATTTATTGGGCGGAGATTAATCAGGCCTTAACCCACCCGTTGTTGATCGCGCTTATGGTGCTGCGCTGATAAAGGTCATTTTTCCGCGCGCCGGCGGAAGAGGTAAACGGTACCGCCCAGTTCCGGCGGCAGAACGCCTTGCCGCAGCAGCCCGTCTTCTTCCATCTCGAAGCCGGTCTGGCTGCGGTAATCCGCCCAGTTGCCGCTGGCGAAGGTGTGGCGGCTGCCGATCACGATGTACAACTCAACCTCCGGTGATGCCAGAACCAGGCGTTCGAAGCTGTTGTTGGCTGGCGGCCAGGAACAGATGACAACCGGGGTTTTGAACTGTTTCAGTGCTTGGGCTGCGTCCATTTTTAATACGCTGGCGGGATAACTGACCGCGCGCTGCCAACTGTAATCGTCGCTGGCGGTGATGCGCACGCCGGC
>JAIFKV010000096.1 GCA_020049415.1 Betaproteobacteria bacterium
GCCAGCGCCAGGGTGTCGGCCAGTCCGACCAGCGCGGTCAGCGGTGTGCGCAGGTCGTGCGAGAGCGCGGCCAGCACGGAATTGCGCAGGCGCTCGGAAGCCATCTGCACTTCCGCAAGGCGGGCAACCTCGACGTAATGCAGGCGTTCGACCGCAATCGCCACCAGCGAGGCCACCGTGTTCAACAGGTGATGCTGTCGGCTGACCTGATTTGCCGGCAACAGCGTCAGCATGACGCCACGGATCGCCATCGGCGCTTGCAGTGGCAGGCAGACCAGCGCTTCGCCCTGGCCGGACATGCCGACCTGTTCTATCGGGTCGCCGCGGCGATAAACCCTTCGGGCCAGCGCGGCATCGCCCAGGGGATAGGCGTCGTCGAGCGCGGCCAGTTCGCCCTTGTCATCCGGCAACCAGAGCGTGCATTGCGCGCCCGGCACATCGCGCATGAAGCCTCGGGCAATTTCGGCGACCTGCACCAGCGCGGTGGTTCCGGCCATCTGGCGTGCCATTTCGTAGAGCGCGAGTGTGTTCTGCTCGCGCAGGTTGGCATCGTCGGCATGCTGCCGAAGTTGCGTCACCAGATGTGCGGTGGTGATGGCGACGGTGAACATGACCAGGAAAGTGATCAGGTGTTGCGCATCCGCTACCGCAAACGACAGATGCGGCAGCACGAAGAAGAAATCGAACAGCGCCACGCTGGCGAACGCCGCCAGAATCGCCGGCCCGCGACCAAGACGCAGCGCCACCATGAACACCATCAGCAGGAACAGCATGATGATGTTGGCCTGATCGATAAATTCGCTCAGCGGCTTCGCCAGCAGCGCGGTAACGCCGGCGGCGAGGGCGGCCAGTGCATAGGCGGCCGCAGCGCGAGGGGAGAAGATGAGGTGAGGTTTCAAGGGCGGGCCGGGTCGAAGCGTGAGACGCCATCATGTCACCCGGCCTGTAAAAAAGGCGTAAACAAAAAGGCAGAATCGCATGCCTCCGAGTCACCGCCGTTTCAGGCTGCGACGATTTCCACCGGCGTGTAGGGCGGTACCGCATCGAACAGTTCAACCAGATCTGTATTGCGCATGCGGATGCAACCGTGTGAGCGCGGTGCTTGCTCAAAGCCTTCGTCCGGCGTGCCGTGGATGTAGATGTAACGGCGCATGGTGTCGCAGTTGCCAAGGCGGTTGAAGCCGGGCTCGGCACCCGACAGCCAAAGGATGCGGCTCAGAATCCAGTCGCGCTCGGGTTGGGTTTCGCCGAGTTCCGGTGTGTAGATTTCGCCGGTCGCGCGGCGGGCTTTGAACACGGCGTTCAACGGCTGATCGCCGCCGATCTTGGCCCGCACGATGTGCTGACCGCGCGGCGTCTGGAAGCTGCCGGTGGTTTCGCCGGGGCCGTTGGCGGCGGTAGAAACGGGGTAACGGCGCAATACCGCGTCGTTGTCGTCGAGCAGTTCGAGTATCTGCTTCGCCAGACTGATGCGGATTTTCATGGCGCGCAGGCCGTAGGATGTGGTGAGCTTGCGAACCGCATCAAGCAGCACTGGTGAGGATGATGCGGTTCGTTCCTCACTGCATCCCGCCAATTTGGCTTTCGCGCGCCGATCGGCAAAGAACCGCGACAACATCGCGCCGCATTCTTCCGCCAGCACGCCGCCCATCGATTCTGCGTGGTGGTTCAGGCGCGCCTCGGCGAACAGGTCGATGACGCTGCCGGCGGCACCGGTTTTCGGGTCGCGCGCACCAAACACGACCCGTTCGACGCGCGCATGCATGATTGCGCCGCAGCACATCACGCAAGGTTCCAGTGTGACGTACAAGGTGCTGCCGGGCAGGCGATAGTTGGTCTGGTGCAGGCCGGCATCGCGCAGTGCCATGACTTCGGCGTGGGCGGTGGGATCGTTGGCTGAAATCGGCTGGTTGTAGCCGCGCCCGACGATCTCGCCATCCATCACCAGTACCGCGCCGACCGGTACTTCGCCGGCGACGCGCGCCAGTTCGGCCTGCTCGATGGCGGCGCGCATGTGGCGAATATCATCGTCTGAAATAGGGTTCATCGGGGTCTTGGATTGTTCAAGCGGGCTGAACTCGGGGTGTTGTCTGCTATTTCGGGCAACACGCTGGTTGGCGGCAAGAAGTGCGAGGTCAATTGCATAAGGATGTGTGAGCAATACGGTGCCATTTTTGTGTAAATCATCAAGCCAATACTGTTTGAGTTGCAGAACCGCCGCGTCTGGTTTGGATATTGCCATTATTGCTTGGCAGGTATCTTGACTACTTGTGATTAGGTTGAATTGCCTATCCATTTTCGCGGCTTTTTGCATTAATCTCCCGCAACTTCTTATCCTTCAGCTTGGCTCGCAGTTTGCGAGATAGCCGGGAAGTTGCACCAACGTTTCATTCCTCATCTAATTAAAAGGAGACATACATGTCGTTTAGAAAATCCTTGCTTGCGCTACCTGCCGCGCTCGCGGTTGCGGGTGTCGCCTATGCCAGTTCGGGCATGTTGCCCGAGGATGCGCTGGATTTGCAGATCAAGAAGACCAACAGTTCTTCCTACCTGATCCAAAGCCCGCAAAATTTGATGATGATGCCGGATAACCCGGCCTGGCTGGTAGCTGAAGCAGGTGAGGTGCTGTTCAAGCAAGCGCGTGGACCGAAGAACGCATCATTGGAGCAATGTGATTTTGGTAAAGGCCCCGGTGTTCTGGAAGGCGCACATGCTGAACTGCCGCGTTATTTTGCCGATACCGGCAAGGTCATGGATCTCGATACCCGCTTGGTGTATTGCATGAAGACTCTGCAAGGCTTCACCAATGACGATCCCGCGATCAAGCAGAAGCATGGTTCCAAATCCGACATGATGAAACTGCAGACCTACATTGGCAGCAAGTCCAGCGGCATGCCGTGGAACCCGCCGATGAATCATCCGTTGGAAAAGGCGATGCGCGATGCGGGCGAAGTGATGTTCTATCGCCGCTCCGCCACGATGGATTTCAGTTGCGCTACTTGTCACACCCAAACCGGCAAGCGTATCCGTGCTTCGGTTTTGCCTAGTGTTTACGATCCCGCTGATTGGACCAAGGCGATTTCGTGGCCGTCGCATCGGACCAGCCATGAAGAAGTTCGCAGCAGCCAGCATCGCGTGCTCGAATGCCTGTGGCAGATGCGTTATCCCAACATCAAGAATGGTTCGGATGCCTCTATCGCGATGATTTCCTTCTGGACCGACGCCGGGCGTGGTGAGCCGGTCATCGTGCCTGACCTGAAACGCTAATCGCCGACTAACCCGGAGACTGAATACATGTTTAAAAAATCCCCTATCGCGGCGCTTGCCGCAGCCTCTCTGCTGCTGATCGCCGGCGGATGTTCCGCAACCAATGCTGGCAAGAGCGAAGCGGCCAAGCCCGCAGCAGTCGCTGCTGCTCCTGTTGTCGCTGCCCCAGTTGCCGCCCCGGCGGCCGCAGCCAAGGTTGACTACACCAAAATGTCTGCCAAGGATCTGGCTGAATATCTGATCTTTGAAGCCGAAGGTTACGATCTGAAGCAGGCGACGCAGGAAGGCACCAATGGTCGTGCTCGTTTGGTGCAGGACGAAATCCAGAAAGCCTGTTCCCTGATGAAGGGTCAGGAACTCGATGACAAGTCCCGCGAGAAAGTCATGGCGTTGGCTACTGCTTCCATCAAGTATCCGGAAGGCGGTATCAAGCTGGGCGACTGGAAGAAGGGCCGCGAACTGGCCTGGTCTGGTTATGGCTACCGCACTGCGCATAATCCGGATGATCACGAAAAGGGTACGCCTGGCGGCAACTGCTACAACTGCCATCAGATCGCCACTGACCGCACCGGCGGTGACATCGGCCCCAGCTTGACCGGCTACGGCAAGAATCGCGGCGCCGGCGAGGATATGCTGAAGTACACCTATGACGTGATCTACAACCCGCACGCTTATTTCGCTTGCACCAACATGCCGCGCATGGGCGCATCCGGCGTGCTATCGCAAAAGCAGATCGCCGACGTCATGGCGTATTTGTTTGATCCGGAATCGCCGGTCAACAAGTAATTACGTCCGTTTCACCACGCTTCGACGTGGTGAAACGTTGTGGTGATAAGCAAAAGCCATCTGCGGAAACGCCGATGGCTTTTTTCTTGCTGTCGGTATTTCAACCTGAATTCATCGTTTTGCGCTTCTATGCTGAAGCTATGTGAGACAGGAGGTCACGATGAAACTGCTGAGCTGGAATATCCAATGGGGACGCGGCATGGATGGTCGCGTCGATCTGGCGCGCGTGGTGCGAGACCTGCGTCACAGTGGCGACTTCGATGTCATTTGTTTGCAGGAAGTGGCGGTTAATTTCCCTGGTTTGCCCGGTAACGATGCGCGTGATCAGATCGCCGAATTGAGCCGGCTGCTGCCCGGTTACGTGCCCATTTACGCGCCAGCCACCGATGTGCCGGACGGGGAGGGCGGTCGCAAGCAGTTTGGCAACGCAATTTTCTCCCGCCTGCCGGTCGGCCAGGTCTGGCGTCATTTTCTGCCCTGGCCGAATGAACCGGCGGTACCGAGCATGCAGCGGGTATTGCTGGAAGCGGTGGTGCAGACCGAGTTTGGCCCGTTGCGGGTGATGACTACGCATCTGGAGTATTACTCGTTGGCGCAGCGGCAGGCGCAGATCGATGCCATTCGTTTTTTGCACGCTGAAGCCTGCGCTCACGCATATCAGCCGCGCCGGGGCGAGGGCGAGCAAGGCGGCAGTTTTGAAGTCTTCGCTCGACCTGTATCCGCGCTGTTGTGCGGCGACATGAATTTTCCCGCCGAAGCGCCGGAACGCGCGCGTTTGCTGGCGCCATTCAGCGATGCTACGCCGGCATTCCTGGATAGTTGGGATGTGTTGCATCCTGGCATGCCGCATGCGCCCAGCGTTGGTATTCATCCGGTCGATTTCGTCGACCGGCCAGCCTGCTTCGATTTCATCTTTCTCACCGAAGATCTGGCGCCGCGGCTGAAAGTCTGGGCTGTGGATGCGGAAACTGCGGCTTCCGACCATCAACCGGTGTGGGTCGAGTTGGCCGTGTAAGACGGCATTTCGCATGCCAACCACATCGAACGGCGCGTTTCTGTACAATCCGCGTCTCCGCGCGCTTTACCAATCGACGTGCGGCGTCTTTTTTCTCTGATCATTCCGATCACTTATTCGTCTGCCTCGATTGGTGCCGCCTTATGCGTGGCAGGCCGTCGCAGGAGCTGTAACCCCATGTCGTCCCCCATTCATAGCGCTGGCACTACCGTGTCCGCCGATCCGACCATTGCTGTTGCCACTGGCGTCAAATTCACCGATCTCGGCCTGTCCGAGCCCTTGTTGCGTGCCGTTGCCGAAACCGGCTACACGACGCCGACGCCGATTCAGGCGCACGCCATCCCCCAAGTTCTGAAAGGTGGCGATCTGCTCGCTGCCGCACAAACCGGTACCGGCAAGACCGCCGGTTTTACCTTGCCGATCCTGCATCGGCTAACCACCACCCAAGCCGCTGTTGCCAAACCCGGCCGGCCGCGTTGTTTGATTCTGGTGCCGACGCGCGAACTCGCGGCGCAGGTTGAAGAGTCTGTTCGCACCTACGGCAAGCACGTCACCATCAAGTCGATGGTGATGTTTGGTGGCGTCAATATCAACCCGCAGTACGCCGCATTGCGCGGCAAGGTCGATATCCTGGTCGCCACCCCCGGCCGCCTGCTCGACCACGTCGGCCAGAAGACGGTCGACCTGTCCGGCGTCGAAATCCTGGTGCTCGACGAAGCCGACCGCATGCTCGACATGGGCTTCATCCGCGACATCAAGAAAGTCATCGCGC
>JAIFKV010000147.1 GCA_020049415.1 Betaproteobacteria bacterium
CTGTTCCGCTTGCTCCATGAAGGCTTGACGGCGCTGTTCGAGGTAGAAGAAAGCGCAGTACGCGCTGCCCTGGAAATGGATTTCAACCGAACCGGCAACCTGGGCATGCCACGCTTTTTGCGCCCCGGCTCGGTGACAGAGCCCCCTGTTTCAGGCCGGGCAGCGACGCGGCAAGGACGGCATGGCGCATAAGGCCAGGTTGTTTCTCAACATGTTCTTGAATGTCCTGCATTGCTGCTGGAGGGCGTCAACCCATTCAAAACGGCCACAATATGCTGGTCAACTGGCGTAGCCCTGAGTTAGCCCTCAATGCGCGATCTTCAGCGAGACAACTCCCGCGATGATAAGTACTACGCCGAGGTAACGAAAAAACGAAGCGGGATCTCCGTAGTACACGACGCCCACCGCGAATGTCCCCGCTGCGCCAATCCCTGTCCAAACGGCATATGCGGTGCCGATGGGAATGTGGCGTTGAGCCAGCCACAGCAGAAAACCTGACGCGCCCATAAAGCCAACGGCTATCGCTATGCCAGCCCAACGGCTCTGCGGTTCCTGTGCCATTTTCAAGCCAACAGGCCAGCCAATCTCGAAAAGGCCCGCAAGTATCAAATACACCCAGCTCATTGCAATGTGTCCTTGAGATTATTTAAAGCCCTCTGGCGCGGGCTTGGTGTTGGTTGCATATCTTCAACGTTCACGCAAACTGACCCGTTCGTCACCAACATGTGTCTCATGCTTCACAACGTTTCCCGATCCATTTTCGTAGCGTCAGGTTTGAACCAGATTCGCCTCGGCGCAGCCGCTCAGCTCATCTGACTTTACGTCCGCTCCTGTCGGAAACAGCGCTTCGACCTGGCTACCGTTAGCCGCCGGTGGAAATTCCATCAGTGCCCAATATCTGCTTTCTGGCACCTACCGCCAAAGGCAGGTAGCGGTATTTACTCGTCGTTGAGTGTGAGCATGAAAGCTACGATATCGTCGATTTCCTGCTCGTTCAGGCCCAGTTTGCCCATTTCATCGGTATTGAGATTGCGGCGGATTTCAGGCTTGGGCCAGCAACCCTGTGCCAGCGCGTCGGCCTCGCGAACATCGCCCTTGCAGGCCGGCCTGATGTCGCGATCGTTGTAGAACGCCACCATGCCGCGCAAGGTCTTGAAGTAGCCATTGTGCATATAAGGGGAGGTCTTCGCGATGTTGCGCAGGGTCGGCACCTTGAACTTGCCGTCTTCCCCGCGCTTCTTGACGAATTCACCCAATCCCCTGTCGACGAACCTGGCGCCTTGCGGGTTGAACTTCTTGTCCTGGCCATAAAACGGATTGTCGGGATTGCGCGGCACGCCGAGGTTGTCGTAGGTGAAGTCGGTAAATAGCGGCAGCTCGCCATTGGGGCCGCGCTGGCTGGGATGGCAGGCCGCGCAGTTGCCTTTTTTCTCGTCCTCGAACAGTTTCAGGCCGCGCAGTTCCTGTTCGGTCAGCTGACCCTTGCCCGTCAGCCAGGCGTCATAGCGTGAAGTGAAGGGCTGGAACTCGGGAGTGCGCTCGTAGGCCGCGATGGCCGCGGCGATATGGTCGTAGGCGCGATTCACGGAAACCAGCGCGCCCTTGCCGAAAACGGTATCGAACTGATCCGCGTAAGCGGCGCGGCGCACCTTTTCGACGACGGCCCGCTTGTTCGGGTTGGCCATTTCGACCGGATTGAGGAAGGGGCCCTTGGCCTGTTCTTCGAGTGTCGCGGCTCGACCATCCCAGAACTGCCCCCCGACATAGTGTTTTTCCTTGGGATCAATATGGAGCTTGGGCGAGAAAGCCATATACATCGCCGAGGGGGTATTGCGATTGCCGAAGCGCTCGGGATGTATCCCCTTTGAAGTCGGCTTGGCGGTGTCGGGATCGGTGAATGCGGCGGCAGGTGCATGACAGGTGGCGCAGGATTGACCGGCCGGCTCCGAAAGCGAGGTATCGAAAAACAGCACGCGGCCGAGTTGGGCCTTGGCGTCGAGCGTGGCATCGGCGGCGGCAACGTCAAGCGGCAGAGTTGTGCAGGAAAGGGTCAGCATCAGCCGGCCAAGAGTGAATGATTTTTTCATGATTGGATTGACGGGTCCGGGGGAATAGATGGCGAGGGGGTAAAGCCGAGCAAATTCTACTATTCGACCGGCTCCGTCTGATTCGATGAGGTGCGTCAATTTGTCGTCATTCCCTTCAAGCGACCGGCAACGCAGCACCGCGCCCACCCGTGCAGCTAGAATGTCCTGGTTATTCATGGACAGTCGCTTACGCCACCGGCACACGGTGCCGCCGCATGCGCTGTCCTGTCAAAGCCAGTAGATAAACCACTGCACTGCAAAGAACGATGACGGCGCCGGCAGGGGTGTTGGTCTCGAATGCGACTCCCAGACCGAGCACGATCTCCCCCGCAGCGATGGTCGCCGCCAGCAGCATGACCCAACCAATCGAACCTGATAACAGCAGGGCGGTGGCTGCCGGCAGCGTCAACAACGCCATCACCAGCACCAGGCCCACGGCTTGCACCAGCATGACCACGGCCAGTGCTACCGTTACGAGGAGGCCAAGCTCAATCGCCAGTGTCGGCAGGCCGCGCAGGCGCGCGAATTCTTCGTCGAAAGTCGTCGCCACCAACGGGCGCCAGAATACAAACACGGCCAGCAACATCAATCCGACAAGCCATGCCATGGCCGTCACCTGCTCGTGAGACACCATCAACAGGTTGCCCAGCAGGTAACTCATCAAGTCGGTGCTGTAGCCGGGGGTGTGTGCAATGGCCACGATACCGACGGACATGCCCACTGCCCAAAGCGCGCCAATCAGCATGTCCTCGCGTTCGCCGCCACGGCGCGAGATCCAGCCCACCAGCAAAGCCGCCAGCACGGCGGCAACGCTCGCGCCAATCAGCGGTGAGCCGCCCAGCCAATGGGCAACGCCCATGCCTCCCAACACCGTATGCGCAATGCCACCGGCCATGAAGGTGATGCGCTTGACCACCACCAGCGTTCCGATAATGCCGGAGGCGAGGGCGGCCAACAATCCGGCGGCCAACGCGACACGCAGGAACTCGTGTGCCCACAGTGCTTCGATGAAATTCAAAGGACGCCCTCCAATGCAGCCCTGTCGCCATGGTCAATCAGGCGTACCGGCATCCCGTACAGATTCTCGAGCACACCTGGCGCCAGTGGCATCGCCGTGTGGCAGGTGAGGGTGAGGTTCAAGCAAGCAATACGGTCGACATGCCGCGAAACCAGACCCACGTCGTGCGACACCATCACAATCGCCATGCGCTCGCGCAGGCGGGCGAGCAGCCCGAACAAGTCATGCTCGGCGCGCGTGTCGACGTGAGCGGTGGGTTCATCCAGCAACAACAACTCCGGCTCGGTGGCCAGCGCCCGCGCGATCAATACCCGCTGCAACTGGCCGCCCGACAGGCTGGCGATGGGGCGCGGCGCCAAGTCCTGCACGTCGGTGGCAGCCATGGCCTGGGTGGCGGCTTCATGGTCTTGCGGGGTCAAGGGCCGCCACCAGGCGCTGCGCCCCAGCCGTCCGTGCAGCACGGTCTCATGCACGCTGAGCGGGAAATCGCGCCGGAAAGTTGCAAACTGGGGTACGTAACCCAGACGCGGGCGCGCTTGGGCTGGTGTCAGGCCAAGCACTCGCACTTCGCCCCGATCGGGCTTCAAGAGACCGAGTGAGAGTTTGACCAGGGTGCTCTTGCCGCCGCCATTCGGGCCGATCAGTGCCAAGAACTCGCCGTGTGCCACCTGCAGGCTGACATCGCTGAGCACAGGACGCTCGCCGAATGAAAAATCGACATGGTCAAAGACCAGTGCGGAAGCCGTGCCAGTCATCGTAGCCCGCGCAGCAGAACCTTGCCGACATCGCGCATATTGCCGATGAAATCCTCTGCCAGAGGGTCAATGGCCACTACTTCGCCACCGATCGCGCGAGCCACCTGCTCGGCGGCGGTGCGGCTGAACTGCTTTTGTACAAAGATCACTCGGATGCCCTCAGCCTTGGCGCGGTCGATGAGGTGGGCCAACGCCTTTGGGCTGGGTTCCTTGCCCTCGATTTCGATGGGGATCTGTTGCAAGCCGTAGGCGTCCGCAAAGTAACCCCATGCCGGGTGGAACACCATGAAACGTCGCTGTGCCTTGCCCGACAGTCGTTGGCGCAGTTCAGCGTCGAGTGCGTCAAGCTCTGCGACGTAGCGTGCATAGCCGGCTTCGAAGCGCGCACGCAGGGCTGGGCGTTGGGTCACCAGCGCATCGCGTATGGTCGCCGCTTGCTGCTTGGCCAGCGGCGGACTGGTCCAGATGTGGGGGTCCAGTTGAACAGGAGCTGTCGCTGGCACACCTGTTTTGAGTGGTTCGGCACGGCTGTGGTCATGCCGTGTGATGGGCTGCAAGGCGATGCCTTGCCGGGTATCGACCATCTTCAAGTTTGGGTGCGCCTGCTGGATCTTGGGTATCCAGGTTTTCTCGAACGGCGCCCCGATGCGGAAATAGACCTGCGCTTTTGCCAGGGCGACCATCTGCTGTGGCGTCGGGTCGTAAGTGGCCGGGCTCTGGCCGGGCAATACCAGCACATCAACCTTGACCGCATCGCCGCCAACGTGCTCAACGATCTGCTTTTGCGGCAGGATGCTTACGAACACCCCGAGCGGCTCCGATGCCCAGACTGAAGCGGATACAGCTGTCAATCCGATCAGAAAGAAGGTGATGCGTCGTAGCAGAAATCCGGTTTTCATGTCCCTAGTTCCTTGAGTAGTGATGCGTTACCACCACGGCGACTTGATCATGGGAGCGAACAAATGCCCCGAGACGGTAGGCCAATCGCCCATCTTGACTGCGTCAATGTAGTCAGTGAACTTCAGGCCGGCTGCGGCCAAGCACGCTTGGCACATGACGACGACGCCACCGTCTTTCATGAAGCTGATCAGCATGTCTTGAATCGATTGATTCTTCTTGCGGAGTAGCCTGTGGTTATGAGATGTGCGCTTTTGTCGGCAAGATAGACTGCGCGCACCTTTAGGGATTCTTGGGCGCCGGCACTTGCAGGCATGAAAGCAACAGCAAGCGCCGCGAAAACGAGGCCAAGTATGCCTCGGAGGGTATGTCTCATCGCTGTTGCTCCTTGAAGGGGGGGAATGTGCCGGACTGAGCAATTTTTCCGGCAGCAAGTGCCGGCAAATGATATCGCATTCGCAATAGCGGTTCGGCACAATCACTTGTCTACCCAAAAAACCACCAGCAAGGAGCTCCGTCGACATGGGAGATTTGCCGCGTATGAAACGAAGAACCCGCCAACACCAGGCCATCTACGATGTGATCGTCGCTGCCGACCGCCCGTTGCTCGCTCAGGAAATCTTGACCCTTGCCGCAGGCGCTGTCCCGCAACTGTCGATCGCAACGGTTTATCGAACCATCAAGGCGTTGCAGGAGACATGCACGATCAAAGCCGTTCTGCTCCCCGGGCAGAACCCGCGCTACGAGCCTGCTGACCATTCACACCACCATTACTTCCAGTGCCGTCAGTGTGAGCGCGTGTTTGATGTAGAGACTTGTCCAGGCAATCTGGACAATCTGGTTCCCTCTGGATTCACGCTCGAAGACCACGAGATCATCTTGTACGGCCGATGCTGCGAGTGCTCTACCGGAACTATCGTACTGGCGACCGCAAGCACGCTCAATGTTGGCTAGGAGCCTGTCGGAGTGCGCCGTGCAAAGGCGCTGTTTTCCAGCGGGTGCGAATCCCGCCCGGCCACTTTCGCTCCGGCCGGAAGCAACTGGAGCAGT
>JAIFKV010000050.1 GCA_020049415.1 Betaproteobacteria bacterium
CGAAGCGATGACCGACGCCACCTCCTTTGACGTACTGGAACCGGTCGCCGACGGCTACCGCAACTGGCTGAAGAAGGACTACGTGGTCAGCGCCGAGGAACTGATGCTCGACCGCACCCAGCTCCTGGGCCTGACCGCCCACGAAATGACGGCGCTGGTGGGCGGCATGCGCGTGCTGGGCACCAACCACGGCAGCAGCAAGCACGGCGTGTTCACCGACCGGGTCGGCGCGTTGACCAACGATTTCTTCGTCAACCTGACCGACATGGCCTACCAGTGGAAACCGGCCGGCAGCAATCTGTACGAAATCCGCGAGCGCAAGACCGGTCAGGTCAGGTGGACCGCAACCCGGGCGGATCTGGTGTTCGGCTCCAACTCGATCCTGCGCGCCTACGCCGAGGTCTATGCCCAGGACGACAACCAGGAGAAGTTCGTGCGTGACTTCGTCGCCGCCTGGACCAAGGTGATGAACGCCGACCGCTTCGACCTGAAGTAACTCCGAGTCGGGCTCTCTGCGCCGCTGAATGTAAGGCGCAGGGAGGCAAGTGAACGAAGGATGGGCCAGCAAGCTTGGCCCATCCTTCAATTTGTACTTACGGTATCGAGTTTTTTGGCGCCAATGCCAATGAGCTAGGAATCAGGAAATCATGCGTAGGGTGGATAAGCGCAGCGCATCCACCATTCCATCCGCGCCAAAAGTGGGTGTACACGGGTTTGCGCGGACAATGGCATCTGTCCAACGCAATGCAAAGCCAGCGACCGATGAGTCATTTCCGTCGTCTTCGCCTCCCCGGCGGGACCTATTTCTTCACAGTTGTCACCCACGACCGCATGCCTTATTTCGCCGACGCGGAACATGTTGGCCACTTGCGTGCGGCGTTCCGCCAGGTAATGGCAGCGCGGCCGTTCCGGATGGAGGCGGTCGTCATCCTCCCTGATCATCTGCATTGCGTTTGGCAACAGCCAGAAGGAGACGACGATTTTTCCGGGCGCTGGCGGGAAATCAAGAAAGCAGCTTCCCGTCAGATTGACCGCTCCACCAATGCGCGTGGCGAGCGGCCCGTGTGGCAACGCCGTTTCTGGGAACACGCTATTCGTGATGATGCAGACTGGCGCGGGCATGTCGATTACATTCATTACAACCCGGTCAAGCATGGTCTGGTAACGCGGCCGGGGGACTGGCCCTGGTCTTCGTTTGCACGTGCGGTGGAAAAGAGGTGGTACCTGCCAGCGTGGGGCGAGCGGGAGCCGGACAGCATTGTCGGGATGGAGATGGACTGAGGGGCCGGAGAGGGGATGGTGGATGCGCTGCGCTTATCCACCCTACGCATTGACCTCTTTGGCCTGGCGCAAAAAACCAGCACAGTTTCCAGTTGCAGGCGTTGCAACAGGTTGAGCGGATGCCATTGACGCCGTCGGCGCGGCGCTGCGGGCACGCGCGGCGGTTCTCGGCGGCCATAGCGTGCGCATCGACCTGCCGGGCGATCTGCCATTGCTGGAACTGGACGCGATGCTGATGCAACGCGTGTTCAGCAACCTGCTGGAAAACGCTGCCAAATACACGCCGCCGGGCAGCGTCATCGAAATCTCCGCCCGCGTCGCCGGTGGCGAGGTCGAGGTCACGGTCTGTGACAACAGGCCGGGCCTGCTCGCGGCCAGGCGGAAAGCAACATCGTCGGCGTCGGTCTTGGCCTGGCCATTGTGCGCACCATCGTCGCGGCGCATGGTGGCCGGGTTTGGGCATACAACCGGGCGCAGAACAGGATGCCGGACGGCGCCTGCTTCGCGTTCACCTTGCCAATCGGCAATCCGCCGGCGATCACGTAGGGTGCTAGCAAAGGGAGGCGGTATCGAATATTTACATCAATACCGGCAAACCGCCGGTCAACTCCACCGGCGCCGTGCCCACCCGTTTCAGATGCGCCGCCAAGGCGGCGTCCATGCTGCTCAAGTGCTGGCTGAACCAGGTTTCCAGTCCTTCCTTGACGAATGCGCGCGGCAACATCAGGCGGCCACGCTGCACAGCCCGATTCATCTGTACCAGATCGCCATAGATGCGGTGATGTTCGCCTTCGTGCTCGTTCAGCGCCGGGAAACGGGAGATGCGCATCAGGCGGCCTTCACTGGTGAAGTGCAGTCGGCAATGTTCCAGCAACTTCTCGAACAAGGCAGCGAAGTCGGTGTCGTCAGACTCCGCCAGCAAATTCACCAAGGCGGTGAATTCTCGATGGGTGGCATCCATTTCCGCAACGCCGAGGGCGTGCTGTGTGGCATCCCAGTTCAGCATCCGACGGTTTCCAGTACATCTTCCGCCAGCACCTCGTCCGCCAGCGCGGCGGCGAGCAGATCGGAGACCGCCGCAGGCACCCATTCGACACCCAACTTGGCGAGGAAACGCTTTTCCTTGTCGGTGGCATGCGGCATCAGCGCCCAACCAGCGGCTTGGGCATGGCCGAAGGCGATGTCGGACAGCACCATCCGCTCGGTATCACGCGTCAACGGCAGACCAAGCAGCAGGTAGCGTTTGCCCTGGCGCATGCGTTTGACGAAAGCGGGTATGCCGAAGCCGCCCATCAACTCGGTGACGTAGTCGACGAAATCGGCGTCCGAGGCGATGTAGTGCGATTCCGGCAGCGACGAACCGAGCGGCTTGAACAATATCGGCAGCGTGACATCGACCTGCTCCTGGTCAATCGGGTGATAGGCGACGCCATCGGACTGGAACAACTTGAATCGGTAATCGGTGCCGCCGATGCGCGCCAGACCGACGATCAAGGTGTGCGGCTTGCCGGCATAAGCGTTCTGCAGCAACTGATCGCGGTTGCTGTCGACGACATAAGGCAGATTCAGCCGAGCCAGCCAGCTATGCAGTGCGGAGGCGCTCCAGACGGTATCGCGGTAGGTGCGGTCGAGGAATTTGGTGACTGCGGAACGGCCGCGCTTCAGTTCGACATTCATCGCCGCGCGCGGAAACTCGTACATCAACTTGGGCGCCATCGGCTTGCCATCGTTCATCGCCAGAATCAGGCTGTCGGAATCAGCCGGAATAGCGCGGCCACTGGCTGGATGGGTAACACCGTCGAGGGCGTAGCAGCCGAGATAGGGCACCACACTGCCGTCGGCCAAGCCGGACAGGATGTCTGCAAAGGTTTGGGGGGTATCTGTTGCCATGAAGCGCTCCGGTGGGGGGATGGAGTACCCATTGCAAGAAACAGGCCGACCAGGAACCGCCTTGCCATGCGGGTTGGCGGGCAGACGGCCGTGTCGGATATGCGCCAATGCCGGCGCTTTGTCGGATTTCCGTAGGGGGCGAATAAATTCGCCCCTACAGCATCGAAATATTCACCTCGTAAACACCGCCAATGACGCCGAACTCCGCCTCGCCGCCCAGCGTGCCCGGCAACAGGCCATGGAAGAAAAACACCTTCGACAACGGCACCTGCACTTGCAGAATGTGATCGCCAAATTCGCAGGCGCGTTCACGTTCGCGGGTGAAGGAATTGAGGCTGTTGAGCAAGACGATACGCTGGCGGGAATCAGCCTCGCCCAATACCTCGTAATTCCCCATTCGGTTGACGCCGCGATACAGCGTCAGATGCATCGCCCCCGGCCAGCGGCAGCAGAGCTCGTATTGGCACCAGGCGTAGAGCAAGTCGAACTGCGCTTCCAGGCTGTTGGTGTTGTACAAACCGCCGCTGCGTTGCTCCAGATAATGCCGGTAAACCGGGCCGGAGAAATCGCGGATCGGAGCGCCGTGATGGCGCGGCAACAGACCGAAGCGCGACTCTACCCACCCCTTCAATACCGCACCTTCACGGCCGTCGGCGTCGAATGACCAACCGCGCAGAATGCGCAAATAGTTGGCCTTGGCGCGGCCATGCGACGGCGAATAGCCGGCGGCTTCGGGATCGTCGAGACTGAAGGTGGCTGCCATGTGCGCCATGAACATCTCAGCCCGTTCGCCAGGGTCGTTTAGCGCCGTCAGACGCGAGAACAGCAGGTGATGAAGCTCCTCGACGCCATCCAGCTTCAATGCCACCGGATGCCGCTGAAAGGTCAGACTGCCGAGGATCGCCGCCGGCAGGTTGCAGCGATTGATGGGCAAACGGACGGCGCGTGGCAAGCTGGATGACATGGATACGGCGGGCAAAAAGAAGGCTGCTTTGTAACCCGCGAATGCGTCGGGAGCAACCAGCGACCGACCTGCAACAAGCGGAACCGGCAACAGAAAAGACGTTGAAATTCAGCCCATTCAGCCCCGCCAGGCCATCCCGTCCCCGACTCCATCTACTCCGCTCTGCGCGCCCGCGGTGGCAGCAAAAAGGTCCAGGGATGGCGCAAGAACAGACCAAGAACCTGGGCCAGCAGACCCGGCAAGAGGGTCAGGTTCTGCTGCCGCGAGCGCATCGCCACATAGAGCGTGAGGGTGAAACTGACCAGCAGGTTGGTCAGACCGATCACCGCGACCCCAAGCAATGCCCAGGCCAGCGTGGCGCTGGGCAGGGCGAAGTCGAATACCGTCAAGACGGTGCCGATATTGGCGCTGGAGAAGGCAAATCAGCGCGCCGTTACTGAGCCGGTGACCAACAGGAATTCAGGGCGCTTGCCGCTGGCCGTCCAGCCATTCAGCAAACCCGCGCCAAACGCCTCATTGTCGCCGCCGCCGGACAAAGCCAGCAGATGGCTGGGCGGCAACTGGCGGGTCGATTTTCCCTGCGCCGCCAACCAGGCGCGTTCGCGCGGCCAGGTAGCGGCGACATCCCGCGCGAGTCGTCGCATATCGTCAGGATTGCCGACGATATAGCGGACATCCTTCAGGCCCGGCACGATGGCGCGCGTCGCTTCGCGCACGGGTACCGCCTGATTGCGCGGCAAGGCGCTGCAACCCGCCACCCAAACAACCAGCAGGCTGGCAACTACAACATTACGAAGCATGGTTTAACCCCAATGCCAAAGCACCGCGCTGTCGTTCATAGAGATCTGCGACAGCCTCCGTTTCGAGGATGTGCGCGGCTTTACCCATACCGACTGGAACTTCCTCGCCGAGAGCTACGGCATTCCCGCTTTTCTGGGCAGCATCGGCCATGGCTTCAATCGAAATTATGTTTCATCATCGATTACGACTTGAAAACGATCACCTTTCATCCCTATGAGCAGAATGGCGCCCCGCCAACCGGCATGTTCGATCCGGCAAAAGTGGTCGCCCGCCTTGAATTCAACGCCGCCGGCGTGGACGGCAAGATACCCGAGGTGACGATGCATATTGGCGACCAGCGCATTACCGCCTTTTTTATACCGGCAGCCTGGGCACGCTGGAACTCACCGAGTCGATGAAAAGCGAGTTGGAACACGCCGGCTACCTGAGCGTGCGCCAAAGCAATTACCTCTACGGGAGTTGCGAAGCCCATCAGCGAGGCGACGCGAAAGGCCTGCGGCATGGCCAGCAAGCCCTCGCCGAGATGCATAACCTCACTTGCAAACCTGGCACGCAGAACCGCATCGGTCTGGGCTATCAGTTTTTGAAGCATTACGTCAGCGTCTGGGATTATCAAAACCGGACCCTCACTTTGCTGAGCCGCTGAGCCTCGAACTTGCTTTGGGCTTGGCGACCATCGAATAGGTGATGGCGCTGAGGTGACGGGTGTTTTAGCCTCCCAGCCGAGCGGGCAGCAATTCGGGGTCAGGCGCGCCGGCTGATTTCGACGGCCTGGCGCACCGTGTCGGCGAGATGCCGGGCTTCGATGTCGGCCAGGCTGCGTAACTTGATATGGCGACGGAATTCTCGACCGAAACATGTTCGCTGTAGGCAAACACGCCACAAAACTGGGCCGGCGCGGAAAACATCAAGCCACCGTACATCACCCGCTCCGAGGCGTCTGGCGCTTGCGTATAAATCACCTTCCGCGCCGCTTGGACCAGTTCAAGCCGTGCCGGGTTGGCGAGGGCAAGATCGTTCAACAAGTGTTCGACACTCGGTTGCTTGGTCATAGTCATGGTGAGGCATCTCCTGTTTCAAATTTCGCAAAGTATGTCGCAGGTAACTATGAGACAAACACCAGCAAAGGCAACAACCAAAGCACAAGCAACGGCAAACCAATCATTTCACTCAAGAATTCACGCCAACTTCCGTAAATGAACGCCAACCAACAAGTCACCCAATGGAGAAGACATGCGCAACAACCAACCCGTCACCCAGCATGAACAGTCTTTTCCCAAAGGCCGTGTGATCATCAGCCATACCGATGCCAAAGGCCGTATCACGCATATCAATGATGCTTTTGTCGATATTTCCGGGTTCAGCCGGGAAGAACTGATCGGCCAGGCGCACAACATCGTGCGCCATCCGGATATGCCCTCCGAAGCCTATCGCGACCTGTGGAGCACCGCCATGCAAGGTCGCCCGTGGATGGGCATGGTGAAAAACCGATGCAAGAATGGCGACCATTACTGGGTGCGCGCCTATGTCACGCCGATGCCGGACGGGTCCGGTTTCATGTCGGTGCGAACCGAAGCCAGCCGCGAAGACATCAATGCCGCCGAAGCGCTCTACGCCCGCATGCGCGGTGGCGACAACATTCACTTGCAGGATGGTCAGGTGGTGCCGCGCGGCCTCGCAGGCTGGCTGCACAAGATCAATCAGAAACTGCACATTTCGCATCGTCTCTGGGCCGCGTTTCTGATCTCGATCCTGATGGCCATGATCGGCGCCGGCATCGCCTTGTCGACGCAAGCGGTGTTATCCGAACGCTTTGCTCACTACCTGTCGAACGACCAGTCGCGCCTGCTGGCCTATGGCGAGATGTATGCGCAAGGATTGCAGACCGGGCAGGCGATCCGCAACATCATCCTCGACCCGAGCAATCCCAAAGCGCACAGCAATCTGGAAGCCGCCGAGAAGGATTTCGCTGCGGCGCTGCAAAAAGCGCGTGACCTGGCCCGGGATGATGCCGAAGCAGCCTTGCTGGTCAAACTTGCCGAGCAATGGACGGCAGACGTCAACAGCAAGAAGCGCATCCGCGAACTGGCCAGCGGCGGCCAGCAGGCTGAAGCGATGGCGTTGCTCAACCAGGAAGAGACTCCGCTCTGGCGGCAGATCAAGGACGTCATCTTGAAGCAGCGCAAGGCGGCGCACGCCGCTTCCGAGACCGCCGCGCGCCAGGTCATGAGCGAAGCCGAGAGCGGCAGAGTGATGAGTCTGAGCGCGGTAGGCCTGGCGTTTATCGTCGGTTTGCTGCTGATCTGGGCGACGCTGGCGTATGTCTCGCGCCACCTCGCCCACGCGCGCAACTGTATTCACACCATTGCCGACGGCGGCGATCTGGCGCGCCCGATCATCGTCTCGCGCTTCGATGAAATCGGCGAAATCATGGTCCAGTTGGCGATGATGCGAAACAAACTGCATGAGTTGATCGCCGATCTGGTGGACAAGATTTCCCTCCTCGGCCAGTCCTCCGCCGGGCTTTCCGACACCGCGAAAGCCAGCGCGATCACCTCCCTCTCGCAAGCCGAATCGGCCACCGCAATGGCCGCCGCGGTTGATCAACTTTCCGAGTCGGTCGAACAGATGCGCGACCGCGCCCATGAGTCGCAGGTGCTATCGCAAGAATCGAGCAAGATGGCAACCGAAGGCGGTCAGATCATTCATTCCACCGCCGATGAAATGACCCATATCGCCGACGCGGTCAAAACCGCGGCCAGTTCGATCCATTCGCTGGAGGAGTATTCCGGCAACATCTCCAGCATCGTGCAGGCCATCCGCGACATTGCCGATCAAACCAATCTGCTCGCGCTGAATGCCGCCATCGAGGCGGCGCGCGCCGGCGAGCAAGGGCGTGGTTTCGCGGTGGTCGCCGACGAAGTGCGCAAACTCGCCGAACGTACCGCCAATGCGACGCAGGAGATTGGCGGCATGATCGTGAATCTGCAAAACGGCACCCGGGATGCCGTGCGCGAGATGGAAGCCGGCGTCATTCGCGTCACCGATGGCGTCGACTTGGCTCGCCGCGCGGGGGAAGCCGTCACCCACATTCGCGACTCTGCCGAAGCCTCGGCGAATGCGGTGAGCGACATTACGCGAGCATTGAATGAACAGTCCGCCGCAACCCGCCAACTTGCCCAACGCATCGAGAGCATTGCCGCGAACGCGCAGAGCAATGCCGGCAGCGCCAGCGACGCATCCAGCGCCGCCGCCAGCCTGAAGGCGCTGGCCGACGAACAGCAGCGTCTGGCCAGCCGCTTCAAGATCGCCTGATTGCAGGGCGGCCTTGGCAGATTTTGTCGAACTCTGCGGCGATGGGTTTATCGCTGCATCAATCTCCCGGACCGGACCCCGAGCGCATGCGCCATGCCCGCAGTCGCAAGACGACTGGCGCGCGGCGGCGATATTGGACGGGGTTCGGGTGGAGAGAAGACATGGCTGGATTGTTGAAGGGCGAGAGACTCGCCGTCAACAGGCGCTTGGAGAGCCAACTTCGGGGGCAACTTCGGGGCCTACTTCAGAGTCATCATCGCGAAATGCACGCTGCCCTGCCCGGATCGCCAGCGGCCAGGTGACCCGGCGTTCGCTGTCCGCATCGCCCCA
>JAIFKV010000083.1 GCA_020049415.1 Betaproteobacteria bacterium
TTGGCGGCTTCAGCGACGATCCACTTGTAGGATTCGCCGTTGATCATGATCTGCCACTTGCCGGAACGCACGGGCTTGCCGCCGTCCTTCAAGGAGGGCAGGCCTTCGCCGATGGCGGCGGCGCCGTCATGACGCTCGCCGTTGGCGTCGGTTTTCCAGATGGGGAGGCCCCACTCTTCGAACAGATGCACGGAATCGTCAACGTTACGGCCCACGTCGTAGGCCAAGTCGTCACGGGTGATGCCCATCAGGTCGTTGGCGACCATACGGGTGTAGTCGGCGGGATCTTGCTCGGTGCCGATGTAGGTGTTGATCGCGGACAGACCTTGAGCCACAGCGCCGGAGCGGTCCATGGCGGCCTTGTCGACCAGCTTGATCTTCAGGTCGATACCGATTTCGGCTTTCGCAACATCAGCCCAACGCATGACTTCATACGCGGCGCCACAACATGCCATACCACCACCAATCATCAGGATGTCGACTTCTTCCTGGATGACGTCGGGATTTCCAAATTCAGCCATATTTATTACCTCTTCTTAATCGAATTACTTACGAAGCAGTTCGGCGGGGTTGCCAGAACGGAAACCACCCGTGACGTCTCTGGTGAACGAACCGACAGCTTCGATATCAGCCAGCTTGGGCGTGGGCTTGCCGCCGTAGCAATCGATAGAGCCTTCGGGGGTGGTACGGATCGGGAATTTGAAACGCTTCAGCACGCCATTGCGGAACTTGATGGTCCACATGATGGAGTCGGAACCGCGCAGAGGCTGCACAGAACCACCCAACGGCACTACGTCGGCGTAGTGGCGGCACTCAATAGCCTGCTGCGGGCAAATCTTGACACAGGAATAGCATTCCCAGCACTGCTCGGGTTCCTGGTTGAAAGACTTCATGGCATGGCCGGTTTCGGAACCATCACGGTCCAGTTTCATCAGGTCGTGCGGGCAGATGTACATGCAGGCGGTCTTATCTTGACCCTTGCAGCCGTCGCACTTGTCGGTACGGACGAAGGTTGGCATTCAATCACTCCTTGTTAGCTAACAATCCGCGTGTCCTGCACGCGGCCCATTCAGAAAACCAAGCCCAACCTTGACCGGGGCGTATCGCGAATCCGCTTCCGGCGGGCTCGGTTCCTAAATACTTATTGGCCAATTAGCAGGCAGTTGGCGGCTGGCAGCTTTGCAAGCTGCACGCTACCGACTACAGGCTATTGGCTACTGACTTACAACATTACGCAGCCGAGTGGCCCTTGAGTTCCACTTTGACATTTTGTTCTTCGCTCAGGCTGGCATAGTACTTCTGCAAAACCTTGGCGACTTCCGGGCGGCTGAACTCGACCGGCAGATCCTGGCCTTCGGAGAGCATCGCGCGCACCTTGGTGCCGGACAACAGAATGCGATCATCCTTGGTATGCGGGCAGGTGCGCTGAGAGGCCATACCACCGCACTTGTTGCACCAGAAGGTCCAGTCGATATTCATGTTCTGGGTCTCAAGCGAACCAGCCGGAATTTCGTCGAAGATCTTCTGTGCATCGAACGGGCCGTAATAGTCACCGACGCCAGCGTGGTCACGACCAACGATGAGGTGCGAGCAGCCATAGTTTTGACGGAACAGCGCATGCAGCAGCGCTTCACGCGGACCGGCATAACGCATGTCGAGCGGATAACCCGCCTGGATCACGGTATTGGGCGCAAAGTAATTCTCGACCAGCACGCTGATCGCCTCGGAGCGCACTTCGGCGGGGATGTCACCGGGTTTCAGGGCGCCCAGCAGAGAGTGAATCAGCACGCCGTCCATGGTTTCGATGGCGATCTTGGCCAGGTATTCGTGCGAACGGTGCATCGGGTTGCGCGTCTGGAACGCTGCAATCTTGGACCAACCGGCCTTCTCGAAGGCAGCGCGAGTTTCAGCGGGCGTCATGAACTGATCGCCGTACTCTTCCTTGAAGTTGCCGGTGGACAATACCTTGACCGGACCAGCCAGGTTGATCGCGCCTTGATCCATCACCATCTTGACGCCGGGGTGGGCGATGTCGGTGGTCTTGTAGACCATCATGCACTCGTGGCCCTTGTCGATACCATAGATCTCGGTCACTTTCATGGTGCCCATGATCTCGTCGCTATCACAGTTCACCAGCGCGACATCCTGACCCAGGCTAATGGTTTGCGCTGTCTTGGCATCGGTGGAGAGCGTAACGGGGATAGGCCAGAACAGACCACTTGCCGTTTTGTAGCCATCGCAAACACCAGCCCAATCGGCATGCGTCATGAAGCCATCCAACGGAGTAAAACCGCCAATACCCATCATGATCAGGTCGCCGGTCTCGCGGGACGACATTTTGATCTTGGGCAGAGACTGGGCGCGAGCCTGTTCTGCTTCACGAGCGGCGCCTTCAAGCAGCAAAGGCTTCAGTTCGCCACCACCGTGGGGTTTCACTAGACGGGACATGCAGACTCCTAAAATCGGTTGATTAGTAAAGGCTGATAAGCCAAACGGGCGGCGAGGATACCACCCACCCACACCCCTAACTAATCAGACTTATTTTTTTACAAATAAGTTTTTTTTGGGATAAGCCCGTCCGAATAACCCATACTTTTTGTCGGGTTTTCAATAAAGCATGCCGACAATGAGCTCGTTACAATCGCAACTTGCCTCTCTGGGTCTGTCGACATGCATCCTTTCACCGCAATTTTGCTCGTCATCGCCTTGACCGGTTGCGCCAGTCAGGAAATTCAGCGCAAGGATGGCGTCAGCAGCGCACGCGCTTTCAGCCCGGCCAATCTGGCCAAAAGCGAAGCCGACATGATTGCGGAGATCAATCAGCGCGAGATGCTGAAGAGCTTGTTGCGGATCAGCGAAAAGCTGTATCGACGTAATCCGCGAGAATTGCTCAAGTCGGGGCAGGCGTCGGAGGAGTCGGCCAGCGCACGACTATTCGAAGCGCTGCCAACATGGGCGAACAAAACCGCGTCGCCACCAAACTGGGAGGAAAACTTCCACCTGGCCTTTCTGGAAGACTATGCCGGCGACCGCGTTGCCGTTTTCATGACTGCGCTGACCAGCATGCTGATGGCGGCCTATGAATACAAAACCGAGATTTTTCTGACCGACTCCTTGTCGGCGCAAAAACTGTACAACAGCGCTCGCAATATCGAAATTGCGATCTGGAAGCTTTCCAATGCCCGTTTGCTGAGTGGCGAAAAAATTCTGATCAGCAACAGTATGGATGGCGAGGTCGTCAACCTCAGCTTCGAGCGCGAATTCGGCAAACTCATCGCGCATCAGGATCTGCTGGCACTGGTGATCGAGGACAAAGGCAATCGCTCGATCAGCCGTGTTTTCCAGAACGTCGCCGCCTTCGTCTTCCTTCCTATCTGAGCCCACGCATGGATTGGCGAATCGACGCGGATTACGCTTTTTGCGAGCAACTTGATCTAGCCGGCTGGGCTTGGCAGTTCTTGCGACGCGAACCTGGATATATCGCCGACTACGCCGAATTCATCGGTATCTGGCAGCAACTTGAAGCGGCGTATGGCGCTCCGCCTCAGCGCGATTTTTTCAAATGGAAACAAGACCCGCGCGCCTGGCGCGCGGAAGCCGAGATCGCCGACTGCGGCGCGGAAATCTGCCCAGGCGAGAATGATCAAGTCCTGATCGAGTGCTGGATGGGGGCAAAATGGGGATTCAGAAAATTTCCACTCGACCCGGCCATCGCGCACCCGGAGGAACTCGCCTGGCGCGAGCTCCCCGTTGACGTCGAGGTGATCGATACCGCGGCATCGATGCAAACGCAGCTCCGCAGGGAAAATCTGGCATTGAATTTCGATCTCTCGCTACCACTGCCGGCACAGCTCGAAGCCGCCAAACGCCATCTCATCACTGCCCGGCAAGCGCGCTACAAAACATACACGTTGCCGCCACGCAACCTGCGTGAAGGCGCGCCGATCTGGCGCCGCTGGTTGCGGCTGCTGGACGCGCTGGCCCGCGGCGCGGATTTGCCCGTCATCGCGCGTACTCTGGCGCTGGAAGATCCGGCCGGCGACTCCGCCGCAGCCATCGCTATGCGCGGCGGCGGTTATCGACGTCTGCTGATGCTGCGAACGTTCACCACGGCGTAACATGACGGCATTATCCTCGCCCAATTTCGAGGCAGAACAGACGATGGACTTGATTCTTTGGCGGCATGCCGATGCACAAGATAGCGACAACGATATGGCGCGTGCGTTAACCGCGAAGGGGCGCAAGCAAGCCGAAAAGATGGCGCTTTGGCTAAAGCCCCGTTTACCTGAAAAAACCCGCATTCTGGTCAGCCCCGCCGTGCGTGCGTTGCAAACCGCCGATGCACTGGAACTGGATTATGAAGTTGTCGCCAACATCGCACCTGGCGCCATGGGTGTTCAAGTTTTGAGCGCGGCGGGCTGGCCGGACGCCAACGGCTCGGTTCTCTTGGTCGGGCATCAACCGACATTGGGCGAAGCGGCGAGCCTGCTATTGTTTGGCGAAACAGGCGCGTTGAATATCAAAAAATGCGGCCTGCTCTGGTTGACCAACCGCGTTCGCGGCAGCAATCCGCAAACCATCTTGAAAGTCGCGATGTCGCCTGAACTGACTTGACAAGACGGTGGCAGATCTCGGGATTCAGTCCAGTCCGAGTTGTTCAACCCACGCCAACGCCTGCAAATGCGCTTGACTGACCTGCTCCGGCGTCAGCATCAATGAAGAAGCCAGGTTTTCAAGTTGTTCGTAATTGCCGCTTTCCACCGCCTCCGTCAGTGACAGGAAGGGGCCATAAATTCCAGACCGATACGCCAGCGCGTCAACCAGTTTTTCCGGGATGACGATACGCTCCAACACCTGCTCCATCGGCATTTCCAGGAATGCCGGCAACAATGAAAACACCCCGACGATGAACAGGTTGTCCTGATCGCCCTTGGACAAACAGCCCTTGCCGATCAGCTCGCACAGGCGTCCGCGGGTAATCGCGGTTCGGGCCAGCGTCGGCATCGTCGGCGCTCCGCCGGCGGTGACCATCAGCAAGGTCAACCAGCGGTAGAGCGGTTGCATACCGAGAATACTGACTGCATGGCGTATCGATTGAACTTCACAGGACAATCCGAAACCCGCCGAATTGATATAGCGCAGCAATTTGAAGGTCAGCGCGACATCCTTCTTGAACAGCATTTCCAGTTCTTTCGTATCCGCCTCCTGGCGGACCTTCTCCATCAACTGCACTACCGTTCCATAAACGGGGTTAATAATCTTGGCAACAAGATTTTCCGGATGCGCGAAGTAATAACCCTGGAAATAATCAAACCCCAAGGCTTGGCAATGTCGAAACTGTTCCGGCGTCTCCACTTTCTCGGCAATCATCTCGACCGGATACTTGCGAATAACCTTGACCATGTTGGCCAACTCTGACGGCGAATGCTCCAAAACATCAAGCTTGACGAAGCTGGCCAATGCCAGCAAAGGCTCGGATTCGGGCAGATAGTGATAATCATCAAGCGCAAAACGGTAGCCGGCCGTTTTCAACTCGCCCAATCGCTCCAGCACTTCCGGCGTAACCTGAACAGTTTCCAGAATTTCAATAACCACCTTTTCCGGCGGCAACAGAGTGGAAAAGCTCGACATCAGCATCGAGACTTCCATATTGACGAATGCCAGCTTGCCTTTCAGCAGCCATTCGGTGCCCATGTTGACCAAGGCATTGGCGATAACGGTAATCCCGGCATCGATATCGGTATCGATCTTCGCACTCTGCGCATGCGCGGAGTGGCGGAACAACAACTCGTAGGCGAATAACCGATGTTTATTATCAACAATAGGTTGCCGGGCGATATAAGCGTTGGAACTCATGGGATTGACGACAAGGATCAGGCTCGCGCAAACAGATTCATCGGAGTATCAGCGATGTTATTACCCAACAAAGCTTCCATGTCCAGCACCAATACAATAGAACCGTCACCCGAAAGGGTCGCACCCGCGATTCCTTTCGGCTTGATATCGGAAAGCGGCTTGATAACCACATCGTCACGCCCGACAAAACCATCCACCGCCATGATGAAGGTGGCATCGGAAGCATGCATGAGTACGCCAAAAGCCGGCGATTTCTGCGCTTCCCAGCCAATCAGGCGTGCCAGACTGCGAATAGGCAGCACCTCGTCGCGCACGACCATCGTCGCCCGCCCGGAAACACGTTGAACTTCAGAAGGCTTGATGGGGATGATTTCGCGCACCATCGACAGCGGGATGGCAAACGATTGATCGTTCAACCGAACCACCAGAACCGGCAGTATGGCCAAGGTCAACGGCAGCGAAATGGTAAAGGTGGAGCCTTGTCCAGGCACCGAAATGACATCGATCTTGCCATTCAAGCGGGTGATATTGGTTTTCACCACATCCATGCCGACGCCACGTCCGGAGACGCTTGAAATCTGGTCCTTGGTGGAAAAACCGGGCAGGAAGACCAGATGCAGACTCTGCCGATCATCCAGACCGTTCGCGGCTTCAGCGTCAATAATGCCTTTTTCGACGGCCTTGGAGCGGATCACATCCGGCCGCATGCCCTTGCCATCATCTGAAATTTCGATGTAGATGTGATCGCCCACCTGGCTAGCGGATAGCGTGACAATCGCCTTTGCCGTCTTGTGCGAGAGCGCCCGTTCTTCCGGGCTCTCAATACCGTGATCGACTGCGTTGCGGACCAAGTGAACCAAAGGATCGTTGAGATCCTCGATCATGGTCTTGTCAAGTTCGGTTTCCTCGCCAGACAACACCAACTCGACATCCTTGCCCAATTGACGCGCCAGATCGCGCGCCAGGCGTGGATATTTCTGGAACAAGCGACCAATCGGCTGCATCCGCGTCTTCATCACCGCGTTTTGTAGATCAGAGACCAGAAGATCAAGCTGACTGACCGAGATGTCGAGCGCCTTGAGGGTTTCCTGATCGTGCTTGCCGTGCAGAATCTGAGTTTTCAGATTGGCGATTCGGTTCTTCGTCAAACCGATTTCCCCCGACAGATTAAGTACCTGGTCGAGCCGTACGGTATCCACACGAATAGTGGTTTCTTTCTGCAGGCTTTGTTGCGGTGCGGAGGATGCCCCGGAAGTTCGCGACGGGGTCGGCAAATCCTGCACCGGCACCGCTATTGCCTCGTGGTGATCAGGTGTCGCAGCAGCATCGAGAAACAGCATTTCGGGTTCTGCCGCAGCCACCGTCTGGACAACCGGGCTCGCCGGCGCAGGCAATGCCGTTCCGGTCAATGCGGCATGCAACGCATCCCAATTGATATCGTCAATCGACGCGTTGCTCGGTGAACTTGATGACAGACTGGCGGGCGGATGGGGATTAGCTTCAACAGCCATGGCTTTAGGCGGACTCGCCGGGGCGACTTTAGCGGCTGGCGCGGAACTGGCCTTCGGTTGCAACGCCTTGCCGGCAAGCGCGATTTCAAGGCTTTCGATCAGCGCCGGGTCGGCGGCCTCGGGTTGCGAAGCCTGCGCCAAGGCTGCAAACATGTTACGCACCACACCGGTGGCGTCCATGATGACATCCATCAATCCGGTAGACAGCTTCAACTCGCC
This sequence comes from Betaproteobacteria bacterium, assembly GCA_020049415.1. Lineage (GTDB taxonomy): Bacteria > Pseudomonadota > Gammaproteobacteria > Burkholderiales > Thiobacillaceae > PFJX01. The sequence goes on from JAIFKV010000083.1 coordinate 7,587, forward strand.
ATTGCGCAACTTGTCGAATAGATTTTCGGTGCGATGGCACAGAGAAACCAGATTTTCCGCATTGAGAAATCCAGCCCCCCCTTTGATGGTGTGAAAACCTCGAAAAATATCATTCAGGAGCTCGCGATCATCGGGCCGTTTTTCCAGCTCGACCAGCTTGTTATCAACCTCGGACAACAACTCTCCGGCTTCTAGCAGGAAGTCCTGCAACAATTCTTCCATTCCGGCGAAATCACTCATTCTCTTCTCCTGTTAGACGGTGGCTTTTAGCCGGTAGCGTCCTGCACTTGTGGGCTCGCTAGCGGCGAAGCCGCCATCCTAGAACCCAAGGCTTTCCAGCAAATCGTCGACCTGTTCCTGACTGGTCACCACGTCGCTTCGTCCTGCCGCATTGATCACCGGGCCGTTGAGCAGGCCCGGGTCTACCGCTTGTCGCCGGTCTTCCGGCGTCGCCTCGATCAGCAGGGCAAGCAGCTGAGATTCCAGCACCTGCGCCGCCTCAAGCACTTTCTTGATGACTTGGCCGGTCAGATCCTGAAAATCCTGCGCCATGATGATTTCCATCAATTTCGCATTGGTTGACTCGGTACGCTGGGGGACATCGACCAGATAGCTGCGTGTATCGCGCACCAGATCCTTGAATTCGGCGACGCCCAGTTGCTTGTCAAACAACTTGTCCCATTTACCGGACAGATCTTTGGCGGTAACGCCAAGCTGGTTCTGCAGGGGTTGCGCCGCCTCGGCGGCATTCAACGTGCGTTCGGCAGCTTGCGCGGTCATCGCCGCGATGTAGTTAAGTCGATCACGGTTATCCGGCATCGCTTTGGCGACTTGCTCAAGCGCCTTGTCATAACCGAGTTCACGCAACAAATTATGCAGTCCACGTGTCATCTGTCCCAATTGCGAGAACACCCGCTCGGAACATTCGCCATCCGCCTCACCCTCTTCCTGGCTTACCGCCAGAGAAATGCTGTCGAACAAACTTTCCAACTCGGGGGTATCGCTCGGCTCCGCCTTGGCGGCTGGCTTCTCCGGCTTCGGCGCCGTTTCGGAAGCAATACTGTCGAACAGTGCTTCAAGGTCTGGGGAGTCGCCGCTCATCTTGTTTCCTTGCTGTAGTTGGCCCGGCTCACATGCCGTATTTTTCGAAGATCTTGTTCAGCTTCTCTTCGAGCGTTGCGGCAGTAAACGGCTTGACGATATAACCCGAAGCGCCACTCTGGGCCGCTTCGATAATGTTTTCCTTCTTCGCTTCGGCGGTAATCATCAACACCGGAAGCGGTTTGAGCGCGGCATCGGCACGAATGGCCCTGAGCAACTCGATGCCGGTCATATTCGGCATATTCCAATCGGTCACCACAAACTGGAAGTTGGCGCCTTTTAATTTCTGCAAAGCAACCACCCCATCTTCAGCCTCATCGACGTTGGTATAACCCAATTCTTTGAGCAAATTGCGCACAATTCGGCGCATGGTGGAAAAATCATCCACCACTAGAATTTTCAAGTTCTTGTCAGCCATCTGGGCTCCTTATCTATCCTGCAGTCGCGGCATTTTAACCATGCGTCTCATCGTTTCAGGAAAGCGAGCAACGTATCCGCCAAAACAGCCGGGTCGAATTTTGCAACATAGGCATCGACGCCGACTTGTTGCCCCATCGTCCGGTTCGCATCCGATGACAGCGAGGAGTGCATCACCACCGGAATACCAGCAAAGCGGCTATCCGATTTGATATTGCGGGTCAGAACATAACCATCCATTTCCGGCATTTCAGCATCGACCAGAATCAACTGGATCATATTCTTTACCGGCATACGCTCCGCACTCGCGCGATTAGCCATTCCGGTCAACTTGGTCCAGGCTTCCAGACCATCGTTGGACTGAACATATTTCACGCCCAACTTGTCAAGCACCGACACAATCTCCTTGCGCGCTACCGCAGAGTCGTCGGCAAAGAAAATCGTCGCCTCTCGACCGGGTTCAATTTTTGGCAATGACGGCATGGGTTTTTCGCCCAGCACCTCAACCAGAACACGTTCGACATCGAGAATCGAAATCAGCCGTCCATCGTCAAGTTCGGTAATCGCGGTGATCATGCCATCTTGCCCGGACAGCATATTTTCGGGCGGTTTCACCTTATCCCAGTCGACGCGAATGATGCGATCGACATCGCTCACCAGAAACCCCTGAGTGTGACGCGAGAACTCCGTCACGATCATGGTTTCTCCCACTCCCTGCGGCGCATCCTCCAATTTAATGAAGTGGGCGAGAGAGATAACCGGAATGATGCTGCCGCGCAAAGAGATCACGCCTTCTACGCCAACGGGCATATTGGGCGTCAATGTAATCGGCGGCGTCGGCGAAACCTCGCGCACCTTGAACACATTGATACCGAAAGTCTCGTGCGTGCCAAGAGAAAACAGCAACAACTCCATCTTGTTGGAGCCGGCCAGCTTGGTGCGACCATCCACCGTATCCAGCAATTTGTTCTGTTCTAGCGAATTCATGCGCCACACTCCCCTTATTTAAGCAAGCGGTTCAACACTTCAGCCAGACGGTGCGGCTCGAACTTCGGCACGTACTCGTCCACTCCGACGGACAACCCCAACTGCTTGTTGGCATCGGAAGAAAGTGAGGAGTGCATTAAAACCGGGATACCCGCAAAACGGGGATCGGATTTGATGTTCTTGGTCAATACATAACCATCCATTTCAGGCATTTCCACATCAGTCAGCACCAATTGGACAAATTCGGAAACCGGCCGCCCCGCGACTTCGGCCTGGGCCGCGATTTTCTGCAATTCATCCCAGCCCTGGCGACCGTTGATGGTGCTTATGCCATGCACATTGAGCGCCTCCAGAGTCCGCTCGATCTGCTTGCGCGCAACGGAAGAATCATCAGCGAAAAACACAGTACGATTCGGTTTATCCAGCGGGACGAGGCTGGCGAACAGATGGCTATCATCAATTTGCGAGGTGTCGGCCAGTATTTTCTCGACATCCAGCATCATCACCAGGCGGGAATCCTTCAATTCGGTTACCGCCGTCACCAAGCCACCCATGCGAGCGGTCAACATACTGGGCGGCACCTTCATTTCAGACCAGTCGAGGCGAAGTATGGTGTCTACCTCGCCAACCAGAAAGCCCTGCGTGTGGCCGTTGTATTCGGTGACTATCATGATTGCCGGCGGGGTATCGGTGGAGATGCCGATGTATTTTGCCAAATCGACTACTGGCACCAGCACCCCGCGCAAGCTGACCATGCCCTCGACAGCGGAGGGCATATCGGGCGCGCGCGTGATTTGCGGGATTCGCATGACCTCGCGCACCTTGAATACATTGATGCCGAAGGTCTCCTTTCGGCTGGTGCTGACATCCGTACCCAAGGTAAAGAGCAAAATCTCCAACTTGTTCGCGCCCGCGAGCTTGGTGCGTGCATCGATACGTCTAAGCAGATCGGACATGATTACCTCAATTGTTCAAGCGGCCGATTCGACCAGGCCACCGGGTTTTGTCGGCGACTTCATCGGCAAACCACAAAATAACTTTAGGGGGTGAAGGTTCAACTCGGATATTACATAAATGCTCGCGCGCCCTCGCGGGTTCCTTGCCCGCACAGAAAAGTTTCGCTCCGTCGGGCGTATGAACAACTACGCCACTCCTTCACGAAATCCCCATTGCAAACAATGGCCTGCGCGATCATCACGCGAATTCATGAAATATCCGGGTTAATATCCAACATCGATACCCGCACACTCTTCCATGACTTCACCCGCTTCCGAAGACGCGGAACTGCGACAAGCTTTTGCATTGTTCAGCGAAACCTCTGAAAAACTGGCTGGCGCCTATCTTGAATTACAAGCCCAGACAGCTCGTCTGACCAGTGAACTGGCAGCCGCCAATGGCGAACTTGCACGCCGCGAGCGCTTATCCGCGCTGGGCGAGATGGCCGCCCAAGTCGCCCATCAAATCCGCACGCCACTCGCAACGGCGTTACTCTACACCGGACATCTCACTCGACCGCAACTCAACGATGTCGACCGCGTCAGATTTGCCGAAAAAACCCGTTCTCGGCTCCTTTATCTGGAGCGATTGATTCAGGACATGCTGTTATTCGTGAAAGGAGCTCGTCTGGTTGCGACAACATTTACCCTCGCCGACTTGATTGAGGATATCGCGCATACGCTTGAACCGCATGCCACAGCCAAAGGCGTTGTCCTGCGCTTGGCCGAGGTCGATCCAGAAATGCGGCTGACCGGCGACCGCCAGGCCATCTCGGGGGCATTGATCAATCTGATCGAAAACGCCCTCCAGGCATCACCAACCGGAGGCGTGGTGGAATTGACCGTCACCGGGCAGGGCAGTCCATTCGCCTCGTTCCAGGTCAGCGATACGGGTGCGGGGATACCAGAGGACGCGCGCGCGCGACTTTTCGAACCCTTCTTTACCACCCGTGGCGAAGGCAGCGGACTCGGTCTCGCCATCGTGCGGCAAGTCGCTGAAGCGCATGGCGGCTGGGTGGAATGGTCACCCAGAAGCGGCGGCGGCAGCACTTTCTCGCTATTCCTGCCATTTGAAGGACAGGGAAATCAACATGTCTGAAGCATCACCGATTCTGGTCGTGGAAGACGATGCCTCGTTGCGTGAAGCCTTGACCGACACCCTGGAAATGGCGGGCTACGCGGTAATTGCCGCCAGCGCGGCGGAAGAAGCGCTCTCCCGCCTCGACAAGACTGCGCCCGGACTGGTACTTACCGATGTTCAGATGCCCGGCATGGATGGTCATGCTTTGCTACGCACATTGAAAACACGACGCCCGGAAATCCCGGTGATCCTGATGACCGCCTATGGCCAGATCGACCGCGCTGTGCAAGCGATGCGAGATGGTGCGGCAGATTACCTGCCGAAACCGTTCGAACCCGATAGCTTGCTGGCGGCGGTCGCGCGGCATTATCGACAAGCCAACGAAGCGAGCGAGCCAAATGATGCGGGCATGGTGGCGCATGACCCGTCCACCCTGGCCTTGCTGGAATTGGCCCGGCGGGTAGCGGCAAGCGATGCCACCATTCTGCTGACCGGAGAATCAGGCGTTGGCAAAGAAGTATTTGCGCGCTACATGCATCGGCATTCCGCCCGTGCCAACGGTCCTTTTGTGGCGCTGAACTGCGCGGCAATCCCGGAAAACCTGCTCGAATCGGTCTTGTTCGGTCATGAGAAAGGCGCATTTACCGGCGCTTCCTCGCCGCAACCTGGCAAATTCGAGCAAGCCAATGGCGGGATTCTGCTGCTGGACGAAGTCTCTGAACTACCCTTCAACTTGCAGGCGAAACTGCTGCGCGTTCTACAGGAACGTGAAGTTGAACGGGTCGGCGGCCGCACCTTGCTGAAACTGGATGTTCGCATCATCGCCGCCACCAACCGAGACCTGGCGACATGGGTCGCTGAAGGACGCTTTCGCGACGACCTGTATTACCGATTGAACGTTTTTCCACTTGAAATTCCGCCACTGCGCAAGCGACCCGGCGACATTCCCGCTTTGGCCAAACACTTCCTCAAGCGCCATGAACAGATTGCGGGAAGAACCGGTTTTTCCTTTACCGACGCGGCTTTGGCTGAATTGACTGGCTATGACTGGCCCGGTAACATCCGCGAACTTGGAAATGTTGTGCAACGTGCGATGATCCTTGCGCCTGACACCCGGATCTACCCGGAACATCTGATGTTGCCGCGCGTTCCAGTTCGTTTTGCGCATGCCTCTGGCAGACACGCCGATGATCCAATCGAAGGCGGGCTCAAAGATGTCGAGCGTGAAACCATATTAAGTACTTTGCAGCGTATGCAGGGTTCACGGCGTAAAACTGCGGAAGTACTGGAGATGAGCGAGCGGACATTGCGCCACAGACTCAAGCAATATCGAGAAGCAGGCTTTCTGGATGGAGACGACCTCCTATAATGAGTCGCAGGAGGCAAGACGATGAGCAATATCGATCTAATGGTGAACCAGCTCCGCGCCGTAGCGGCTCAGGCTGCAACCGCGCCCGCTCCCCTGTCCGACGAAGCGGCATCGTCGCGTGACTTTGCCAGCATGCTTAAAACCGCCATAGACGAAGTCAACGGCGCGCAGTTGGATGCCAAACAAATGTCACGTCAATTCGAAACTGGCGACCCCGAGGTCAACCTTCAGGACGTCGTCCTGTCTCTGCAAAAGGCCAGTCTGTCCTTTCAGACCATGGTGCAGGTACGCAATAAACTGGTAAGCGCGTATCAAGAAGTCATGAGCATGCAGGTCTGATCAGGCACGGTGACGGATGGCCGCACAGCCGCAGCAACTATTTACCAACTTCGCCTTACGCTTCAACGAGCTCCCCGCGCCCCGCAAAATGGCGTTGGGAGCGGCGCTGGCAGCGGCGATCGCGCTCATCGTCGGTTTATTCCTCTGGTCAGGCGCGCCCGAATACAAAGTCCTGTTTTCCAATTTATCGGAACGAGACGCCGGCTCGATCACCGCTGCGTTGCAGCAAATGAACGCACCTTACAAAACCGAGGCAGGCGGCACTTTGCTGGTCCAGTCCGATCAAGTTTACGATTTGCGTTTCAAACTCGCGGCGCAAAACCTGCCCAAGGGCGGCGCAGTCGGCTTCGAGTTGATGGACTCGCCGAAGCTGGGCATGACCCAATTTCAAGAGCAGATCGCATTCCAGCGCGGCATGGAAGGCGAACTTGCTCGCACCATGCAAGCACTGTCTTCCGTCGAATCGGCGCGCGTCCACTTGGCGATTCCCAAGCCATCGGTGTTTATTCGCGACAAGCAGAAACCTTCCGCGTCGGTACTCATCAACTTGCACCCCGGGCGCACGCTCGAACCTGGTCAGGTGCAATCGATCGTGCATCTGGTTTCCAGCAGCGTGCCGGAACTCTCTCCCAACAATGTTACCGTGGTCGACCAGGCCGGCAATCTGCTGACCAACAGCAATGACGGACAAACCGCGCTAGGGCTCAATTCGAATCAACTTGATTTCGTCAGACAGATCGAGAGCAATTACGCTCAAAGCATCGAAAGCATTGTTTCCGCCATCGTCGGGTCAGGCAATGTAAAGGCGCAAGTCCGCGCCGATCTTGATTTCTCCGAGTCCGAAGCCACCAGCGAAACTTACCGCCCCAATCCGACACCCGATGCGCAGGCTATCCGCAGCCAGCAATCTGTCGAAGACATCAATAATGCCGCCAATCCGGCACAAGGCGTTCCCGGTGCGCTGACCAACCAACCCCCCGGCCCCGCGACGGCTCCGCTCAACGCCCCACCCGGCGCAAATGCAGGCCCGAACACGGGCGCTGCCGGCGCCCAAGGCGGCAATTCCAGCCGAAAAGAAAACACCGTCAATTTTGAGTTGGACAAAACCATACGACACACCAAAGAGCCGCTGGGTCGAGTCAAGCGGCTGTCGGTTGCGGTGGTCGTCAATTACAAATCCGCCAGCACCGACGCTGAAGGCCAACCGAGCAAGCCCACCCCGCTATCGCCGGCAGAGCTGGCGCAAATCAACAATCTGGTTCGAGAATCAATGGGATTCAATGCGCAACGTGGCGACAGCGTCAATGTCGTCAATGCCGCCTTCACCGAAAGCAAACTAGATCTCGATATCCCGCTGTGGAAAGATCCTGACAATCTGGCCATGGCCAAAGACCTGCTGAAGAATTTGCTGATCTTCGGCTTGGCGTTCTATCTTGTGTTCGGTGTGTTGCGCCCAATTCTGCGTGACATGGCGAAGGTGCCCGAACCTCCCGGCAGCGAGGCCGAGGGCGAGCCAGGCGAGGCTGGCGAAGAAGGCGAACCCGCAGTGCAATCGCCAGAGGACAGTTATTCCGAAATCCTGGCCAAGGTGCGTGAATTCGCCAAGAAAGACCCAAAAGTCACCGCAGATATTGTTAAAGAATGGATGAATAAAGAATGAGCGATATAAGCGTCAATGAATGCGCCATTCTCATGCTGGCGCTCGGGCACGAGGAAGCGGCGGAAGTGTTCAAATATCTTAGCCCCAAAGAAGTGCAAAAGTTGGGCAGCGCAATGGCCTCGGTTGGCAACGTCAGCCGAGAGGGCATGGAAACCGTATTGCATTCATTTCATGACGCCACCGAGGGACGTATCAGCTTGGCCGACTCGGATGAGTACATTCGCGCCGTCCTCAGAAAAGCCCTTGGCGACGACAAGGCGGCGCACCTGATAGATCGCATTCTGCAAGGCAACGAAAGCGCCGGCATCGAAAGCCTCAAATGGCTCGACTCGGCCAGTGTTGCGGAAATGATCCGCAATGAACATCCACAGATCATCGCCACCATCATGGTGCACCTGGAACGCGACCATGCCAGCGAAGTGCTCAACCTGCTGCCGGAACGTCTGCGTAACGACGTCATGGTGCGCATCGCAACGCTGGAAGGGGCGCAGCCAATGGCGATGCGCGAACTCAACGAAGTGTTGACACAACTTCTGTCCGGCGGCGACATCACCAAAAAAACCTCGCTTGGCGGCGCCAAAACCGCAGCCGACATACTCAACTTCATGGGCGGCGCTGTCGAAGCCTCCGTCTTGGCCAACATCCGCGAACACGACGCCGATCTGGCCCAAAAGATTCAGGACTCGATGTTCACTTTCGACAACATCCTGGCCCTGGACGATCGCTCGGTTCAGTTGTTGCTGCGCGAAGTGCAATCGGAGACCCTGATCGTCGCGCTCAAGGGCACTTCGCAAGAACTCAAAGACCTCATTTTCAAGAATATGTCCAGTCGCGCCGCCGAAGCGCTGAAGGAAGATCTGGAGGCAAAGGGCGCGGTTCGCTTGTCGGAAGTAGAAGCCGAACAAAAGGAAATCCTGAAGGTGGTTCGCAAACTGGTCGACGAAGGACAGATCGTATTGGGTGGCAAGGGCGGAGAAGAAGCGCTGGTCGGCTAAGCGACTGTCCATGAATAATCTGGGCAGTTATGGGTGTGCTGGTGGGATGCGGTGCAAGGCGCCGGCGCGCCGCATGGTCATTCCCTTCAAGCGACCGGCAACGCAGCACCGCGCCCACCCGTGCAGCCAGAATGTCCTGGTTATTCATGGACAGTCGCTAAAACCATTTAGGCTCCCGCCCATGCGCCTGTCTGCAATATCATCTATGCATGTCCAAAGTCATCCCGAAAGAACAACTTACCGCTTACCAACGTTGGGAACTTGCCGCTTTCGACGACGGCGTCAGCGCCACTGACCCGTCACCCAAGCAGGACACCCATGCGACCCCAGCCCCTCCTCCCGCGCCGGTAGAACCGCAGGTTGTACTCCCGACAGCGGAAGAGATCGAAAACCTGCATCAGGAGGCCTGGAAAGAAGGTTATCAACTGGGCATGGATGAAGGTCGAAAAGCCGGCTTGGCGGAAGGCCAGGCGGATTCCCAGCAATACCTTCGCCAACTTCAGACGCTGGTTACCACGCTTGAGGGCGGCCAATTACGACAAGACCAGGAAGTCGCCCGAGAAGTACTCGAACTCTCCCTGGTCATGGCACGCCAGATATTGCGTACTGCGCTGCACATCAAGCCCGAATTGATCCTGGAAGCCATTGGTGAAGCACTGAAGACATTGCCGACGCTGAACGGTCACCACAAGATCATCACTCACCCTGACAGCGCCAAAATTGTCCGCGATTGGCTGGCCCAGGAACATGGGCATTTATCCTGGAAAGTAATGGAAGACTCGCACATGGAACCGGGCGACTTCCGCTTCGAAAGCACCTATAGCGAACTGGATGGCACCATTCAGACACGCTGGGAAGAACTTACACGTTGCCTGGGCACCGAATCGGGATGGTTGCTTTGATCACAGAACAACTCGCGCAGGCGTCGCCGGAAGCCGATTACATCGAGGACGTCCCGGCTGACCACGCAGGCAATTCAAGAGCATTGCTGACTTATCTGCGCGATTGCCAGGAGGCTGTCAGCGAACTCAGCCTTTGGCACGCTACCGGCCGACTCACCCGCGTCGCGGGTCTGATCATGGAAGCCTCCGGCCTCAAACTGGCTACCGGCGCATCCTGTCTGGTCAATATGACCGGCGGCCAACAGGTCGATGCGGAAGTAGTCGGCTTTTCCGGCGATCGGCTTTATTTGATGCCCTCAACCGATGTCTATGGCCTGGCGCCAGGCGCCAGCGTCGAGGTGGCCGCAAGCTGCGGCTTTGAAGCGCCACGCATCAACAAACCCTACGTCAAGCGCCGCCGGATCGAAGATCGGATTCGTCAGGTTGCAGTCGGCACCGAATTACTTGGACGCGTCATCGATGGTGCGGGTCGGCCGCTTGACCGACTCGGCGCACTGGAAGTCTCACGCCGAGCCCCGCTCTACTCGCGACCGATCAACCCGATGGAGCGCGAACCGATCAAGCAGGTACTCGACGTCGGCGTGCGCGCGATCAACGCCCTGCTCACCGTCGGCCGCGGCCAGCGCATGGGCCTGTTCGCCGGCAGCGGCGTTGGCAAATCGATGCTGCTGGGCATGATGGCGCGCTACACAGCGGCGGATGTCGTGGTCGTCGGGTTGATCGGCGAACGCGGCCGCGAAGTCAAAGATTTCATCGAAAACATCCTCGGAGAAGAAGGACTGCGCCGCGCCGCAGTGGTTGCGGCGCCAGCCGACTCCCCTCCCTTGATGCGCTTGCATGGCGCAGCCTACGCCACCACCATCGCCGAATACTTCCGCGACCAAGGCCTGAATGTGCTGTTGATCATGGATTCGCTCACCCGCTACGCCCAGGCGCAGCGTGAAATCGCGCTCGCGGTCGGCGAACCGCCAGCCACCAAAGGTTACCCGCCCTCGGTGTTCGCCAAGATGCCACAACTGGTCGAACGTGCCGGTAATGGTCGACAGGGCGGCGGTTCAATCACCGCTTTTTATACCGTACTGATGGAAGGCGACGACCAGCAAGACCCGGTCGCCGACGCGGCCCGCGCCATTCTTGATGGTCACATCGTCCTGTCACGTAGTCTGGCCGATCAAGGCCACTATCCAGCCATCGACATCGAAGCTTCGATCTCCCGCGCAATCACCGAGTTGCTACCGAAGGAAGAACTCGATCGCGTGCGCCGCTTCAAGGCCCTTTATGCCCGCTTCCAGCGCAGCCGAGACTTGATCACCATCGGCGCTTACACACGCGGAAACGACCCGCAACTGGACGAAGCCATCGCCCTCTACCCACACATGGAAGCATTCCTCAAACAGGATTTTCATGCCAAGGAAAACGACCGCATCAGCCGACATCAGCTCGAAGTTTTGCTCGCGGGCAAGTAAGATTTTCCATGACTGTTCAGCAACCCACCCTTAGCGACTGTCCATGAATAACCTGGGCATTTATGGGTGTGCTGATGGGATGCGGTGCAAGGCGCCGGTCGCGCAGCATGGTCATTCCCTTCAAGCGACCGGCAACGCAGCACCGCGCCCACCCGTGCAGCCAGAAAAGATGGTGGCCGATGAAGGCGCGCAGCAGCAGATCCTCGGAATGGGGCAGGGCGGGGAATGTAAGGCCATGGCGGAAGCCGGATTTCGCATCCGGCTTTGTCCACACGATCAAAGCAGTGACCACAATCTGTTGTGTGTGAGCATCCAGGATAATCGGGATGCCTACTTCGATTTCCTCTCCGGGGGCACCGAGAGAGACCGCTGAAGTGATTCCCGCACCCGTGATGCTGATATCCATCAGCATGCCCATATCAGCGGCTTTATTTCCCCGCATGATTTCCAACGGCATCTTGAGCGTGATGCGCGAGGCGTTTCGGGCTTTTCTGACCAGCGCCAACTCAGGATAGGCAAAATGGATGTGGGGGTAGGGCTTGTCGTTGACGCTGATCGGATGGCAGCTGATCGCGTAGGCATGCGTGTTGGCTAGTCCGCGCAGGACGTATTGGTCAGAAGGCTTCACCCATAAATCCGAGAGTTCCTTCGGCAACGTGGTGATCAGGCTATGGCCACGGAGCGCCCCGATAAACTGGACTCTGTGCTGAAGCTTGCTCTGCGAGTTGAACAGGTTCATCTGTTGGCCCGACATCAGGCGAAGATCGGCTAATTCCCAATATTCACCCGCCGTGGTTTTAAGTTTGTCGTCGTGTACCATCTCATTCAGCGGTTAGCCCGGATATTCCATACATTCGCTTGAACTCAACATCAGCCACCGTGAGCCGCTAGCAAAAAATCCTAAATGTGAAACGTTGAGACGCAAGAAACATCACGGCAGACTTCATAGCCAAGCTTCGTCACTCTATTCCGTAAGCGCATAAAAAAACGAGCCGAAGCCCGTTTTTTTATTGGACTTCCTCGTTATTGATCAGTGCGCTTGTACGCCAGGTCCGAAGAATCGGTAGCCGGTGCGCATCTGGCGGCTAAGCTCGAAACGCTTCTTGTCGGTTGCGCTGCTGAAACTGCCGGCGATGCCGTTATAGGCTTTGTCCGCCCAGGCGCCATCCATCAGCAAGTCGGACACGCCCTCCGCCCAGCGCAGCTTGTCGTTGGTAGAGGTCATATGACCACCACAGACTTCCATCAGCGGGGCGATTTCGGAGACTGGCAATTCGTAGGCTTTCAAGCGGTTGGCCAGTTGCACGCACTGGTCGCCAGTGGCGCAGGCTTTGGCGGCTTTGGCGAACAAACCATTGGCGGCGGTGTTGTCGCCGATATCGCGATACAGCTTGGCGGTGTGGGCCAGAGCGTAATGGTCCTTGGCGCGATTGGCGGCTTCGGTGAGCAATTTTGCGGCCATGGCGGAATCGCCCAACGCGGTTTGCACGGTTTCCGCCATCTTGGTGTAGTCGTATGGCCCTTCGCCGAGGGCGCGTTCTTCAACGAAAACACGGGCGCGCGCTTTGCCATATTCAGCATCGCTGAGTTCATTCGCGCAGGTCAGCACGATTTCACGGAACCAGACGAAGTCGGCAGCATTGGCGACGCTTTCATTCAACAGCTTGCCCAGCCATTCTTTGTCACCCAGGCGGTCGACGCCGAGGATCAGTGATTTGAAACGGGCGAAGTGGAAACCGCCTTCAGCGCGCATCTGAGTTTCGGCCAGGCCGAGCACCTTGCCGGCGTAAGCGGCATCTTCCAGTTCGGCCATGATGCGATCGGACAGGGCGATGAACTGCTTGACCGTGGTGCACTTGGCTTCTTCGTTCTGTAGTTCGGTGTATTTGGCCTGGTTGGCTTCACGCTTGACCAGTTTGCCTTTGACGCGTTCGACGCGGGCGGTATCGCTGGCGAAATGTTTTTCCACCGCATCGACTACTTTGCGCATATCGAACAGGTTGCCAACGGCTTCTTCCGCCTTGCTCATCATCTCGGCGGCGCTGGCGTTATCGCCGGAGGTGACACAGGCATCAGCCAGTTGAATCAATTCATCGGTCGAGGTGGCCAACGCGCCACCTTTGGCCAGCACGGTCTTGGCGAATTCAGGATTGCCGGCGGCGGCGGCCAGCACCTGCATCAGGGCGGTGAAGTCCTTGGCGGAATCGAGCGCCTTGGCGTACAACCCGGCGGCGGCGGCCGGGTCGATTTCATTCATCGCGCCGGACAAGGTGATCAAATCAGCCGGGCTACTGTACTTGGCTGCGCCTTCGTTGATGATGTCGACGCCCTTGGCTTTGTCACTGGCCCCGACCATCTTCGCCAGACGGGCGAAATCACCGGCGCGGCCGGCTTTGGTTTTGATCTTGTCAATAATCTGGCCGAGTAAAGCGGCGTCGTTCAATTCGGCGACCACGGCGGCAAGACCATACAGTTCTTCGGTGGCGGAAACTTCTTTCAATGCGCCAGCCAGGGCTTTGGCGGCGGCGGCGGCATCACTGAGGGCGAGCCACTGGCCCATGCCGACGGCAACTTTCTCACTGCCGTCCATGGCGAAATCAGCGCCTTGGCCGAGCATTTCCTTGGCCTTGGCGGCATCGCCGATCGCCTGGTATCCAATCGCCAGGGTGACGAAATCTTTGGTGAACATGGCATCGCCGGCGACCTTGTCGAGCGCGGCTTTGGCGCCGGCATCGCTGGTAAAGGCGGCGCTGCTCAACAGCTCCTTGGCGTAGCCCATATCGGCCGGAGCTTCAAAAGCATCGCGGGCAATGGCGAAAAGATTGGCGGCGCTGGTGCAGGCAGCGGCTTTTGCGGCGAGGGTGTCGCGGGTGGCCATGAGACAACTCCTTGAGATTGGGAAAAACGGTATGGCGCGCGAGTTTACCGGCGCATCCCCCCCTTGTCAGCGCGGCTTTGCTTATGGGCACATGACCCTGCCTTATCCCCGCCCTATGCAACTGACAAACAGGCGCCACAGAAGATGGTTTAAGCCTTACGCAGCGTATCAAGCCGGTGCGCATGACTGAAATTCACCTGTCTCAACCTGCTAACGAATTTCGCGCATCAGCAGTTCGCGCAACTTGAAGACCAGCAAACGCGCTTCGTGATCCCACGGACGACTGTATCCGATTCGTTTTTCCACCCATTTTTCAAATGAGTTGCGCGGCGCAATGCCGAACGTGCCATCGTGCGACTCGACCGGCTTTTCGGGGTTTCCGCCCCAGGCGATTTCTTGAATGTTTTCAATCCGCGTCAGATAAATACGCAGTTCCAGATCTTTGCTCGGCTTGACGCGCAAGGCGACTGCGCCGGCAATTTCAGACAAGGGAAAACCAGGCATCTGTCGGGTCAGGCTGTCGCCAAACCAGATGAATTCATTCTGCCCAAAGCAAAACCAATGATCGAAGGCGGCGAGAGCATCCGCCTCAAAGCTCTTTCCCAGACTGAAACAAGCGTCGTCCATGCACAGGGTTGCGCCATCAGCTTTGAATTCGTCCATCAGCAAAGCGCCCAATTCTGGCCAGGCAGAAATCAGATCGCCATGCCGTTGCAGCAACAAACGTGCGTTGTCGAACCGATGCGCCAGGCCATCAACCAGGCGGATGCGCTGGTGTGACTGGAATGCGCTCATCGCCAGGCCGAAGTCACGCATCAGTTGCGCGGCGCGCAGGAGCGAGCCAAGCTGCACTTGCCGAGGGGTATTGTTATGGCAGGCAACCAGGGCGTTGAGCGTGCCACCCACCACCACCGGAAAAGACAGCGAGGCGCGCACCCCCATATTGGCAAGATAAACCTGATGTATCCGCGACACGCTGCGCAAATCCGAATAGGTGAGATCCGGCGGGGAGGTGTCACGGCCAAGCAATGGAACCGGCTCGGTCGCCGCATCCGGGATCAGTCGCCAAGGGTTTTTCAGATAGAGGGCGCGCGCGATATGCGGAATATCGCTGGCGGGAAAGCGCAAGCCCAGATAGCTGCCATAGGCTTCACCCCGACGCGCTTCGGCAATGACTTCACCATCATCATCCTCGCGAAATGCATACAGCATCACCCGTTGGAAACCGGTGATGTTCATGATGCATTGCACCAACTCTTGTTGTGCGGCGGCAATCGAAGACGCCAGCACCGGCGAGGCGCTGAAGGTGGAGAGCAGCGGTGGGCACAACGCATCAAAGTCATTGATCACGTCAGCAAACGGCGCGGCCAGGAGTTCGAGCGTGATCGACCCCTCTTCATTTCGGCTGGCGACCAGATCGAGCATGCCATGAAATGCGCTCGATAACGCCGGCATCACCCCTTCAACGACGACGCGGCTGCCGGTTTTCCGATCCAGTTTTAGCAGCGCCTCCGCCAGCACGTCGGGCAGGCGCTGCCCCAACCAGGCTTCTGGCGGCGCGCCCAGCCACGCCTCGACATTCATCGCGACGTGACTGATTTTGTTGTCTCGGTCGATCACCAGCAGCGTTCCGTGCGCCAGAATTGCGCCGGAGAGATGTAATGCCTCCAGCTCGCAGGCATCCAATAGACGTCTATCCATGTTGACCGCTCCTCGCCACCAGATCTTCGAAAGCCACCACTTCCAGCGGCCTTGCCAGCAGATAACCTTGCGCGATGTCGCAACCGTGTTGAACAAGCCAGGCTAGCTGACGATCTGTTTCAACCCCCTCGGCGACGGTTTTCAGCTCCAGCGCTTGCGCCAGGGCAAGAATCGCACGGGCGATGGCTTCATCTTCTTTATCCTTGCCCAAACCATCGACGAAGCCCTTGTCTATTTTCAGCTCCGACAACGGCAAGCGTTTCAAATAGCTGAGGGATGAATAGCCGGTACCGAAGTCGTCAATCGACACCCCAATTCCGGCCTGGTGCAGCTTGGAGAGGTTGTCCTTCACGTTCTGGCTGTTTTCCAGCAACGCGCCTTCGGTGATTTCAATGATCAGCAGTTCGGGCGGCACCTGATACTTCGCAAGATCCTGCATCAGGCTGACAGAACATTCCAGTTCGCGCACACAACGTGGCGACAGATTCATCGCAATCGGCGGCGGCTTCAGGCCAATCGCCAGCCAAGCCGCAATCTGCTTGATCAACAGGGTGCGCACGACACGGCCCACCTCGAGGATCAATCCGCTGGCCTCGGCGATCGGGATGAATTCGGCGGGCGGCACTTCGCCTAATTCCGGGTCCAGCCAACGCAGCAACGCTTCGGCGCCCAGCATCGGACGCCCCTTGCCAAGTCCGTACTTGGGTTGATAAACCAGGCGCAAGCGATTCTGCCGCAAGGCTTCCCGCAGGGCGCTTTCCAGCGTCGCCCGCTTGAGCAGACGCACATGCATGTCTGGCTTGAAGAATTCAACCCGGGAACGCCCCTGTTCCTTGGCGCGATACATCGCGGTATCCGCCGCCTTGATCAACATTGCGCTATCGGTGCCATCATCCGGATAGAACGCGACCCCAACGCTGGCGGATACAAACAACGGGCTGCCATTGACCTCAAACGAGGCGGACAGATCGTTGATGACGCGTTGCGCAACCTGATTGGCGACTTCGATATCGGCATCCATCAGGATAGCGGTGAACTCATCGCCACCGAGTCGAGCGACCGTATCGACATCGCGCACAACTTCCTTCATGCGGATGGCGGCTTGTTTGAGCAAGTCGTCGCCGACGTCATGTCCAAGGGTGTCGTTGATGGTCTTGAAGTTGTCCAGATCGATGAACAGCAGCGCGATGCGTGATTTTTTCCGCCGCGCCTGCGCCAGGGCGTGGCGCAAGTGATCATGAAAAAGCGCCCGATTGGGCAGGCCGGTGAGGGCGTCATGGGTGGCCAGGTACTCCACCTTGCGCTGCGAATCCTTGATGCTGGTGATATCGGAGAAAACCGCGACGTAATGGGCATGGGCGCCATTACCGTCATCGACGCGGTTGATGGTGAGCCATTCCGAATAGATATCGCCATTCTTGCGCTTGTTGAGAATTTCCCCCTGCCAGAAGCCATCGACCACCAGCGCGTGCCACATGGCTTCATAAAACGCATCACTATGGCGACCGGATTTGAGCATGCCGATAGTCTTGCCGACCGCGTCATGCTGGTTATATCCGGTGATTTGGGTGAAGGCCAGGTTGATGGTTTGTATGATTCCGCGCGGGTCGGTGACCACAATCGCTTCGCCGGATTGATCGAAAACGCGAGCCGTAATGCGCAGTTGATCTTCGGCGTGCTTGCGCACGGTGATGTCTTCCGCTTCGACAATGAAGGCAACCGGGTTGCCCTTGTCGTCCATCAACACCTGATGCACGCTGCGCAGGATGTGGCGGTTGCCTTTGTGGATAACCGGGTGCTCACCAATGACCACTGCTTGCTTGCGCAGCGCTTCCAGGTCGAGCCCCCAAAGATTGGCCGCCAGGTCGTTCGGCAACAAACCAAAGTCGGTCTTGCCGAGATAGCTTTCCACATCGATATCGAAAAACTCCAGAAACCGCCGATTGGCAAACTGATAGGCGCCAGCGGGATCTTTCATTGCAAAAATAACCGTGGTTTTTTCCATCAGCGCGACCAGACGCTGCTCGGAGTCTTTCAGCGCAGCCTGAGCGCGGGTGATGTCGGATACATCGATCAGCGTGACCACCAGGGTGGTGACATCGCCAGCCTTGTCGAGGCCGGGGGAGATCGCCAGCCGCAAAGTGCGGCCGTCCTGAGCAATCAGCGCTTCTTCTCGTTCGGCATGCGCCAGAGTGCGACCAAGTCGGGTTTCCAGGTCACTGTTCATGCCGGATGCGATGGGCATGCCAGATTGGCCGGTTTGGCTGGTCAGGCTGGATAAACGCAAACGCGATACATGCTGATGCAAGGCGGAGTCGCGCAGGTCGAAACGGCGGGCAGCCGGGGCATTGAAACGGGCGAGCTGGAAAGCGCGGTCAAAAACCAGAATGGGAAAGTCCAGCGAATCGTAAAGATGCGCGTATTCCGCCGACAGTCGCGAATACTCCGCCGACTTGACGTTGAGCTCTTCATTCAGGCTGATCAGCTCTTCATTGGTTGCCTGCAACTCTTCGTTGGCGGCCTCCATTTCCTCATTGGTCGCCTGCAACTCTTCATTCGACGCCTGCGCTTCTTCATTCAGCGCCTGCATTTCCTCGTTGGCGGTGGCCAACTCTTCCACCATCGCTTGCAGATTTTCCCGCGTCGCGGTCAGTTCATCTTCAAGTTGTCGATTGATGATTGACGTCCCCGCTTCGCCATCGGACTTGCCAGCCCCCCTGCCACCGACGCCAATCAACTCAACGGGGGCGGGCTGCGGCAAAAACATGACCAGCAAAAGCTGCGCGCCAAGTTCGCTCAATGGATGCACAAATATGCGCAACCATGCCTCGCCCAATTGGCGGACTCGCCCCTGTTGCGGTTTGCCATGTTGGTTGCTGCGATGCAACAAGGTCAGCAGATCACCGCGCAAATCCGGCATGACCACGTCGCCTATCGTAGTTCGGGTGGCGCCGACCGGGAATTGCAGATAACGCTCGACATGGCCGACGGTGTGTTGAATATTTCCGTTGCCGTCGCACAGCACGGCGGTCAACTGGAAATGCTCGACCAATCCCGCCAACAACAAATCGATCTTTCTATCGCGCCGCTGCGCTGGTGTTTTGAGGATGCCCGTCTGCACCGGCATCGGCAGTGCCGCCGACTCGCCAGTTTTGCGAAACAAGCGCTCGCGACGGTCGATCGGGGCGAACAACTGTTCGGCCTGGACGACGCTCTCCGAGCGCCCCAGAAACAGGTAACACTCCCTGATCAAACCGAAGTGGAAGGTCTGCAGCACCTTCGCTTGCAACGGCGCGTCGAAATAAATCAGTACATTCCGGCAGGAGACCAAGTCCAGGCGCAAGAACGGTGGATCGCTGACCAGGTTATGACGTGCGAAGACGATCATGTCGCGGAGCAACTTGGACGCTTCGTAGGAATGGTTGACCGAGCGGAAGTAACGTTCGAGCATGTCCGCCGGCACCTCGCTCATTGAAGCCGCCGGATAGATGCCGCGACGAGCGACATTCAGCGCTTCGTCGTCGATGTCGGTGGCAAAAATCTGAACTCGATATTGCGGCTGCATATCGCCCAGCGCATCAGCAAACAACATGGCGATGGAATAAGCTTCCTCGCCGGTGGCGCAGCCGGCGACCCAGACCCTGAGCTCGCCGCCCTGGGGTTTGCGCGCGCAGATTTCATGCACCCCGCGCTTGAGAATTTCAAACGCATCGCGGTCGCGAAAAAAAGCCGTTACCGAAATCAGAATATCGCGTGCCAAGGCATCGAGTTCACGCGGATTCGCGTCTACCCATTGCAGATAACTAGCCAGGCCGACCTGGCCAGTGGCAATTTCGCGGCGATGAATGCGCCGCATCAAGGTGCCGACCTTGTAACCGGAAAAGTCGAAATTGAGATTTTCGCGAAGACGCATCAGAAGTTGGTCAAGTAACGCCGGCGGCGGCGCTTCTTCGTTTTCGGGTGCGGGTAATTCCAGCAACTTGGGCAAGTGCGCGGCAATTTGCTCCGGATTCAGAACATGATCAGCTACCCCGGCTTCAACCGCCGCGCGCGGCATGCCGTCGTATTTCGCCGTCTCCGGTTTCTGCGCGAAGGTAAAACCGCCCGCCGCCTGAATCGCGCGCAGGCCAGCGGTTCCATCAGAACCGGTTCCGGATAACACAATGCCGACTGCGGCTTCGCCTTCTTCCGCGGCCAGCGAAATGAAAAACTGATTGATGGAAGGCTTCGGCACCACCTGCGGCGGCGCATTGACGAGGGTGATATGGCCGTCTCGCAACAGCGCGTTGTAATTCGCCGGCACGACATAAATCATCCCGCTTTCCGGTACATCGCCCTGCTCGGCTTCTTTTACCTTGAGCTTGGTCTCACGCGACAGGATGTCAACCATCATGCTGCGATGGTTGGGTGATAAGTGCTGCAGAACGACGTAAGCACAGGGGGTATCCGGCCGCAGATATCCAATCAACTGAGTGATCGCTTCCAGACCGCCCGCCGAAGCGCCAACGCCGACGATATATACCTTCTGTTCGGCTTGGGTTGTGGATGTCTTCATCTTTTTGCCAGTCAGTTCGTCTGTCGTGTGAAATCGTGGAATTAACTTAGCCCGAATATTTCATGGATTCACGCGATGATCGCGCAGGACGCTGTCCGAACAGAAAATTCAGAGAAGGCGAAGCGTAGTTATTCATACACCTGGACAGAGAGAATTTCCTGTGCGGACAAGGGACAAGCGAGGGCGTGGGCGGATTCATGAAATATCCGGGTTAGCACTTCAGCTTCATGCTTCGCCAGACATGCATGGCATTGAGCGCCTGCTCCATTAGCGGACAAAATTGCACGCCGGGCATTTTAGCGTTATGCAAGCGCGGGATTCCCGCTCCGCCAACCCAAATTTCGATGTTATCGCCGATCTGCTGACGCAACTCGCTCAGTGCCGGCTGGATGCCGCGCTGCGGGTAAACAAGACTGAATGACAGCACCACCACGTCAGCGGCGTGGGCTTGCGCGGCGCGCGCAATGTCTTGCACCGGCGTTTGCGTACCCAGCGAAATACAATGCGCACCATGCAATGAAAACAGCGCCGCCACCATCAGGATGCCGAGGCCGTGTTGCTCCCCGGGCAGCGTGGTGAGCAAGATGCGCGGCGTTCCCTCGGCTTCGGACAAGTTGGTAATGGCGTTGCGCAGCAACCACTGCACGGCTTCGGTGTAGACGTGTTCTTCGTGTATATCGAGTTCGCCGCGCGCCCAGGCTTCGCCCACCGCGTAGGTCATGGGCGCCAAAGTGTCCAGGACAAAATGTTCCAGGCCATGCCGCAGCAATTCTCTGTACAAGCGCTGACGCAGGCCTTCCATGTTCTGGCCACGCAGCAAAGCGAGGATGATGGACTCGAAATCTTCGGCATTCTGGTTCAACTCGCGCGGCGGTTTCGACCGGCTGCTCAAGGCCATCTCGCTGAGGCGTTGTTCGCTCTCGGCAACAATTCGCGATGGTCTAATGCCTTCATCTATCAGGCGTTTGATCAAGCGCAGACGATTGACTTGCTCGGCGGGATAAAGACGTTCTCCCTGCTTGTCGCGCAGCGGCACAGGAAAACCATAACGGGTTTCCCACTTCCGCAAGACATCCTTGGATAGCCCCGTTTCGCGTTCCACGGCGGCAATCGAAAGTTCGGGTGAGAGCGTGTTCTCCATCTATTCTGTCCTGGACAAATAATTTGACAACGGCTTTTTGTCCAACTATCTTACGATCATTCGAGCATTTGTCCAGGACAAGATATGAAAACATCTCAAAGCATCGACTCTCGACGTTTTCATCTTTCACGCTATTGGCTGCTCGCCTTGCCATTATTTGCACTCACCTTGCTCACCCCGACCAGCCAGGCGGCGGAGTGCCCGCAATTGCTGCAGCACCGCTTTGCCAATTTGCAAACCGGTGAATCGCAGAATCTTTGCCAATACCAAGGCAAGGTGATTCTGGTGGTGAACACCGCCAGCTATTGCGGTTATACCGACCAGTATGGCGGTCTCGAAGCGCTCTACCGCAAATACAAGGATCAAGGCCTGGTGGTGCTCGGATTTCCGTCCAACGACTTCGGCAATCAGGAACCGGGTGACAGCAAGCAGATTGCAAAATTCTGCCGACTGACTTACAGCGTCGAGTTTCCGATGTTCGAGAAGTCGCATGTCACTGGCAAACAACGCAGTGCCCTGTTTGCCAAACTGGACCAACAGACCGGCCAGCGGCCGCAGTGGAATTTTCACAAAT
This sequence comes from Betaproteobacteria bacterium, assembly GCA_020049415.1. GTDB lineage: Bacteria > Pseudomonadota > Gammaproteobacteria > Burkholderiales > Thiobacillaceae > PFJX01. The sequence goes on from JAIFKV010000083.1 coordinate 29,748, forward strand.
ATCTGATCGACGCCTCCGGCAAGAAGGCGCAAAGCTTCGCCTCCGCAGTTGCGCCGGATGACCCGCGTTTGCTCGAGTCGGTGCGGATATTGCTGGATGCGCGCAAAGCGTTGCTGCGCAAAACCTGAACCCAATGATTGCGTGAAGAGAATCTGAATGAACGATTTCCCAGTCAATAACGGAGGCCGCACTGGCTGGCGCAGCATTTTGTTGCTGCTGCTTGCGGCATTCATGCTGGCCGGTTGCACCGGCGTGCCGCCAGGTGTTACACCAGTGCAAGGTTTTCAGATCGAGCGCTACCTTGGTGTCTGGTACGAAATTTCCCGCCTTGACCACAGCTTCGAGCGCGGCCTGACGGATGTTTCGGCGCAGTACCAACCCCGCGCTGATGGTGGCATTGAGGTGATCAATCGCGGCTACAACGTGGAGAATAAGACGTGGAAAGAAGCTAAAGGGCGCGCCTATTTTCTCGATTCACCCTCTACCGCCAGCTTGAAAGTAAGTTTTTTCGGGCCCTTCTACGGCGGCTATCACGTCATGGCGCTCGACCCTGACTATCGCTGGGCAATGGTGGCGGGGCCGGACCATGATTATTTCTGGATTCTGGCGCGAACCCCGAACCTGCCCGACGAAGTAATGAAAACCCTGTTGCAAACCGCCCGTCAGGCTGGTTTCGATGTGGACAGCTTGATTCGCGTCAGCCATCACCACGCGGCAGCGGGAGATTGATGCATACCATGGCCACCGAAGCACACTTCATCCTCGACGACCGCCACAGCGACACGCTGAGCACAGGCAATGGCGCGCGCTGGCATGCGATTACCGATAGCGTCATGGGCGGCAAATCCACCGCCCATTTGCAACCGACACAAATAGAAGGTCGCGCCTGCCTGCGGCTGATTGGCGAAGTCAGCTTGGACAACAACGGCGGATTCGCTCAAGCCAGCCTCGATCTGGACTCGGCGGGACTGCTCGATGCCAGTGGTTATAGCGGCATCGAAATCGACCTGTTCGGCAATGACGAAACCTACAACCTGCATCTGCGCAGCGCCGATACGCGCATCGTCTGGCAGTCCTACCGCGCCAGTTTTACCGCGCCGCCGCGTTGGCAGAAATTACGTCTGCCATTTACCGACTTCCAACCCCACCGGGTCGACAAGCCACTCGATCCAAGCCAACTGCGCCGGATCGGCATCGTCGCCATCGGCCGCGAAATGCGGGCGGATATCTGCGTCGCCCGTTTGTCTCTTTACCCCTGACCCAATTTCCCAACCCGAGGAGAAACAGCATGATCACTTTCACCCGCGACCCGATGACCTTGAACGATGTCACCAACCTGGACGAAGCCCCTTTCATCATCGAAGGCCAAGGCAACGGCATGGTGAAGATCTACTTCGAATCTGAATCCAACAAGTCTGAATATCTCGAAATCACCCCGCATGCTGGCGTCAAGTCCGCCGGGCTGAAGAAGATATACGCAGAAATGGCCGACAACCCCGATACCGGCAGCATCAACTGATCAAGGCTAACCATGTCAAATCGTCATCTATTGATCATCGCCCACGGCAGCCGCCGCCAAGCCTCCAACGACGAAGTCCGTCAACTCGGTGAACGGGTGAGCGAGATTCGCGGCGCTGGCATCGCGCAAGTGGCAGTCGCTTTTCTGGAACTCGCCGAACCCGGCATTCCGGAGGCCCTTGCGCGCTGCGCCGCTCAGGGGGCGGAGGAAATCATCGTTTTTCCCTACTTCCTCGCCGCCGGCACGCATGTCGCCAACGACATCCCCGAAGCGTTGACTGAATTCAGCGCAAAACAGCCACAGATCAAACTGCATCTGACCAGCCACCTGGGAGCATCCGCCACGCTCGCCCAAACGATCCTTGATGTCGCCAGCCAACCCGGCTGAATGAATTACCTATTTACAGCACATTCAGTCGATTGACCGCTTGGCCGAATGTCAATTTTTTAATGTAGTAACAAATTGAATTTATTGTCAGTGCAATTTAATTAATCCACTACATTTTCTGTATTATTTTTAAACGTAATTGCCTCGCACTAGCTATTTATACGCAAGCACAAAATAACAGCCGCAACTATATTTTGTAACTACGTTTTAAATGAATTAATGCGCAGACGACAAACACCCGAACTTTTCAACTCGGCTTGGTGATATCAATGGAACGCTTACCTGAATCGGCATTCTTGACCTGCAACGAGGCGCAAGACGATGTTGCCTCGATGGAAGCCGCCCTCAATGGGACGCTTCAAAATCATTTCAAATCGCGCCAGCCTGGACAGCGCGGGCCGCAAAAGCGGCCCACCAAAGTCTTGGTCACAATGCGTTTCAGCCCGCAGATACTGGCTTACTTCAAGGCCAGTGGCGACGGCTGGCAAACTCGCATGAACGATGTTCTATGCGCCTATGTAGAGCAGCACAGCAACAAATCGTCTTGAAACCTCTTTAAACGTATCAGCCGCAAGATCAGCGGCAGTTACGCGCTACGCCGTAGGCGTAGCCGCAGTTGCTGCTGCTGGTGTTGAAGCTGGCTTGCTGCGCGAAGCCGTAACCAGAAACCTTGCTGGCGGGTTGGTAAGCGGGTTGATAACCCGTTGCCAACGGCTGCGGTGCATTGCGCTGAGCGGTATAGGTCGAGCCGGCTTGGCCAAAAATCATGTTCGACGCCGAGTAGCGTGAATTGTCCGGTTTGGCGTAACCAAAGCTGGGCGCAGGCGCTGCCGCATAGCCCGGCATGTAGGGATTGGCGGTGTAATTCTGGTTTTGCGTCGGGCGGTTGTTGGCATAGCCATTGTTGAAAGCATCGCCATTGTTCGAGTAGCTCACTTGCTGGTTGCTTGGCGCCGGGGCGTAGCCCCAGGCAAATTGCTGTTGCGCTTGTTGCGGTTGCTTGTTGGGGCCGTCGATGATCTTGTGCGCCAGCCCCGCCATGATGCCTTCAGTGGTGACAATGCGATCACCCATGTAACCGATACGATCCGCCATCAGACCAATCCGATCCGCCATCTTGCCCGGGTTGCTGGAAAGCGTCAGCGCGGTGTTGGTGGCGTTATTCATCGTGTTGTTGGTCACACTTTCAGTGCTGTCGATGAGGTTGTTGGTAACACTCGTCAGGCCAACCACAACGCCATCCAGAAAGGCATAAGAAGGTGAAGAAAAGGAAACCAGAAGGGCAGCGGAAAGGAGGAGATTCTTGGCGGCGGACATGACAAACCTTTATTAAAGAAGCAGATCATTAAATAAGAATATGCATCGATGTTCGCCTGCCGATATAAATTAAACCAACTTATTCCAGCGCCTCCATTCGCGGTCAAAGTCGGTGTGTTGCGAATTCGCCCGCGACGTTCAAATTCCGACAATATGATGATTATTCGCCGCGCCTTTTACAGCAGTTTGTAATTACATATAAAAGCAATCGATCAATCATAAGCTCATTAAATAATGAACTCCACTGCACCGCATCACCGAAGAATACGAATTTTCGTGCCGCTGAAGTTATCAGCGCAGTCGCCGGTCAGCGCGCTGAACTCATTCGCCCGATGCCGCTTGTTTTGCGGACCTGTCAGCCAGCACTCTGGAGAACAGTTCCAACAAGATCACCACCCGGCTATCCCAGCTATTTGCCGTGGCGTAGGCTCGAATCACGCTGTCGTCCCAGCGCTGCGTCAACGCCTGGTCGAGCGCAGCGGTCAGTGCGGCCTGGTCATCGAAGGGAACAATCGCGCCAAGTTCAGGGCTGCTGACCACTTCCGCATTGCCGCCCACATCACTTGCCACCACCGGCACCCCGCATGCCATCGCTTCCAGAATGACATTGGCCCAGCCTTCGTTGCGCGTGGAGAGGACGAAGACATTGGCGGCGGAGAGCGGCCATTTCAGCTCATCCGGCGAAATCGGGCCGAGAAAATGGACGCGTTCGTGCAAGCCCAGTGTGTCCACCTGTTGTTTCAAGGCGTAAGTCATGTCGCCTTCGGGACAAGGACCACCGACGATCAGATAGTGCAGTTCAGGATGTTTGATCAGCAGCGCCGGCAAACAGTCGATGACGCGGTGGAAGCCTTTGCGCTCAACCAGGCCGCCGACGGTGATGAGCACCTTTGCCGTTTCTGCAACGCCAAAACGCTGCCGCGCCGTCATTCTGTCGACAGGTGAAAAACGGACAGCGTCGACGCCGTTGCCGACCACTTGGCCACGCCGATTTTCCAAGCCCAGGGAGTAGGCGAGTTGGCGCAGCGAGTCAGAGACGCTGATGATCCTGTCGGCATCGTGAAAGACGCGCTTCAGCTTTGTCACCAGCGCCGGCTTCCGACTTTGCGGAACTTCGGTGCCGCGCAAAGTAACGGTGACCGGCAAATCCAACCAGCGGCCCAAATGCGTCGCGGCAAGACCATCCGGATAGGCGAAGTGGGCGTCGATGAAGTTGTAGCCACGCGACTTGAGTCGGCGCAAGGTGAAATAACTGCCGATGGCCATGAACAGGCCATCCAGGCCACGCAACATGCCGGGTATCGCCAAGAAGCGGGGAAATATAACCTCAACTCCGGCCTGCGTTTCTTGCCGCGCAGGCATCGGCCGGTAATGCGGTCTGAATCGCCGAATCAGTCCCAGTCCAGGAAACCAGGGTTTGGGAGAAACCACCACCAATGGCAATTCCTTGCCAACGCGAAACATCCGCTCACGGATGAACAAACCTGCATTGGGTTGCGTCGCGTTGGGAAACAAACTGGCAAACACAATCAACCGCGGAGTGTCTGGATGGCCGTGCTGCGAGCACTCTGGCGGGCTCGATTGCGACGATTTTTTCATGGCTGAACGGGTCAAAATGCGGTTGGGGGGCGACGTTGATTTGCCCCTTTCATGCCACCTTCGAAGGGGAGGGAAGGCAGAATTTTAACCGTGCCGCATAACGCCGCTACGCCTTCAACGTCCCAACCAGCAGATTCGGCGTTCAGCAGCGACGTGTAACCCCATATGAAATTCCACAACTCTGCGCCACCGCCTTGACCGCCGGCGGTTGCGCGTAAGCCTGGGCGGATAGATAGGTGTTGCTGACTGGCGTCGCCGCGGTGGCGGGGCGTGCGGCGGTGTAGGTTGATCCGGTGTTGCCGTAAATCATGTAAGAAGCCGAGTAGTGGCTGTTATCTGACCGGGCATGAACCGGCGCGACTGGCGTTTGGCGCGAATAACTGTAGGCATTGCCAGGCTGCGCGACGGCATAGGCATGCTGATAATTGACCAACGCAGCGGAGACAGGTACATAGGCAGGTGCATAAGCAGTTGAATTGGCCGGCACATATCCGGCCGCAAATTGACGCACTTGAGGCGACTGGCCGCTGTCGATGATCTTGTGCGCCAAACCTGCCATGATGCCTTCGGTGGTGACGATGCGGTCCGCCATGAAGCCGATACGATCCGCCATCAGACCGATGCGATCGGCCATTTTCCCCGGATTGCTGGAAAGCGACTGCATGGTCGAGGTGGCGTTGTTCATGGTGTTGTTGGTAACGCTCTCGGTGCTGTCGATCAGGTTGTTGGTGACGCTAGTTATGCCAACCACCAGCTCCGTCAGGAACGCGTGAGAGGGTGCCGAAAAGGAAACCATCAGAGCGGAGGTAAACACCATTTTTTTCAGGATAGACATGGGATGCCGCTTTCAGTGGAAGGTTGAGTACAAGATTTGTGTGGCTAAAATTATACGTAAAATCTGCGCGTGTACAAGTTAATCTGTACAATTATTTTATGTCGATTGAACCAACCCCCCTCTCCTTTCCGATACGAGACCTCGTTCGTCGCACCGGTGTCAATGCCTCTACGCTCAGAGCCTGGGAGAATCGGCATGGCTTGCTGAAACCGCTGCGGACAGAATCCGGGCACCGTCTTTATGGCCAGCAAGACGTACAACGCGTGCATCGTGTACAAGAATTACTTGTACAAGGCATGAGCCTGAACGAGATCGTCCTCTTGCTCGATGACGCCGCAGCAAGCGCCCCGGTGGGCGCACCGATGATCATCGAAAGCAGCCTGGCGACATCGTTGAGTCCAGCCTGGCAGAATTACCTGGCGGAGACACTGAGCGCACTGGAAAACTTCAGCAGTGATCGATTGGACAGCCTCTACAACGAGAGCTGCGCGGTATATCCGATCGATGTCGTCACCGAACGTCTGATGATCCCGGTACTGGAGCAATTGGGCCTGCGCTGGGGAAAGCGCCCTGCCGGCATCGCAGAAGAACACTTTTTCAGCGCCTGGCTGCGCAACAAACTGGGCGCGCGCCTGCATCATGCCGCCGGCCTGACGCACGGGCGGCAACTGATCCTGTCCTGCCTGCCCGGCGAACATCATGAAATCAGTCTGTTGCTGGTGGCGTTGGGCGTGCTGCAACACGGTTACCGAGTGATCTACCTCGGCGCCGATATGCCAATTGAGCAATTGCTGCCGGTTTGCCGGCAAACGCATGCCGCCGGCATCATCCTGGCTGGGCGCGGCCTGGCGGAAGCGGCACAGATGCAGGAAAACCTGAACGAAATCGCACGACTGGTTGAAGCCACCGGCATGCCGGTGTTTGTCGGTGGTCGCTTTGCCGTACTAGCTCAACGCGAACTGGAACAAATCGGCGCGCAACCGCTGGGTGACAACATTTCACTCGGACTGCGCCTGATCGAGGCAGGTCTGAACGCCGCAGCAAAGCCGGCGGCTATTACGCCGAAGCGCGCAAGCAAGCGTTGATTTGCGTGCCGCGCCACAGAATCATTCACTATGCTGAGGTAAGTCAATTTACTGATTCAGGTCGATTACCCAGAGGATTGTTCATGCAAGCTCATCTTTCCCGCTCGCCACCGATGTCAGCGACAGCATCCAACCGAACCCTGGGGCGCAGGTAATGACCCGTCATGGGGGTAATAGCAGTTTGTTTTCGGCGAGTTGACGTGACCCTGAGCGCATTCAGCCAACGCTTGGCCAACGTGCTCCAGCCAAAGCCGCCGATCGATGCAAGGGCCGGTCGCTTGGTCGCGGTCATCGAATGCGTTTTCAACCAGAATGCGCGCGATGCCGGCGCAGCGACTTATGCCGCAATGAACCGGCAACTGATCGATCTATGCCATGCCCATGATGTCGGCATCCTTCAACTACCGTGTCCGGAAATCGCCTGTCTTGGCTTTCAGCGAAAGCGGCCAGCCGGACGATCGATCCGGCAAGCGCTAGACACAGACAGCGGTCGCCGATGTTGCGCGAAGATCGGCGCAGACGCCGCCGATCGCCTGGCCAACTATGCCCACGTCGGCTATAGAATCGTTGCCGTGCTCGGCGGCAATCAACAAAGCCCCGGCTGTGCGGTGCATGACTCCGGTACTGCGCTACAGCCCGAATCCGGCGTTCTGATGCGTGAACTTCAGACCGAGTTACGCAAACGCGGCCTGGAGATTCCATTCAGAGGCCTGCGCGACGCCGACACAGAACTACTGGCGCAGGATCTGGACTGGTTGCGCGCGGCATTCGCTGCGGCGGAATAACCTGTAG
>JAIFKV010000160.1 GCA_020049415.1 Betaproteobacteria bacterium
CAACATCGGCCTCGTCCAGTTTCTTGCTGTTGTTGCGCATTTTCTTGTGCGGCATCTTCACCGACTCGGTGCGGTACTTGAGCATTTCCAGGTGCATGTAGTGCGCCCATTGACCATTGATCTTCGGCGTTTCCGCATCGTCCGGCTCACTGCCGGTAGCGCCGTGGCAAGTTTCACAGCGATCGCTGGCGTCCTTGCCCTGGGCGATGACCTTGGCGTCGGCGGTTTGTACGACGGGCACCCACGGCAGTTTCGAGAAGTGGGTCGCCAGGGCTTCGATTTCAGCATCGCTGTAGCCCTTGAAGTGACGGCCCATAGTGGCGGAGTAACGTTCACCGCTCTTCCATTGCAGCATGAGGTTCTTCAGATAGGCTTCTGGCAGACCGCCGATGCTGGGCATCGTCGGGCCTGCCGAAACACCGTTCAGACCATGGCAGGCGTTGCAGGTGCTGGCCAGGTTCTCTGTGGGGCCGGCTTGCACGGGTGAAGCAACAAGTCCGACCATGGCCAAGGCCATCAATAAATTGTTACGCATAGACTCCTCCAGCGGTTCCGCCAACCATGGACAACCCATGATCAGTTCAGGACACGAATAGTAGGAATTTGCCAGACCACGCTTCCTTGATGGGTATCAATTTTTTCGAATATCAGAATGCGCTAAATCCGCTGCCATCAGTCTTCCAAAGCAACGACACCCAACAAAAAAGCGGCCGTAGCCGCTTTTTTGTTGGGTGTCGTTGGGGGTTTGCGCAGCCCATGCAGGCGGATCAAGTTTCCTTGCGGGAAATATGATGGCTGGCGACATGATTGTCATGTTCAAGCCATTTTCGGATTCGTTGGGCATCGCCGATGCGGCCCCACTTGCCAATCGAGTCAAGCAACACAATGATCACGCGCTGTTCGGCAATCCGCGTCTGCATCACCAGGCAATGCCCTGCCTCATTGATGTAACCCGTCTTGGAAACACCAATATCCCAATCCTCGTTACGTGTCAGGCTATTCGTATTGTTGAACGCGATGTGACGCTGTACGGCGCGGTAAACCTTGCGAACCTTGCCATTTTCCCTGACTTTCACGACCCGGGTTCCTGGCACGGAAATATCATAACTACCGGAACTGGAAATTTCACGGATGAGCGGATAACGGTAGGCCGCATCGACCATCCTTACCAGATCGCTGGCGGTGGCGCGGTTGGCGCTGTTGAGACCGGTGCTGTCGACGAAATGACTTTCTTTCATGCCAATCTCGCGCGCCTTTCGATTCATCGCCAAAACAAAGGCCGGGCGTCCGCCTGGATAAGCGCGGCTCAGCGCCGATGCGGCACGGTTTTCCGATGCAATCAACGCCAGATGCAGCAATTCCTCACGCGTCAAACGCGTACCCAATGCCAATCTTGAACCAGTGCCCTTGAGTCGGTCGACATCCTCATCATTGACGACAATTTCATCATTCAAACCCAGACCCGCATCGATGGTCACCATTGCGGTCATCAACTTGGTGATCGAAGCTATCGCGGTGGGAACATCGATATTCTTGGCATAAAGGGCTTCGCCGCTTTTCTGATCGACAACAAGCGCTGCGGATGCTTGCAGATCAAGCTCATTACCTTGCAAGGTATCCGCCGAAATGGCCCGCATTGCCCGAAGCGGCGGCAGCGGCGCTTGCACATAATGCGTCGCTTTATGCCGTTTGCTCATTTTGGCGTGTTTTCTGTTTGACTTCAGGGCAAACTTTTTAGCCTTGCTTTTCGTCTTGAACTTGGTTTTCTTGTGTGACGAACTTGCCTTGCTGATTTTTGCCTTGGCCGAAGCAGACTTCGAATGCGTCTCGGCCTGAACGCCAGAGACACCGCCAAACACCCCGGTCAGAAAGGCCATCAGGGTCAACAACAACCATGTCTTTTTCAATTTATCACCCCTAGGAGCTGCGCTGTTCGAATGCCAGCAATGCAACGAATTTCGGCAATTATGCGCGAATCTTTATACTTCACTTTAACTTTTTTACATGAAAAAGCAAGCTTTGAGCATGTACCGAAAAAGCTGGATAAAACATGAATCAGGCAACTCTTGCGCGCCGAATTACTTGCCTCGGCCGCCCAGCAAACCTTCAACCGACTTCATGATATCAGCTGGCAACAAAACAATTTTTGCGCCATCCGAAGCGGCAAGAGACTTGACTGAAGCAATGTACTTCTCGCCCAGCAAGTAAAGCGCCGGCAGTTCCTTATCCGGGATCGCATCGGCGACCAGACGAATTGCCTCGGCACTGGCCGTTGCCAGCCGGACTTGAACTTCCGCGTCGCGCTTGGCCGATTCCAGGCGGGCCTCGGCCTCAAGAATCGCGGCTTGTTTATCGCCCTCGGCGCGCGTCACGGTGGCTTTTCGCTCCCGCTCAGCGGCAGCCTGCAATTCCATCGACTTCTGCATCGTGCCAGAAGGCGAAATATCCTGGATTTCGACTGATTTCAGTGTCAACCCCCAATCCGCGACATCATCGGCAATGGACATCTTCAAGCGCGCCTTGATCTGATCGCGACTGGACAACGCCTGATCCAGATCCATATCCCCCAGAATCGAGCGCAAGCTGGTTTGCACCAGATTCATTACCGCCATCTGGAAGTTGGTCACCCCGTAAACCGCGCTCTGGGTGTCCGTCACCTTGACGAAAGCGATGGCATTGGTGATCAGCACCGCGTTATCACGGGTAATCACTTCCTGCTGCGGAATATCAAGAATCATGTCCTTGGTCACCACCTTGTAGGCCACGTTGTCGATATACGGCACCAGAATGTGCAGGCCGGGCATCAGCGTCTTGGAATATTTTCCCAGCCGCTCAACCACCCATTCCTCGCCTTGGGGCACGATGCGCACCCCCTTCCACAACGTAACAACCAGAAAAAGAATCAGAAGAATTGAAACGACTTCACCGCCCATGCTGCTCTCCTAAATTTTGATGACTTTAAGTGTCTGCCCGAGCACATCCACCACCCGCGCACGTTCGCCCGCCGCGATAGGCGCGTCGGACAAAATCGGCCAGCGATCCGCACCCAACACAGGCCGCTGAAAAAGAATCTCGCCCTCGGCCGTTTCCGTTACCGGTCGCGTCACCAAACCGGTAATGCCCAACACACCTTCTTTGGCTTGTCCGGCATGGGTGGAAACAGGCGTTTTAAAATATTTCAACCATACCGCGACTATCGCGACAGAAGCTAGCGTCCAGAGCAAAATCTGAGCAACAAAAGAAAGCGGCAGCAGCGCCGTCAGCAGCCCCGTAATCAGCGCGCCCAGACCAATCCAGAGCAGGAAAAAAGTCGACACAAACATTTCCATCGCGATCAAACCCAGGCCCATAGCGACCCAATGCCACCACATCAGTTCCATGTTGCCCTCCCAAGAATCAGGCCGCATTGTGCCTCAGGCTAACAATCACTTGGCCAAATCGTCAGATAATTGCCTTGAATCAACATTTTAATGCGCCCCGATTCTTGCCTGGCAGGCTTACAGGTATGCTTCCGGAAATAATTAAGAAGGAGTTCAAATGAAATCGTTCACCCCTAAACCACTGATCGCTTTCGCCTGTCTCGCGTTAAGCGCCGTCATCGCCGCCCCTGTCCAGGCTGATGCCGAAGCCATCGCCAACGAGATGTGCGCCGGTTGTCACGGTGCGGATGGCAACAGCATGGTTCCTGGTTTTCCCAAACTGGCCGGGCAGCAAAAAGTTTATTTGCTGCGTGAACTGAAGGACTACCGCAGTGGCAAGCGCGTCAGCGAAATCATGGCGCCGCTGGTCAGCACTTTGAGCGACCAGGATGTAGCCGATCTCGCCGACTTTTACGCCAAGCAAAAACCCGCTCCCGGCGTTGCCGGCAACCCGGCTCTGCTCAGCGTCGGCAAAAACCTGTACTTGAAAGGCAACAGCAACACCGACGTCCCGTCTTGCGATAGTTGTCACGAAGAAGACGGCAGCGGTTCCGGAAAATTTCCGCGTGTTGCGGGTCAACATGTCGATTACGCGCTCGATCAGTTTCGCCTCTATGCCACCGGCAAGCGCACCAACGGCTCTCGTGTGATGCAAGCGGTGGCCAACCGGATGAGCGAAGAAGAAACCCGCGCTGTGGCCGAATACATGGCCAGCATGCCCTAAGCGACCGTCACCAAGCCCGAGGAACCCATCACATGAGAATCAAATTACTTGCCCCCGCCATGCTCGGACTAGCACTGCTTGCAATCGCAGGCCAGAGCAGCAGCGCCGACTTGAATAAACAACCCCGCGCCGCCGGCATCGAAACCTATGGCTACGCCTGGAACTCACCCGACCAGGACTTGAACCGCGCCCTCGCGCATCCAGCGGACGCCGAAAAAGGCCAAGCTGACTACAAAATATGCAAAGGCTGTCACAAGATTGACGGTTCTGGCCTGGCCGAAGCCGACTATCCGCAACTTGCCGGCCAGCACGCCAGCGTCATCATCAAGCAAATGATGGACATCCGCGCCGGCCGTCGCGACAACCCGCGCATGTATCCGTTCTCCGGCGACTGGATCGTCAGCGCGGAAGAAATTGCCGACATCGCCGCGTATCTGAACAAATTGCCCACCCCCGCCACCAACGGCAAAGGCAACGGCTACAACCTGTCGCGCGGCAAAGCGCTGTATTACAAGGACTGTGCCAGTTGCCACGGCAAAAGCGGCGAAGGCGATGCGAAGAAGTTTTACCCGATGGTCGCTGGCCAGCATTACAGCTATCTCAAACGAGAAACCCGCGAAAGTCGCGACCAGGGTCGCCGCAACGCCAGCCTTGAGATGGTCAAAGTATTGAAGCGTTACAGCGACGCCGATATCGACGCCGTCAGCGATTACATGTCACGTCTGAAAGTGGCCGAAAAACACTGATCAGCCCAAGCGCGGGCGAGGCAATCTCGCCCCGCCCCAGCCGCCGGCGAACCCGCCCAAGCGGACGCTCCCACCTTCAGAATTCTTGATCCCATGCGCTTTGGCATTGCCGCGCCAACCGGCTTGCACAGTCAGCCGGGCTGAGGAAAGATGTCGACGACGCAACAGACCTGTAGAGGCATACATGATCGGCTTTCTCATCAAACTCCTCGTTTTCGCCGTCATCGGCATTCTTGGCTACAACTACTTCTTTGGCACCAGCGAGGAAAAAGCCCAATCCAGCAAAGTATTTGGCCAGGTGAAGGATGTGGCGGTATCGGTCACCGAACTGGCCAAGTCGGAAAAGGAAAAATACAACGCCGGCAAGTACGATACCGCGCTCGACAAACTCGCCAGCGCCTACAAAGCAGCGCGTGAAGGTGCGCAAAAACTCGATTCCAGCCTGCTGAAAAAAATCAGTCAACTGGAAAAACGCCGCGCCGGACTGGAAGAAGAAATTGCCCGTATTGAAGAAGCCGAGCAAGCCGACAGCAGCGAAGCCGAAACAAAAGAACAAGCGAAGCGGAAGGAAAAGCTGCAACAGGAGCTGGACCGATTGATTGCCGATTCCGATGCCGTGCTCAAACAAGTCGGCAAATAACCAAGCCGAATAGCGGTGGATGAGATCAACGCTGTTGCATTCGGCGGAAGGCGCTGCGCTTTTCCGCCCTACGACGGCTGGCATGATAGACATACCGCGCGTGATGATCGACGAGAAATCGTAGGGCGGAAAAGCGGCTTTATCGCGCCTTCCGCCGTATGCAGGGTCTCCGCACAATCTGACAGTCAGCCTGCCCAAT
>JAIFKV010000064.1 GCA_020049415.1 Betaproteobacteria bacterium
CGCCCAACAAGGTGTAAAGACTGCCGGTTTTCGGCGTCCAGCCGAGTTGCACGCCGGTATCTTTCAAACCGTGATCACCGAGCAGCGTGCGGTAAGCCAGATTCTGGTCGACGAAATCCCAGCTGTGCGGGTGCTGGCTGTTCAGGTAACCGACACCGGACAGAAAACGGCCGCCGCGCAGTTTCAGGCCAGCAGGCAAAGCGCGGGTATCGAAGTAGGCCTCTTCGATTTCGACGCCGCCGCCGGAATCGACCGCCAGATTCAGTGTCGCGTCGAAATAGGGACTGACCGTGGCGGAAAAGATGATCTCGGTTTCGCGCAGGTTGAAGCCGCGTTCCAGTTCGGCATGGTCATGGCCTTCATGGTCATGGCTGTGATTGATGCCGTCGATGTGCTCCATCGCCTCGACACCACCGCCTTTCTTGTTGTCGTTGTAATAGACGCCGTCGAAGATCACCGAAATCTGCGGGTTGAAGCTGGAGCCGGAGCCGACGGCGCCGAGTTTGTCCTGGCGCTGACCGACGACTACAGCGGGGACGGGAGCAGCCTCGGTCTGTCGAGATTCCAGCGCTTTCAGACGTGCCTCGTAGGCAGACTGGATTTCTTGCAATTTCTGATCGAACTCGGCACGGATTTTGGCCACTTCGGCAGCGAATTCGCCATCGCTGGCTGCCAGCGTTGGCAGGGGAAATGCGCACGCCAAGGCGGCGGCGAGGAGAGTACGTTTGAACATGTTGAATCCTTGCTGATCAAGTAGGGTGCGCCATGCGCACCGGGGCATCGGGCGAGGTGCGCATGGCGCACCCTACCCGCTGAGGTTTGCGGGAATCAGCAAGACAAGGGCGGCGCGCGACTCTGGTAAGTCGCCCGAAAAGCGACGGGAGAAGCCAGCGGAATCGGGGCATTGAAGATCGGTACAAGCATCGGTGCATGCCAAGTCGGCAAGCTGCCGACGATGGCGGCGCCCAGCGAGGTATAAGCCAGACATAATTCGCACACCGGCCCATCGTTGTGCACAGGTTCGATGGCATGCTGGACGCCATGCGCCAGCGCGCCAAATTGAGCGAGCAGGAAAAGAACAACAAGCAGGGCATGCTTGATCGCGTGGCGCATCAAACTCTCGGTGTCAGACCGTCGGCCAGCGACAGGCGATAGGCGCGATATCCCGGCAGCAGGCTGGCCAGGGTGCCGACCAGAACAACCCAGCCGAGCAAGCGCAACTCTTCGACACTTGGCAGCGCCAGCTTGAGAAGCAGGCCATATTGCGCTTCCAGCCAGGGGCCGAGCACTGCCGTCAGCAGCGTCAGCAGCATCAAACCAACCAGCGCGCCAGCCAGCGTCACTGCGCCGCCCTCCAGCGCCAGCAGTGTGAGTAGATCGCGCGGCCGGGCGCCGTTGGCGCGCAGGATGGCGAGTTCGCGCCGACGCTCGCCCAGGCCGGCCAGCACGACGGCGACCAGGCCGGCAAAGCTGACCACGACGACCAGCGCCGAGATCGCCAGCAGGGCGCGTTCGGCGATCGCCATCATCTCCCACAACTGGCTCAACGCGACGCCGGGCAGCACCGCCATTAAAGGTTCGTCGCGGTAGTTGGCGACGTAACGCTGCATCGCAAACACGCCGGCGCGGGTATTCAGGCCGACCAGCACGGCGGTGACCGACTTAGGCGTCAAATTGAATTTCTTCACCAGTTCGGGGGGGATGGCAAAACCGGGAATCGGCGCGCCGCCTTGCCAGTCGAGATGAATCGCTTCCAGCGCTTCGAGGCCGATATGCAGCGTGCGATCCACCGGCGTGCCGGTGCGGGCGAGGATGCCGACGACGCTGAATGGCTTGTCGCCATGTTCTGGACCGTCTTCGCTGATGCCATGCGCCAGGGTGATTTTGTCGCCGAGGTGGTAGCCCAGGCGTTCCGCCACTTCGGCACCCAACACGACATCGAACAGGCCAACGAAACGCTTGCCCTGCGCCAGTTTCAGCGCCTGTTTGTCACCGTAAAGAAAATGCTCGAAGTAAGCCGGTGTTGTGCCCAACACCGGAAAACTCCGGTGCGAATCACCCAGTGACAGCGGAATCGTCCACGCCACGGCGGGATGCGCCACCAGCGCCTGGGCGCTGTCCCAGCCGATATTGTTGCTCGCTTCGCCGATGCGGAATACCGCGTAGAGCAGCAATTGCAACGGGCTTGATCGCGCGCCGACCACCAGGTCGGTGCCGGAAACCGCCTGCGCAAAACTGTCGCGCGCATCCTGACGCACGCGTTCGATGCCGAGCAGCAGGGTAACCGACAAGGCGATGGCGATCAGCGTCAAACCCAAGGTGTAGCGCCGGTTCCAGGCGCTTTTCAGGGCGAGCGGCAGCAGGTGGGTCATGCGGTAGTTGCTCGGTTGATCTGGCCCATTTCGACCCGGCGGCCAAATCCTTCCGCCAAGCGCAAATCATGGCTGACGAACAACAACGCTGCATTCGCCGCCGCGCATTCGCGCCGCAGCAAATCCAGAAAGGCGGTTTGCCGCGCCGCGTCCAGCGCCGAAGTCGGCTCGTCGGCGATGACGATTTCCGGTTGGCCGATCAGCGCCCTGGCCGCCGCCACGCGTTGCTGCTGTCCAACCGACAACTGGGTCGCGGGTCGCCGCCAAAGGCTGGCGTCCAGGTCGAGATGCTGCAACAAGGTAGCGGCGGCTGTTTTGGGATCACCCGCCCGCTGACTGCGGCGCGCTGAAAAGCGACATGGCAGCAAGACGTTGTCGAGCACCGACAGATACGGAATCAGGTTGAATTGCTGAAAGATCAGACCGATGTGATCGACCCGGAAACGGTCGCGCGCGGCGGCGGACAACGCCGAAAGCGGCTGCCCGAGTGCTGCGATGTTGCCTCGCTGCGGCGTCAGCACACCGGCAATCAGATTCAACAACGTGCTTTTACCGGAGCCACTCTCGCCATGAATAAACACCTGTTCATCCGCCGCCACCTGGAAATCGGCAATATCCAGGCAAGCCGCCGCCTGATCCGGCCAGCGGAACAGCAGGTTTTCCAACGACAGCACGGGTTGCGGCATACCGGTCAGCTTACTTCCTCAGTTGTCTACTCGGTTACCAACTCAGGAAACGCATTTTTGAACTCAGACGCGTCGCTTTCTGGCCCTTGGCGGTCACCACCTGGGCTTCAATACGGCGCATGTTGGGAAACGCCTGAAACAGGCGCACGTCCAGCCCGGTCAACTTGGCCGGCTGGGCGCAGTTGAACAGGAAGTCGGCATCCAGGTCGGCATGTTCCGCAGCCGTGTTCTGGCTGGCGGCAGGCTTGGCATCCAGCGACGGCGCAGCCACCTGAACCGACTTCAGGGTGCACTGCGCCGCTGTAGTCGGCGCGAACAGCTTGCCGGCATCCGCCAGTTTCTTGCGCATTTCAACCACCGTTGCGCGTTCCTGGTCATTGCGCGGCGCATGTTCGAAGCCGAGCAAACCTTCCAGCGGCGATTCAAGGCGCAGGCTCAGATTGCCGCCATCCACCGCAACTTCGAGTTTGGCGACGCCATGCACATGGGCGTGCTGGTGTCCGTGATCATGTTTGTGTTCATGCTGGGCGAAGGCGGGCGCGGCAATCAGCCAGGCCAGGGTAAGCGGTAACAGTGCATTCTTCATCCGAGGGCTCCTTGCGAACAAGCCATGGCCGGGGTCCGTCCATGGCTTGGAGATGGCCTTACCAGGTCAGGGTTTTGCCGTTGTCCTTGAACAGCGCAGCACCGGTGACTTCAGGGCTGCCAACCTTGATGCCAGGCAGCAGGTCGGCTTCATTCACCTTGTAATGCTTCATGCACATCGGGCAGATGATGACGGTTGCGCCCTTGCTCATGGCGTCGGTCAAATCTTTCTGCCGGTCGGCAAATTTCTTCGCATGCGCTTTGGAACCGACCAGCACACCCTTGTCGTTGAGGAAAATCGTCAGCGCATGGCCGCGCGCATGTTGTTTCGTGCCGAAGGTGATGGCCATGTTGGCGCGATGATTGTCGTCGCTGGTCATGTTGATGAACAACGGGTCGGCATCGCCGGCTTGAACGCCACCGGACAGCGCCAGCAGTAAACAGGACAGGGTAAACAGTTTTTTCATGATCTTCTCCAGATAATTAAAACCGGTTCAGGTTTGAACCGGCAGCCCATTCTTGACGCCATCTTAGCGCTCAATGTGCGGCATTTTGTCACAGCGCTATTGCTCCTCAGCCATCCGCCAACGCGGGAACGGGTCATCCAGTTGCTGCCAGCCAGCTTCTTCCAGTGCCATCTCGGCATCGTTCAGCAAACACGCATCAAAACAGGCTTTCAGTTCGTCCTGATCCATGCGGATACCGATCAGCACGATTTCCTGCCGCGCATCGCGTTTTACCTTGCCTTGACTATCTACACTTTCCGGCCAGAAGCCGCCCGGACTGTGGTCGCGCGTCGATCCGGCGAGCGACCAGACGCCCGCCCAATCCGGTCGGCTGGCCAGCCAGAACCAGCCTTTGGCGCGTATCACGCCGGGCCATTCGGTGTGGATCCAGTCCCAGAACCGCGCCGGGTGGAACGGTCGGCGAGCGCGATAGACGAAGCTGGCGATGCCGTATTCCTCGGTTTCCGGCACATGTTCGCCGCGCATTTCCTTCAGCCAGCCCGGCGCTTGCGCCGCCTGCTCGAAATCGAACAAGCCGGTGTCCAGCACGCTGCTCAGTTCCACCCGGCCGAAGCTGGCGAGTTCGAGTTTGGCGCGTGGATTCAAGGTATGCAGGATCGACAACAGACGGGCCAACTCGGCCTCGCTGACCAGATCGGCCTTGTTGACCACGATGACATCGCAGAACTCGATCTGCTCGACCAGCAGTGTCGCCACCGTTCGGGTATCTTCCTCGCCCATTGATTCGCCGCGATCGCCGAGCAAATCGTCGCTGGCGTAGTCGTCGAGGAAATTGCGCGCATCGACCACGGTGACCATGGTATCCAGCCGTGTCAGCTTCGATAGCGAGATGCCGTTCTCGTCCTCGAAGGTGAAGGTTTCCGCCACCGGCAGCGGTTCGCCGATGCCGGTGGATTCGATCACCAGATTGTCGAAGCGGCCTTCTTTCGCCAGGCGCGAGACTTCCAGCAGCAAATCCTCGCGCAGCGTGCAGCAGATGCAGCCGTTGGACATCTCGACCAGCTTTTCCTCGGTGCGCGACAACGCCGCACCGCCGTCGCGCACCAGCGCGGCATCGACATTGACCTCGCTCATGTCGTTGACGATCACCGCCACCCTTCGGCCTTCGCGGTTGTTCAGGATGTGGTTGAGCAACGTGGTCTTGCCGGCGCCAAGAAAACCAGACAGGACGGTGACGGGAAGACGGTTTTCAGTGTGCATGGGGTTTCTTCGGGTTTCCCTGAATGTTACTTCGACATCAATCCCAAACCGCGTCCAGCGCCAGCAGCACGCGCGGGGCGTCCTTCTCGGGCACGGCGGGTGAGCGATGAATTGCGCCGCGATGATCGTTGCCCTGCCACAGCTCCCCCTTCAGCAAGGCGATGGCAAACGGCGCCACCTGACCGACGCCAGCGCGGGAAAGAATCAGTCCGGAGCATTCGTCATCCATGCCGCCAGCGCCATGGCCCATTCTGGTGCGGTCGGCATCGCCTTCCTCCAGCCATTCGGTGCCGGGGCCGCGGTAGGTGCAAAGCAGGCGGATGCCGGTGCGATCGACATGGAAGCGCGGGCAC
>JAIFKV010000130.1 GCA_020049415.1 Betaproteobacteria bacterium
TATCTAGCCCACGGGACTGTTTTCACAGCCCCATCGTCCCCGACCTCACCTGATCCTTTCCACAGAATTCGCTTCTGTCGATTCGGCTTCGCGGCATTCGGTTGGCGCCGATGTTTCGCGAGAATCGACGCGGTCGAAAATTGTCGGCCCGAGCGTTTCTGTTTTCGTCCCCCGACGGGACGTGTTGTCCTTTGCTCGCCCATCGAAAGGGGCGGCAGGGACAGGTATCGAAAGGATTTACATGAGTTTCTCTGAACTGGGCCTGAACCCCATCGTTTTGAAGTGTCTGGAAACCACCGGCTACACCGTGCCGACGCAAGTGCAGAGGGACGCTGTGCCTGCCGCGCTGGCCGGTTCCGACCTGCTGGTCTCCAGCCACACCGGCAGCGGCAAGACCGCCGCCTTCCTGTTGCCCAGCCTGCACAAGTTGGCCGAACCTTCACTGCTGCCTGGTGTTGGCCCGCGTTTGTTGGTGTTGTGCCCGACCCGCGAACTGGCCTTGCAAGTACAAAAACAGGCTGCCATCTACGGTGCCGGCATCAAGAAATTGCGCACCGTCTGTCTGGTCGGTGGCGCGCCGTTCGGCCCGCAGTTTCAGGCCATGCGCTATAACCCGGAAGTGATGATCGCCACCCCCGGCCGTCTGATCGACCACATCGAACGTGGCCGCATCGACTTCTCGCGTCTGGAAGTGCTGGTTCTCGACGAAGCCGATCGCATGCTGGACATGGGCTTCATCGAAGACATCGAGCACATTGTGTCGAAGACCCCGGAGTCGCGTCAGACTCTGCTGTTCTCCGCCACGCTGGACGGCATGGTGGGCAAGTTGGCGATGAACATGACCAAGTCGCCCAAGCGCATCGAAGTGGCGACCAAGGAAGAGCACAAAGCCAATATCGACCAGCGTCTGCTGTTTACCGACGACGTCGGGCGACCAAAATGAGTGCCGACGATCTGGCGGAAAGTCTGCTGGAGCAAGGTTTCTCCGCCGCCGCGCTGCATGGCGACATGCCGCAACACAAGCGCAATCGTACTTTGCAGCGTTTGCGTGATGGCCAGATCAAACTGCTGGTGGCGACCGACGTCGCCGCGCGCGGTATCGACGTGGCCGGTATCAGTCACGTCATCAACTTCGACGCACCGCGTGCTGCCGAGGATTATGTACACCGTATCGGTCGTACCGGTCGCGCGGGTCGTACTGGCATCGCAATTACTTTCATCGCTGGCCGTGAACGCGGTCTGCTGCGTGATATCGAGCGTTACACCGGCCAGCCAGTGCGGGTCGATGTGATTGCCGGCCATGAACCGACTGCCCGCCCCGAGCGCAGCTTCAGCGGCAAACCGCGTTCCGGCGGCGGCAAGGATTGGGGTAACAAGCCCCGTTCCAGCAGTGGCGGTTATCAGGGTCGCGGCGGAAGTTGGGCTGGCCAGAATGCCGGGCAAGGTCAAGGTCAGGGCTATGCTGGATCACGTCCGCGCGCCGACGACTCGCGTGGCAATGCGTTTGGCGCTCCCACTGGTGCGGGCAACGGCGGCGGTTGGCAAGGCAAACCGGATACACGTGATGCACGTGAATCACGCCCGAGCTGGAACAAGCCGGATGCGCGTCCCGCATCGGCCAAGCCGGCGCATTCCTGGGATCGTCCGGAAAAAACCAGCTCCTGGTCGAAGCCGGAAGTTCGCCCCGCCTACAAGACCACCCACAGCCAGAACGACGATCATCGCCCTGCGGCCAGCAAGCCGCGTGGACGTCAAAGCTGGTAATCAGCCAATCTGCGATCCGATGTTGTCGTTTTTACGGCTGGATCGCGGCAAGTAAACGCAAGAAGACGTAGGCCGCAGCGCCTTCCACCTGCATCCTCAACTTGTCTTTGAAATCGTAAAGGCAAGCCTGAGTTTGGAGGTGGAAGGCGCTGCGCTTTTCCAGGTACCTTTCGTGTCCGTCTCATTTTTTGCGCTGTTTGGGGCGCTTTTTATGGCGAGCAACGCCAAGTCACTTGGTCCCCCGCTTTGCCAGCAAAATTGCCTGCGTTGATTTCCAGTACAAAGGCGACGGGTTTGGGGGCGTAATGAATGGGGCAATTTTTATCGGCGCAAGGTTGTAGCGTGATGGCGTTGACGACGTGTCGCTGGGCGTCGATCCAGATCAGGTCGATTGGAAAATTCATTTCGCGCATCCAGAAGCCGTACCAGTCTGGTGTGGGGAAGACAAACCACAGGCCTGATTCCATCGGCAAAAAGGTACGCCCGGACAAGCCGCGGGCGCGTTCGCTGGAGCTGGCGGCAACGCTGACGTGAAAGGTTTGCGCGCCAATCTGGACGCGTTTCGCTTGCTCGGCGGCACAGGCTTCTTCGGCGCGCGTTTCGGCAATTGTGGTAAGCAGGAATGCAAACGGCAAAGCGAGCATTAAACTCGCGCCCCTTAAACGTTCAAGCATCATTTAAATCACTCCTTATGCAATTTCAGCTTACTCACCGTTCCGGACTGGCGCGTCGCGGCGTGTTGGAAACCGCGCATGGCGTCATTCAGACGCCGGTTTTCATGCCGGTCGGCACGCACGGCGTGGTCAAGTCGATGACGCCGGACGAACTCAAGACATTGGGCGCTCAGATCATCCTCGGCAATACATTTCACCTCTGGCTGCGGCCGGATGTCGAGGTCATCCAGAAACATGGCGGCCTGCATGGCTTCATGCATTGGGACGGCCCGATCCTGACCGATTCCGGTGGCTTTCAGGTCTGGAGTTTGACGCATCTGCGCAAGATTACGGAACAGGGGGTGAAGTTTGCCTCGCCGCTGGATGGCAAGCGGATGATGTTGTCACCAGAGAAAAGCATGCAGATACAGCATGCGTTGAATTCCGACATCGTGATGATTTTTGACGAATGCACGCCGTATCCGGCTGACCACGATACCGCGCGCATTTCGATGGAATTGTCGTTGCGCTGGGCCGAGCGCTCGAAAGTTGCACACGAGGGAAATGCCAATGCCTTGTTCGCCATTGTCCAGGGCGGCATGCATGAAGATTTGCGCGACCGTTCGCTGGCGCAACTGGTGGAAATCGGCTTTGACGGCTATGCCATCGGCGGTTTGAGCGTTGGCGAGCCCAAAGCCGACATGCAGCGCATCCTGCGTCATACCGCGCCGCAACTGCCGACCGACAAGCCGCGCTATCTGATGGGGGTTGGCACGCCGGAGGACATTGTGTTTTCGGTCGGTCAGGGCATCGACATGTTCGATTGCGTGATGCCGACACGCAATGCGCGTCATGGTCTGTTGTTCACCCGCTTTGGCGATGTGCGGTTGAAGAATGCCAAGCATCGGCACGATACCGGCCCGGTCGATCCGAGTTGCGATTGTTATACCTGCCGCAATTTCAGTCGGTCTTATCTGCATCATCTGATTCGTATCGGCGAAGCTTTGGGCGGTCATCTCAATTCGATACACAACCTGCATTACTACCAGACCTTCACCCGCGAGATGCGCGCTGCAATCGAAGCGGATCGGTTTGAAGCCTGGTCGGTGGAGTTTCACGCCACACGCGGTACAAAACCGCATGCATCCGACTGAAATATCGCAAGTGCTAGAATGCGCCGGTTTTTTTCCTTGGTTCTTTACAGGTTTTATTCATTATGCTGATTTCTCCCGCTTTCGCCGCTGATCCCGCTCAACCCGATCCGATCATGAGCTTCTTGCCATTGATCGTTCTTTTCGCACTGTTCTATTTCCTTATTATTCGGCCGCAAATGAAGCGCGCCAAAGACACAAAGAAGATGCAGGAGTCGATCCAGAAAGGCGATGAAGTCATCACCGCCGGCGGCCAGGTCGGCAAGGTGGTAAAAATTTCCGACCAGTACATCACCCTCGATATCGGTGGCGGCGTCGAATCGCATTTCCAGCGCGCCACCGTGCAAACCGTGCTGCCGAAGGGCACGATCAAAGACATCTAAAGGCGCAAGGCTGAAGGCGGGTGAGGTCAGGCTATACCAGCCTCGCTTGCCCCTTTCTTTTCCTCTTGTCCCTTGCCCCTTCCACCTTCACGAGTAAGACATGAACCGATACCCCCTTTGGAAATACATTCTTATCGTTGCCGCGTTGCTTGTCGCTTTCATTTACACCTTGCCCAATTTTTTCGGCGATGTGCCGGCGGTTCAAGTGATGCCGCTGCGTTCAACAGAAAAAGTGGATGCTGTGCTGTTACAGCGAGTCGAGGCTGCTTTGAAAACAGCTGGCGTGTCGAGCACGGGGGTGTCTTTGGATCCACGTGGCGTGAAAGCGCGGTTCGCTGATTCCGATACCCAGATCAAGGCCAAGGACGCGCTGCAAACCGCGTTGGGGTCGAGTTACACGGTGGCGCTCAATTTGCTGTCCGCCTCGCCGGAATGGCTGACATCGATGGGTGCGTTGCCGATGAATCTGGGTCTGGATCTGCGCGGTGGCGTGCATTTCCTGTTGCAGGTGGATATGCCAAAGGCGCTGGAAAAAGCCGCTGAACGTTATCAGGGCGACATTCGAACCCTGCTGCGCGAGAAAAAGGTGCGCTACACCGGCATCGGCCGTGAAGGCGAATCGGTCAAACTGCGTTTCCGCGATGCGGCACAGCTGGATGCGGCGCGGAAAGCGATCGAAGAGGCTTATCCGGATCTGCAACTGGACGAGTCGCAAATCGGCGAGGAATTCGCGCTGGTTGCAAAACTGAAGCAAGTCGCGCAAATCAAAACGCAGGAATTTGCACTGAAACAGAATCTGACCACCTTGCGTAACCGAGTCAATGAACTCGGCGTTGCCGAACCGGTGATTCAGCAGCAGGGCATCGACCGTATCGTGGTGCAACTGCCGGGTGTGCAGGACACCGCCAAGGCGAAGGAAATTCTCGGCCGTACCGCTACCCTGGAAATTCGCATGGTGGACGAAGAGCGGATGCAAGATCCCGCTACCGTGCAGGCTGCCGCTGCCGGTCAGTCGCCGTTTGGCACCGAGATGTACTTCGAGCGTAATGGTCAGCCGGTGATCGTGAAGAAAACCGTGGTGTTGACCGGCGAATACATAACCGATGCTCAGCCCGGCTTCGACAACCAGTCCAACCAGGCCGCTGTGCATATCAATCTGGATGGTCGCGGCGCGCGTATTTTCAAGAATGTGACGCGCGAGAACGTCGGCAAACGGATGGCGATTCTGTTGATTGAAAAGGGCAAGACCGAAGTGGTCACCGCGCCGGTTATTCGTGAGGAAATCGGCGGCGGCCGGGTTCAGATCACCGGCATGGATTCCACGCAGGAGGCGAATGATGTCGCCCTGCTGTTGCGTGCCGGGGCGCTCGCCGCGCCGATGGAGATTGTCGAGGAACGCACCATCGGCCCGTCTCTGGGCGCGGACAATATCGAGCGCGGGATGAATTCGACGTTGATCGGTTTCGCCGCCGTAGCGGTTTTCATGGTGATTTATTACCAGTTTTTCGGTCTGATTTCGGTGCTTTCGCTGTCCACCAACGTGTTCTTGTTGCTGGCGTTATTGTCGATGATGCAGGCGACGCTGACGCTGCCCGGCATCGCCGGTATTGCCTTGACTTTGGGTATGGCGATTGATGCCAACGTGATCATCGCCGAGCGCATCCGCGAGGAACTGCGCAACGGCAACTCGCCGCAGGCTTCACTGGCAGCGGGTTACGAGCGCGCCTGGGACACCATTCTGGACTCCAACATCACCACCTTGATCGCCGGCATCGCTTTGTTCTGGCTTGGCTCCGGTCCGGTGCGCGGTTTCGCGGTGACGCTGTGCCTCGGCATTCTGACCTCCATGTTCAGCGCGGTTACTGTCTCCCGCGCGATGGTCAACCTGACTTACGGCCGCTCCAAACATCTGACCAAAGTATCGATTTAAAGGAACGTAAGCATGGAACTCTTCCACCTCAAGCGTGACATCCCGTTCATGCGCTATGCGCGCAGCACGATTTTTGCCTCGGTATTTTTCATCGTCGCTTCGATCGCGCTATTGGCGACCAAAGGCCTCAATCTGGGGGTCGACTTCACCGGCGGCACGATGATGGAAATGGGTTATCCCGCCGCCGCCGATGTGACATCGATCCGTAATCATCTGGCCAAGAATGGCTATGCCGATGCGCAGGTGCAGAATTTCGGCAGCTCGACCGATGTGCTGGTGCGCTTGCCGGTAAAAGCAGGAATCACTTCCGCGCAATTGTCGGAAAGAGTGGTGGCGGTGCTCAAGCAGCAAGAGCCGAAGGCGGAGTTGCGCCGTGTCGAATTCGTCGGTCCGCAAGTCGGTGGCGAATTGTTCGAGGATGGTGCGTTGGCGCTATTGGTGGTCTCGATCGGCATCGTGCTGTATCTGGCCTTGCGCTTCGAGTGGCGTTTCGCTTTGGGCGCAATGTTTGCCACCGCGCACGATATTTTTATCGTGTTGGGCGTCTGGTCCCTGTTTCAGTGGGATTTTTCCCTCACCGTGCTGGCGGCGGTTCTGGCGATTCTGGGTTATTCGGTGAACGATACGGTGGTGGTGTTCGACCGGATTCGCGAAAACTTCAAGAAAACCCGCATGACCGATGTCGCCGCGATCATGGATAACGCGAAGACGGCAACGCTGGGACGCACCATCATCACCAGCGGCACCACTCAGATCATGGTGCTGGCGATGCTGCTGTTGGGCGGTGAGGTGCTTTACGGCTTCGCGCTGGCGTTGACCATCGGCATCGTCGTCGGAACTTATTCCTCTGTGTTGGTCGCCAGTCCGATTGTTTTGTGGTTGGGGGTGTCGCGCGAAGACTTCCTCAAACCGCCGAAGGAAGATTCTGGCGCGGTGGTTTGAGTTTGCGTTGCTTGGGTCAATAACGCTGAAAAGGGGTCGTCATGCGTTTGCTAGCCGTTACTGTTTTGATTGCGTTGGGCTGGGTCAACTCGGCGCATGCCGCCTCGGTGAAGGTTGAGGCTACCCTTTCCGGCTTTTCTTCTCCGGAGAGCGTCGTCGTTGCCGGTGACGATGTGTTCGTCTCCAATCTGGGCGTCAAACTGGAGCCTTCCGCCAAGGATGGCGACGGTTTTATCTCTCGCCTGGATCGCCTGGGCAATGTCAAGGCGCTGAAATGGGTGGAGCGGCTGAATGGGCCAAAAGGCTTGATGGTGGTCGAGGGCGTTCTTTATGTCGCCGACATCGATCAGGTGCTTGGCTTCCGCCTACGCGATGGCAAACAGGTCTTTGCGCTCGATATGGCCTCCACCGGCAGCGTTTTCCTGAACGCCTTCGCGCGTTATGACAACCGCCGGTTACTCCTTTCGGCCACCGATATCGGCAAGGTGTTCGTCATCGATCTACCGAAAAAATCGTTTACCGAAATGCCGTTCGATACACCGCCGAAAGGGCCGAACGGCATGAAGAAATCCGGCAATCATTTGATATTGGTGGAGTGGGGTGCGAATTCGCAGCCAAACGGCAAGGTCAAGACGTATCGCCTGGACGGCCTGCACGCCAAACTGGATAAAACCTACGAATTGAATCCGCCGGGTTATTTCGATGGCATCGTCGATCTGGGCGCCAATCGTTGGCTGATTTCCAACTGGGTCAAGTTCGAGCCGGCGGGGCTGCTGCATATTCTGGATGCCCGCACTGGAAAAGTGACGCTGGCCAACGAGAAACTCCCCATTGCCGGACCGGCCGACATGGTGCTGGATGATCAGGGCAAGCTCTGGGTGCCCGGCATGATGGAAGGCAAGGTTTATCGAATGACTGTGCGTCCCTGATTCTTCATCGGCTTCCTATGGAAATCCTCGCTCAATTCATCGACATCATCCTGCACCTCGACAAGCACCTGGCGTTGTTGGTGCAGAGTTATGGCGTCTGGGTTTACGCGATTTTGTTCGCGATCGTGTTCATGGAAACCGGTTTTGTCGTGATGCCGTTTTTGCCCGGCGATTCGCTGTTGTTTGTCGCCGGCGCGGTGGCGGCAGCCGGCGGCATGGATGTGCAGATAGTGGCGGCAACGCTGATCGCTGCGGCGTTATGCGGCGATAACGTCAATTACTGGATCGGCCGTTTTCTTGGGCCGAAAGTCTTCAAATTTGAAGGTAGCCGCTGGCTGAAGCAGGAAAACCTGGATCGCACGCATGCCTTCATGGAAAGGCATGGCCCCAAGGCGATCATCATCGCCCGCTTCGTGCCGGTGGTGCGTACTTTTGTCCCCTTTGTCTGCGGCATTGGTCGCCTGACTTATGGTCGATTTCTTGGCTTCTCGGTGCTGGGCGCAGTGATCTGGGTCGGCTTGCTGGTGCCGGCGGGGTATTTCTTTGGCAACTTGCCGGTGGTGAAGAACAACTTGACGGCGGTGATCCTGCTGATTGTGTTGATTTCGGTGTTGCCCGGCATCATCGAGTTCATCCGGCATAAACGGTCAACGCAAGCCGGCTGATAGTGCATGTCGGTGGGCGACAGCCTGCTAAAATCGCCGCTTTCTTAGCCCGCTTGAGTGACATTGCCATGTTTTCCGCCAGCCAGACCATCGCCAGCACCGATCCTGAATTGTGGGCCGCTATTCAGGCCGAGAACCATCGCCAGGAAGAGCATATTGAACTGATCGCTTCCGAAAACTACGTCAGCCATGCCGTAATGGAAGCACAGGGTTCGCAGCTGACCAACAAGTACGCCGAAGGCTATCCCGGCAAGCGCTATTACGGCGGCTGTGAATTTGTCGATATCGCCGAGCAACTGGCGATCGAACGGATCAAGAAAATCTACGGCGCGGAAGCGGCCAACGTGCAGCCGAATTCCGGTTCGCAAGCGAATCAGGCGGTGTTCATGGCTTTCCTGCAACCGGGCGACACCATCATGGGTATGAGCCTGGCCGAAGGCGGCCACCTGACGCACGGCATGAAGCTGAACATGTCCGGCAAGTGGTTCAACGTCGTCGCCTATGGCCTCAACGAAAAAGAAGAAATCGACTACGACCGCATGGAAGCGCTGGCGCATGAACACAAGCCGAAGCTGATCATCGCCGGCGCCTCCGCTTACGCCCTGAAGATCGATTTCGCCCGCTTTGCCAAGGTCGCCAAGGCGGTCGGGGCGATCTTCATGGTCGACATGGCGCATTACGCCGGTTTGATCGCTGCCGGGGTGTATCCGAACCCGGTGCCGCACGCCGACGTCGTCACTTCCACCACTCACAAGACGCTGCGCGGCCCGCGCGGCGGCATCATCCTGATGAAGGCGGAGCACGAGAAAGCCATCAATTCGGCGATCTTCCCTGGTCTTCAGGGCGGTCCGCTGATGCACGTCATCGCCGCCAAGGCGGTGGCGTTCAAGGAGGCGATGAGCAAGGACTTCAAGCTGTATCAGGAGCAGGTTGCCGCGAATGCGCTGGTGATGTGCAAGGTGCTGATCGAACGCGGTCTGCGCATTGTTTCCGGTCGCACCGAATCACATGTTTTCCTGGTCGATCTGCAAGCCAAGAACCTGACCGGCAAGGAAGCCGAAGCTGCTTTGGGCCGCGCCCACATTACCGTCAACAAGAACGCTATCCCGAATGATCCGCAAAAGCCGATGGTCACCTCCGGCATCCGCATCGGCACGCCGGCGATGACCACCCGCGGCTTCAAGGAACTGGAAGCGGAGAAACTCGCGCATCTGGTTGCCGATGTGCTCGACGCGCCAAATGATGAAGCCGTCATTGCGCGCGTGCAGGCTGAAGTCGGCAAGCTGACGGCGGCGTTTCCGGTATATGGCAAGTAAGTTCAGCAGGGTGCGCCGTGCGCACCAGTCGTATCTGGAGCGGTGCGCATGGCGCACCCTACGACTTGCGCTTCGCTAACCCATGAGATGCCCCTTCTGCGGCGCGGTGGACACCCAGGTGGTGGAAACACGTTTGTCGGAAGACAGCGTCAGCATTCGCCGCCGCCGCCGTTGCAATGCCTGCGACAAGCGTTTCACCACGTTTGAAACTGCCGAGGTGCGTTCCCCGGCGGTGGTGAAACAGTCGGGTGAGCGACAGGAATTCAATCGCGACAAATTGCGTGAAGGTTTTCGCCGAGCGTTGCACAAACGTCCGGTGCCGACCGAATTGGTTGATCAGGCGATCGATCGCATCGTCCACAAGGTGCTGGCGCTGGGCGAGCGGGAAATCAGTTCGCGCATGATCGGCGAGTTGGTGATGAATGAATTGAAGCGACTCGACAAGGTGGCCTATATCCGCTTTGCCTCCGTCTATCGGGCGTTTCAGGACATCGAAGATTTTCGCGACGCCATCCGCGACGCGGAAAAGCCCTGATCGTGGCGCTGGAAGCGGCGGTATCGGCATGAACTTCAGCGTCGAAGACCATGTGAATATGACCCGCGCCCTGGCATTGGCCGAACGGGGTCTGTTCACCACCACCCCGAATCCACGCGTCGGCTGCGTCATCGTCAAGGACGGCGTCGTCGTCGGCGAGGGCTGGCACGAAAAAGCCGGCGGTCCGCATGCCGAAGTGCATGCCTTGCGCGCCGCCGGTGCGCGGGCAAACGGCGCCACCGCTTATGTCACGTTGGAGCCGTGCAGCCACCACGGCCGCACGCCGCCCTGCGCGAATGCGTTGATTGACGCCGGCGTGGCACGGGTAGTTGCCGCAATGCGCGACCCGAACCCGCAGGTCGCCGGGCAAGGTCTGGAGTTGTTGACGCTAGCCGGGATCGAGGTTCAGGTGGGTTTGCTGGAAGGCGAAGCGCGTGAACTCAACATCGGCTTTGTTTCGCGCATGACGCGGGGTCGACCTTGGCTTCGCTTGAAAACCGCGTCTTCGCTGGATGGTAAAACCGCGCTGCTTAACGGCGCATCGAAATGGATTACCGGCGCCGCCGCGCGTGCCGATGTGCAGCGCTGGCGCGCCCGTGCCTGCGTTATCCTGACCGGCAGCGGCACGGTGCTGGCCGACGACCCGCAGATGAATGTGCGTGAGTTGGATACGCCGCGCCAGCCGCTGAAAGTTATCGTCGATAGCGGGCTCAGCACGCCACCGAGCGCGAAGATATTGCTTGGCGGCGCCTTCATTGCTTGCGCCGAGGCGGACTATTTGCGGCGTACCGCGCTGGAAGCCGCTGGTGCGCAAATTCTGGAAATTCCCGATGCGCATGGCCGCGTCGATCTGGCCGCGTTGCTGCAAGAGTTCGGTCGCCAGGGTATCAACGAAGTACATGTCGAGGCCGGTGCGACGCTGAACGGCGCGCTGCTTGCCGCCGGGCTGGTCGATGAATGGATCGCCTATCAGGCGCCAGTGGTGATGGGCCATGCCGCGCGCGGGTTGTTTAACGAACCTGAGCTGACCGACATGGCCGAGCGGCATCAGTTCAACCTGCTTGATATGGTTCAGGTCGGTGCGGATTTGCGTCTGCGCCTGCGCCCAGTTTGAAAATTATGGAATTGGAATCCTCGTGAAAATAAGCCGTAACCAGGTAGTCACTCTCAAATATCAAGTCAGCGACCGCGACGGCGAAGTGGTCGATGCCGGTCAGGAACCGCTGACCTACTTGCATGGTGGTTATGGTGGTCTGTTTGATGCGTTGGAAGTGGCGTTGCAGGGCAAAGCGGTGGGCGATGAATTTAGTATCGAACTCACCGCCGAGCAGGCATTCGGTGAATACGACGAGGAACTGGTCAGCGTCGAGCAGCGCGATGCATTTCCACCTAACGTCCAGGTCGGTACTTCGGTTGAACTGGATGCGGAAGATGGCGAAACCCTGTTGTTCAAGATTACCCACATCGATGGCGACAATGTCACGATCAATGGCAATCACCCCTTGTGCGGCCTGGATCTGGTTTTTACCGGCACCGTCGTCGCCGTGCGCCCGGCCACCGCTAAGGAAATCGCGCGCGGCACGGTGTAGGCAAGGGTTGGATAAGCGCAGAGCATCCGCCTTTAGCGCTAAAATGCCGCCCTTCTCGAGGTCGAAAGGTTTTTCGGCCGTCATTTATTAGCAGGTGTATTCCATGTTTACCGGCATTATCCAGGCCGTCGGCCACATTTCCCATTTGACTGAAAGTGCGAGCGGCGATGCACGCGTGACGGTTGCCGCGGGCGGACTCGATCTGTCCGATGCGCAGTTAGGTGATTCCATCGCCTGCAACGGAGTCTGTCTGACCGTGGTCGAGAAAACCGCCGACAGCTTTGGCGTCGATGTTTCGGGAGAAACTTTCTCTTGCACCATCGGTTTCGCGCCTGGCGACAAGGTCAATCTGGAAAAAGCCATGCGTTTGTCGGATCGTCTCGGCGGTCATCTGGTCTCCGGCCATGTCGATGGCGTCGGCGAAGTGATCCAGTTTGGCCCAGTCTCTAATCAAGCCGACGGTAGTTGGCGGTTGGATATTCGTGCGCCGGAAAGCATGGCGCGTTATCTGGCAAGCAAGGGTTCGATTGCGGTGAATGGCGTTTCGTTGACGGTGAACGGCGTGCAAGGCAGCGAGTTTTCCATCAACCTGATTCCCCATACGCTGGAACAAACCATGTTGAAGAATCTTCAGGCCGGGACGCGGGTCAATCTGGAAGCCGACATGCTGGCGCGTTACGCCGAGCGTTTGCTGCATTACGTTAACCAACAGGACAAAGACTGAACATGAGCCTCGCCCCGATCGAAGAAATTGTTGCGGAGTTGAAGGCTGGCCGCATGGTCATCCTGGTGGATGAGGAAGACCGCGAAAACGAAGGTGATCTGGTGATGGCCGCCGAACACGTGACGCCGGAAGCGATCAACTTCATGGTCAAGCATGCACGCGGCCTGGTCTGCCTGACCTTGACCGATGATCGTTGTCGTCAGCTGGGTCTGAAGCAGATGGTGAGCGACAACCAGACACCGCACGGCACTGCGTTCACGGTGTCGATCGAAGCCGCCGAAGGTGTGACGACGGGGATTTCCGCCGCTGACCGCGCCATCACCATCCAGGCGGCGGTGGCTAGAAATGCGGTTCCCGCCGACATCATTCAGCCTGGCCATATCTTCCCGCTGCGCGCGCAGGAAGGGGGTGTGCTGGTGCGCGCCGGGCATACCGAAGCCGGTTGCGACCTGGTTGGCATGGCCGGTCTGGTGCCGGCGTCGGTGATCTGCGAGATTCTGAAAGAAGACGGCACCATGGCGCGGCTGCCGGATCTGCTCGAATTCAGCCATGAACACGGCCTGAAGATCGGCGCGATTGCCGATTTGATCCATTACCGCGCCGCCAATGAGCGACTGGTGGAGCGCGAAGGTGGGCGTTTGATCACGACGCCATTTGGCGAATTCAAGCTTGGGGTGTATCGCGACAAGATCAGCCGCGCCACGCATCTGGCGCTGAGCCTGGGTGAAATTCACGCCGAGGTTGAAACGCTGGTGCGTGTACATGAGCCGGTTTCGTTGATCGACGTGCTCGATATGGGTGGCAGTGGTCATGCCTATTCTGTCCATACCGCGCTGAAACTGATTGCCGATGCCGGCTGTGGGGTGCTGGTGCTGCTGCATCGCCCGGAATCGGCGGATGAACTGGCTTCCCGCGCCTTGCCGACGGAAGCTGTGCCGCCAGCGCGCAAATTCGATCTGCGCAACTACGGCACCGGCGCGCAGATCCTGCGTGATCTCGGCGTCGGCAAGATGAAACTCCTCGCCACACCGCGCAAGATGCCGGCGATGGACGGCTTTGGACTGGAAGTGACAGGTTATTTTGAACAAGGAAACTGACATGGCCCGCTACGAAAAAATCAACGAAATTCAACCCAATGTCGACGGCAAAGGTCTGCGTATTGGTATCGCCATGAGCCGTTTCAATATGGAAGTGTGTGAGGGCCTGCTTTCCGCCGCCGTTGCCGCACTGGTGAAAGCTGGCGTGACCGAAACGGATATCGTGATTGCAACCGCGCCTGGAGCGCTGGAACTGCCGCTGATCCTGAAGAAGATGGGCGAGTCGGGCAAGTTTGATGGCCTGGTGGCATTGGGCGCGGTGATTCGCGGCGATACCTATCACTTCGAGATCGTCTCCAACGAGATGGCATCCGGCATCACTCGCGCCACGCTGGATACCGGCGTGCCGATCGCCAATGGTGTGCTGACCACCAACACCGATCATCAGGCGACCTCGCGGATGACTGAAAAAGGGCGTGAAGCAGCGCTTTGCGCGATTGAGATGGCGCGACTGCTGAAGGCGCTATGAACGCACAAGCTGAACCCTCCGGTCGACCTTCCAAACCGGCCAAACGTGGCCCGAATCCCCGCCGCGTTTCGCGCGAACGGGTTTTGCGCGCGCTGTACCTGTGGCAGATTGCCGGTGGTGATTACGCCAGCTTGCTGGTGCAGGTTGAGCGCTACGAGCCGGAAGAGACGGAAGCGGCGGGCGATGAGGAACTGACCAAGCCGCATTCCGGTTTTCTGCGTGAGTTGCTCGACGGTGTGCTGAAAGAAGCCGCCAATCTTGATCTGGCCTTGACGCCGCATCTGGATCGTCTGGTCGTCGAGCTGTCGCCGATTGAGCACGCGGTATTGCTGATCGGCGCCTACGAGTTGATCCACAGTTTCAACGTGCCGTACAAGGTCTGTATCAACGAGGCGGTTGAGTTGGGCAAGATGTACGGCGGCACCGATGGTCACAAGTTCATCAACGGCGTGCTCGACAAGCTGGCGCAGGTCGTTCGCCAGGTTGAAATCGAAGGCGAACGCCAGTCTTGAAAACAGCGCGGGTGGCAGAACCGGCGATGCCCTCCGAATTCGATCTTATCCAGCGGTTTTTTACGCGACCAGCCGGTGCTGCTAGCGCGGTGCTCGGGGTTGGCGACGATGCCGCGTTACTGCAGGTCAATCCCGGCCAACTGTTGGCGGTTTCCAGCGACATGTTGGTGGCCGGCCGGCATTTTCTGCCGGATGCCGATCCCTATTCTCTTGGGCATAAAACGCTGGCGGTGAATCTATCCGACCTCGCCGCGATGGGGGCGACGCCGCGTTGGGCGACGCTGGCGCTGGCTTTGCCGGAGGTGAATGAAGCCTGGCTGGCTGCGTTCAGCCGTGGCTTTTTTGATCTGGCGGATCGCTTTTCGGTCTCTCTGGTGGGGGGCGATACCACGCGCGGGCCGCTCAACTTGTGCGTCACCATTTTGGGTGAAACCGATGCGCGTGCGTTGCGCCGCGATGCCGCCCAAATTGGCGACGATATCTGGGTATCGGGCGATCTGGGCGGCGCGGCACTCGGCCTGGCGCATCTGCAGGGACAAATTACGTTGAACGCGGATGCAGCCGCAGCCTGCCTGACTCGTTTGCATCGGCCTGAGCCACGCGTTGCGCTGGGGCTTGCTTTGGCGCAGTTGCCACGCGTCGCGGCGATCGATATTTCTGATGGTCTGCTGGCTGATCTGGGCCATATCCTGGAACGTTCCAACGTCGGGGCAGAGATTGAGCTCACTTCTGTCCCATCCCATTCGGCCTTGCTCGCGTTGTTGCCCGGTTCCGCCCTGGCCAGACGTTGCCTGCTCGCGGGCGGCGATGATTACGAATTGTGCTTTTGTGCGCCAGTCGATGATGCGGCGTCAGTTCTTGCTGCGGGGGCTGTCGCCGGCGTGTCGGTGCACCGAATCGGGCGTATTGGTTCAGTCGCAGGCTTGCGTGTAATTGGCCAGGATGGTCGGCAGTTGCAGATACAGGAGCGCGGTTTTGACCACTTCGCAAATTAAAGTCACGCCGGATCGTGCGTTTCTGTTCGCGCACCCGGCGCATTTCCTGGCGTTGGGTTTTGGTTCCGGCTTGTCGCCGAAAGCGCCCGGCACGGCCGGCACACTGGCGGCTTTTCCCTTGTTCTGGTTGCTCGCCGATCACCCGTTCTACTGGCTCTGGATTGCTGTTTTTCTCATTGTTGGCGTCTGGGGTTGCGAGGTTACCGGCCGAGACTTGGGCGTGCATGACCACGGCGGCATGGTCTGGGACGAGATCGCTGCGTTTCTGATCGTGCTGCCGTTCGCGCCCGTCAATCAACTTGGCGGTATGGTCGCGTATGGCCTCGCGTTTGCGTTGTTCCGGTTGTTTGATATCTGGAAGCCGTTTCCCATTGGCTGGCTCGATGCGCGCGTGCCCGGCGGTTTCGGGGTGATGCTGGATGATGTGCTGGCCGCTGCTTATGCCATCGTCTGTTTGCTCGGGGTGGCGAGATGGATGTAAATGAAGCTGAACTGGATCGCTTGGCCGCTGAGTTGGGTGCGGTGTTGCTGCGCCAGGGTTGGCTGCTGGCATGCGCGGAATCCTGCACTGGCGGCTGGTTGGCGCAGACTGTGACCTCGGTGGCTGGCAGTTCTGCCTGGTTCGATCGCGGTTTCGTGACTTACAGCAATGCGGCCAAACAAGACATGCTCGGTGTGCGATCGGCAACGCTGCTGCAATTTGGCGCAGTGAGCGAGGAAACCGCGCGCGAAATGGCGCAAGGCGTCTTGGCGCATAGTGCCGCGCAGGTCGTTATCGCGATCACCGGGATTGCGGGTCCCGGTGGTGGCTCGGCGGAAAAACCGGTGGGGATGGTCTGTTTTGGCTGGGCTGCATCTGGTTTGCCCTGCGCCAGTTCAACCCAATATTTTGCTGGAGACCGTCGCCAGATCCGTGCCGCCTCGGTCGATTTCGCACTCCGGCAGTTACAGGCCCTCGTGCCATAATCATCAAGATCAATCAGGAGAAAATACACATGGATGAAAACCGCAGCAAGGCGCTCGCCGCCGCACTCGCCCAGATCGAAAAGCAGTTCGGCAAGGGCTCGATCATGAAGATGGGTGATGGCAGCGTCATCGACGACATCCAGGTGGTTTCCACCGGTTCGTTGGGACTCGATATCGCCTTGGGCGTCGGCGGTCTGCCGCGCGGCCGGGTGGTGGAAATTTATGGTCCGGAATCGTCCGGCAAGACCACCATGACGCTGTCGGTGATCGCAGAAATGCAGAAGCTGGGCGGCACGGCAGCCTTTATCGATGCCGAACATGCGCTGGATCCAATTTACGCGCAGAAGTTGGGCGTCAATGTCGGCGACCTGCTGATTTCTCAGCCGGACACCGGCGAGCAGGCGTTGGAGATCGCCGACATGCTGGTGCGCTCCGGCGCGGTGGATATTGTCGTCATCGACTCGGTCGCGGCGCTGACGCCGAAGGCCGAAATCGAGGGCGAGATGGGGGATTCGCACATGGGCTTGCAGGCGCGCTTGATGAGTCAAGCGCTGCGCAAGCTGACCGCCAATATCAAACGAACGAATACGTTGGTGATTTTTATCAACCAGATCCGGATGAAGATCGGCGTCATGTTCGGCAGCCCGGAAACGACGACGGGTGGCAATGCGCTCAAGTTTTATGCGTCTGTTCGCCTGGATATCCGGCGGATTGGTTCGATTAAAAGAGGCGATGAAGTGGTGGGGTCCGAAACCCGGGTGAAGGTCGTCAAGAACAAGGTGGCGCCGCCTTTCAAAGAGGCCTTGTTCGACATTCTTTATGGTGAAGGTGTGTCGCGCGAGGGCGAAGTTATCGAACTCGGAGTGACCCACAAGATCGTTGATAAAGCGGGGGCTTGGTATTCTTATCAGGGCGAGAAGATCGGTCAGGGCAAAGATAACTCACGCGAATATCTGCGTGAGCATCCGGAAATCGCCAGGGAAATCGAAGGCCTGATTCGGGAGAAGCTGGGTGTGAAGGGTGCGTCGCCGGCTGTTGAAGTGTGACCCTCAGGCTACGAGCATTAAATATTCTGGCGCGGCGAGAACATAGCCGCGCAGAACTCGCACGCAAACTCGGCGCTTACGCAGATGCCGATGAAGTTGATGCTTTGCTCGATGCTCTGGAGAGAGAAAATCTGCTCTCCAATTCCCGCTACGTTGACATGCTCGCCCATGCGCGAAGCGGCAAACACGGTAGCCTGCGGTTAAAAGCCGATTTACGTGAAAAGGGTGTGCTTGAAAGTGAAATGGCCGAAGCGCTCGAAAGCGCGCGCAAACATGATTTGGAGGCGGCACGCTCGGTCTGGCTGAAGAAATTCGGCGAGGTGGCGGGCGATGCCGCTGGGCGTGCCGGGCAATATCGCTTTCTGGCAAGTAGAGGTTTCCCCAGCGAAATCATCAAGCGCGTGATTGGCGGTGGCGAGAGTGATTAGTGCAGGAATATCCAGGCTAGATTCGCGCCGCAAGTATTTCGGCGATCTCTGCGTCGGTGAGGCTAATGGGATTCGTCTTCATGCTAGAGCCTCGACTGCTCGCGACGATGCGTGGGATATCAGCATGCGTGACTTGGTAGAGCCCAAGGCGAGGCAACTGCATACGCGACGTCCAGTCGACTAGCGTATCAATCAAAACGCTACGCGCTTCCCTGTCGTTCATATCGCGCTGTATTAACAAGCGCCCGACCTGTGCGTATTTCGCCAAAGCTGGGTTCAAATTGTCACGCGACTCCATCGCTTCGATATTGACTCTTGTCGCGGCGGCAACAAGCGTGCCACAAACTACGCCATGGGGAATCGGAAAGAATGCACCCAGCGGCGATGCCAATCCATGCACCGACCCTAAACCAACCTGCGCCAAGGTGATCCCTGACAGCAGGGCTGCATAGGCCATTGAAGTTTGATGCGCCGACACGTTGCCTTCACCCGCATAAAGAGGAAGCAGTGCATCACGCACTTTTTCAATGCCGGATAGCGCCAAGGCATCCGTTAATGGGTTGGCTTTGCTGGAAACAAAAGATTCCAGCAGTTGGGTGAAGGCATCCATGCCGTTCGCGGCGATAACTTTATTTGGGCAGGTGGCTAACAGGTCTGGATCAATAACGGCATATTCGGCGACGAGCTGGTCATCACGAAATGATTTCTTGAACCCCTCCGCATCGTGTGTTGAAAGCACGGCATTTTTGGTTGCCTCTGAGCCCGTTCCCGCTGTTGTTGGGACCGCGATAAAAGGGGTTGTTGGGCCTTGGTAAGGCAGTTCTGGACCAACACCTTCTAAATAGTCCATCACGGAATGCCCTGATCTCAGCAACCCCGCAATGGCCTTGGCTGCGTCTAGCGCGCTTCCTCCGCCAATCCCGAGGACGCAGTTGAAGCAACCGCCCGCATGCCTCAGGACGATGTTGTCAACGATATCGGGGGAGGGTTCGTCGGCTATCTGAACATGTTCGTGGCTGACGCCGCGTTTCAAAAGTGCCTCGGAAAGGGCTGGCCAGTGCGGGCTGGACAAGAATGATTTGCCGCCGGTAACAATAAGGACGCGCGCCCCGAAACGAGCAACAATATCCGGTACGGCCCTTATCTGGCCGGCCCCAAACAAGATTCTTGGCAAACGAGCGATAGAGAAAGCAAAAGGCATTGTGACCTCCGAAAATGACAGGTGGCTATCCAGTGAAGACCTCGAATTTAAAGTTTTTCGACAAATAATGTTGACGACTTTTGAAGATGACCGTATAGTTGCGGTCTCCCAAACGCGGGGTGGAGCAGTCTGGCAGCTCGTCGGGCTCATAACCCGAAGGTCACAGGTTCAAATCCTGTCCCCGCAACCAGTTCTTTAACAAATTACTTACAGCCTT
Source organism: Betaproteobacteria bacterium (assembly GCA_020049415.1). Lineage (GTDB taxonomy): Bacteria > Pseudomonadota > Gammaproteobacteria > Burkholderiales > Thiobacillaceae > PFJX01. Next base: position 19,513 of record JAIFKV010000130.1, read on the forward strand.
AAGGTGTGGGCATTGGGTGAAGCCAATTCGCGGAAGATTCAGGTCTGAAGTGAAGGAGCGAAAGATAAACCTGATGCTTGCACTGACAGTAGAGATACTGAGAGTCAAGCGGCCTACTCAGGAATGAGTGGGTAAAGAAATAGAGTTAACAGAGATTGAACTGAAGAGTTTGATCCTGGCTCAGATTGAACGCTGGCGGCATGCTTTACACATGCAAGTCGAAC
>JAIFKV010000212.1 GCA_020049415.1 Betaproteobacteria bacterium
GCCTTGCACCGCATCCCACCAGCACACCCATCACTGCCCAGATTATTCATGGGCAGTCGCTTATCCGCCCTTTCTACATCGAGGTCGTATCGATTCTGTATGGCACGAAACCATAGCCTGGATGGGCTGCGCCGCCTTGTGGCTAGTCGGCTTGCCGGCGCGCGGCTGTCATCAGGCGCTTCATTTCGCGCACGGCGTTTTCCCAGCCGACGAAAATTGCTTGCGCGACGATGGCGTGGCCGATGTTGAGTTCTTCCACTCCGGGCAGCGCGGCGATGGTTTGTACGTTGTGATAGTGCAAGCCATGGCCGGCGTTTACCGCCAGGCCAAGTGAGACGCCTTTTTCTACCGCTTTCACAATACGTTGCAATTCATGCTGTATTTGTTGCGGCGTTACCGCGTCGGCGTAGCGGCCGGTATGGATTTCCACTACCGGCGCGCCGGCGGCTTGGGCGGCTTCGAGTTGATGCGGTTCGGCGTCGATGAACAGGGAGACGCGAATGCCCGCCGCGCCCAGGCTTTGGCAGGCGGTTTGCACGGCGGCGAATTGGCCGGCGACGTCGAGGCCGCCTTCGGTGGTGAGTTCCTGCCGTCGCTCCGGTACCAGGCAGACATCGTGTGGCTTGACCTGCAGGGCAATGGCGAGCATTTCATCGGTGACGGCCATTTCCAGGTTCATTTTTGTTTGCAGCAATTCACGCAAGATATGCACATCGGCATCCTGGATGTGACGGCGGTCTTCGCGCAGGTGCAGAGTGATGGAATCGGCGCCCGCCGACTCCGCCAGCAAGGCCGCCTGCACCGGGCTGGGATAACGTGTGCCGCGCGCCTGCCGCAAGGTTGCAACATGGTCGATGTTGACGCCCAGGTTGATGGGGTAAAGGGGGGCGTGAGGTGAGCTTTTCATCTTGGATTGCTGGGTGGGTTGTAAAAAAACCTGTCGGTTACGTTTACGCGCTTGCTTGCTGAAGGGGCGGTGTTCGGGTTAAAGCTTTTGCAGATCAATCAGGAGTTGTCGGGTTGCCAGCGGTTTGTCGCCAAGGTAATGCGCCAGCAAAGTGCGCATCAGTATTTTGCCTTCCGCCAGCGTCACCGGATCGGAGAGATTGCCGGTGGCCAGGTCGAGCAGGGTTTTACCGCGATAGCCGGTTTCGTCGCGGCGCAGTCTTGTTACACCGTGGCCGAGGACGAAACTGTAACGGCGGACGGGGTCGAGTGTGTCACTGGTATCGAGGTGGCCGAGTGGTTGCGCATAGCCGAGTTCGGATAACAGATCGAGTTCAAAGCGGCGCAGTACCGGTTCGACATCGGGTTGTGCATTCAGCGCGCTCAATGCGCCGGCATAGAGGTCGAACAAACCTTCGTGCGCGTCGCCTTCCGGCAACAAGCGAAGCAGGAGTTCATTCAAATAGAAGCCGCACATCAGCGCATGGCCGCGCAACATCAGGCCGCCACCTTGCCATTCGGCGGCATGCAGGGTGCGCAATTGGCTCTTGCCGAACCACGACAGGGTCAGTGGCTGGAACGGGATCAAACGGGTTTTCAAGCTCGATGTTTGCCGCCGTGCACCGCGTGCCACCACGCCGATGCGGCCGTGATGGCGCGATAGTACGTCGACAATCAGACTGGTCTCGCGCCAGGGTCTGGCGTGCAGGACGAAGGCGGGTTCGCCGTCGATTTTTTCACTCACGACGCTCCCTCACTCCCGCCCTCTCCTGACAGTGAAGAGGGAATGTCGCTTTACTCATACCCGAATTGTTTGATCAGCCGGCTGTCGTCCGCCCAGCCGCCCTTGACCTTGACCCAGACCTGGAGGAAGACTTTGTGGCCGAAAAGTTTCTCCATCTCAACCCGCGCTTCACTGGCGATGCGCTTGATGTGTTCGCCGCCGCGACCGAGAACGATTGGTTTGTGGCCATCGCGATCAACCCAGATGACCGCGCCGATGCGGTACATCGCGCCATCTTCTTCGAACTGTTCGATGGTCACCGCGACGACATAGGGAATTTCGTCGCCGGTCAGGCGAAAAACTTTTTCGCGGACGATTTCGGCGGCGAGGAAACGCGAACTGCGGTCGGTGATGTCGTCCTCGCCGAACCAGGCTTCGCCTTCCGGTAGGTAGGGTTTGAGAATCGCCGGCAGGCGCAGCGCGTCTTTTTCTTTCTCGGCGCTGAGCGGGACAATCTCGGCAAACTTGAACTGCTGCGCCATGCTCTCCAGAAACGGCAGCAGTTTGGTCTTCTCTTCGACCAGGTCGATTTTGTTGACGATCAATACCACCGGTTTGTCGCGCGGCAATAACGGCAGAATGCGCTGATCGGCGGCGGTGAATTTTCGCGCTTCGACCAGCCAGAGCACGACATCGACTTCCGCCAGCGCTTGGGTGACGGTGCGATTCATCGCCGAATTCAGTGCGCTTTTGAACTGGGTCTGAAAACCGGGGGTGTCAGCAAAAATGTATTGTGCGTCAGCTTCGGTGCGCACACCCAGGATGCGGTGGCGGGTAGTTTGCGGCTTCGACGAAACGATGCTGACCTTGGCGCCGACCAGCGCATTCACCAGCGTGGATTTGCCAACATTGGGGCGGCCGACGACGGCGATAACGCCAGTTTGGTAGCTCAAATTTTTTCCAGTTCAATCAAGGCGGCTTCTGCCGCCATCTGTTCCGCCGCTTTGCGGTTGGGGCCGTGGCCGGATGTTTTAAGGTTGCGCGCGGGAATGCGGCATTCGACGTGAAATACCTGGGCATGCGCCTGGCCGAGCGTTTGGGTCAACGCATAATCGGGCAGTCCCATCCGCCGCGGTTGCAGCCATTCTTGCAGGCGGGTCTTGGCGTCCTTGCCTTGTTGCGTTGGGTTGATGGCGTCTACTTTGGCGCCGAATAAATGTTCGACGATGCCGCTGGCAACATCGAATCCAGCGTCAAGAATGGCCGCGCCAAGCAAAGATTCGAGTGCGTCGGCCAATATCGACGGGCGTTGCGCGCCGCCGCTCTTGAGTTCGCCCTCGCCCAGACGTAAATGACGGCCAAGTTCCAGTTCCAGCGCAATTTCATGCAGCGAGTCCTGGTTGACCAAGTTGGCGCGCAGGCGAGACAAGCGGCCTTCGGGTTGGTCGGGAAAACGCTGGTAGAGCATCAGGCCGATGACGCAGTTGAGGACGCCGTCACCGAGAAATTCGAGACGTTCATTGTTGTGCGCGCCAAAGCTGCGATGCGTCAGCGCCTGCGTCAACAATTCTCGCCGCCGCCAGGTATGGCCCAAGCGGGCTTCAAGACGGCTACATGCTTCTGCCATGGGGAGGCTGGTTCGACTTACTTCGAAACCGCTTCTGCATGGAAGTCGAGGCACAGGCTGACCGGCCCCATGAACGGCTCCTTGATGGAGAAGTCGACACTGAGGCGTACGCCGTTGGGAATGAATTCAACCAGCAGGTCTTCACTGGAAACTGTTTTCATGTTGTTGATCTGCAATTCTTTGTTGAATTTTGTGCGGATCGCGCTTTCTTTGGCGTCTGCGATATCGGGTTGCTGCAAGACGTTTTGCATGATGCGCTGCAGGGTCCAGTAATCGAAATAACCAGGCAGTACGCGCGCGGCGATGTAGGCGGAGAAGCCCATGATCAACATGAAGATGAACACGCCGCTCAAGGTTATGCCGCGCTGACGATGCAGGGTTGTTTGTTTCATGGTGTCCTCACTCGATGCTGTGCCCGATGCGGGCGGGGCTGGAAAAAGACTTCACACTGTTGAGAAAGTCGTCGAAATTCCACCAGATGAAAAAGGCGCGGCCAACAATGTTCTGCTCGGGCACGAAGCCCCAGTAGCGCGAGTCATTGGAGGCGTCGCGGTTGTCGCCGAGCATGAAGAAGTAGCCCGCCGGCACGGTGCACTTGAAGCCGCTCTCGTTGTAGTCGCAATTACCGCGACTCGGGAAGTTGCCTTCAACCTGATGCACGATTACCGGCGGCATGTCGCGCTGGGTCATGGCGATATGGCTGTGTTCGCCGAGTTGCTCGCGCCAGGTGTCGCCCTGAATGAAGTTGAGCCCTTGCGCGGTGTATTCGTACTGGCCTTCGCGCACGCGTTGAATCGGTTTTCCATTGATGACCAGTTGCTTGTCGATATATTCGACCACATCGCCAGGCACGCCGACGACGCGCTTGATGTAGTCGAGCGCGGGGTCGTTAGGGTAGCGGAACACCATGACATCGCCATTCTTGGGCGTTCCCAGTTCGATGATTTTTTTGTTGATGACCGGCAGGCGGATGCCGTACTCGAACTTGTTGACCAGGATGAAATCGCCGATCAGCAGTGTCGGCAGCATTGAACCGGAGGGAATCTTGAACGGCTCGACAAGAAACGAGCGCAGCACGAAGACGATCAGGATGACCGGGAAAAAGCTCTTCGAGTAGTCCACCAGCAACGGCAGTTTGGCTTCCTCCCCGCGCGCCTTGGCGAGGAAAAGATGATCAATCAGCCAGATGGCGCCGGTGATGACGAGAGCGATGAAGAGGATGAGGGCGAAGTTCATGAGTTAGATGGGCAATTGGAACAAGGTACGGAGTTTGTCGGAGACAGTGCGGCATCGGCCGGACTGTAGATGTCTTCAGCAGGGTGGTTCAGAAACGCATAAGCCGGGCTATGGCTGGCGCCCGCCAACCATTCGGTTTCGCCGGGTTCATCTTGCATCAAGGTGACCAGCGCACGTTGGCCGCGGATCAGTCTGGCCGGCCCCGGCAATTTGACGTGTCCCTGTTCATCTATGACTGCTTCCAGCGTGCGCAGCATATTCGCTCCTATTTGTCGCTGACCTGAAGAATCGCCAGAAATGCTTCCTGCGGTATCTCGACGTTGCCGACCTGCTTCATGCGCTTTTTACCTTCCTTCTGTTTCTCCAGCAGTTTCTTCTTGCGCGTGATGTCGCCGCCGTAGCACTTGGCCAGCACGTTCTTGCGCAATGCCTTGACCGTTTCGCGGGCGATGATGTGCGAGCCGATGGCGGCTTGCACGGCGACGTCGAACATCTGGCGCGGAATCAGTTCACGCATCTTGGAGACCAGTTCGCGGCCGCGATATTGCGAGGTCGAACGGTGCACGATCAGCGCCAGCGCATCGACCTTCTCGCCATTCACCAGCACATCGAGCTTGATCAGGTCGTCAGCGCGGAATTCCTTGAATTCGTAATCGAGCGAGGCATAGCCGCGCGAAGTCGATTTCAGGCGGTCGAAGAAGTCGAGCACGACTTCATTCAGCGGCAGGTCGTATTTCAGCATCACCTGGCGGCCCATGTATTTCATATCGACCTGAGCGCCGCGCTTCAGGTTGCACAGCGTCATCACGTTGCCGAGATATTCCTCCGGCACCAGGATGGTGGCGGTAATGATCGGCTCGCGGATTTCTTCAATCTTCGACAGATCGGGCAGGCGCGACGGGTTTTCCACTTCCAGCGTCGTGCCATCCTTCATGAAAACCTGGTATTCGACCGAGGGCGCGGTGGTGATCAGGCTCTGGTCGTATTCGCGTTCCAGGCGTTCCTGCACGATGTCCATGTGCAGCAGGCCCAAAAAGCCGCAACGGAAGCCGAAGCCTAGCGCCTGCGAGGTTTCCGGCTCGAAACGCAAGGCCGCGTCATTCAGTTGCAGCTTGGTCAGCGCGTCGCGCAGGCTATCGTATTCATGCG
>JAIFKV010000191.1 GCA_020049415.1 Betaproteobacteria bacterium
TTCCCTGAAGGTGTCAGTTGGGATGTGCCTTATGACACGTCTCGCTTCGTTGAGATATCCATCAGAGAAGTCATCAAAACGCTGATTGAAGCATTTTTGCTGGTATTTCTGGTGATGTGGCTGTTCCTGCAAAGCCTGCGCGCGGCGATCATCCCCACCATCGTGGTGCCGATTTCCCTGGTCGGCACGCTGGTCGGCCTGTATCTGCTCGGCTATTCGATCAACGTGCTGACCCTGTTCGCGATGGTGCTGGCGATTGGCATCGTCGTCGATGACGCCATCGTGGTGGTGGAAAACGTCGAGCGCATCATGACCAAAGAGGGCCTGGCGGCGCGCGAGGCGACATCGAAAGCGATGGGCCAGATCTTTGGCGCAATCGTCGGCATTACCGTCGTGCTGTCAGCGGTGTTCATCCCAATGGCCTTCTTCAGCGGCTCGGTCGGCGCGATCTACCGCCAGTTCGCGGTAACGCTGGTGATGACCATGGGCTTCTCGGCGTTGCTCGCCATCACCCTGACCCCGGCTCTGTGCGCAACGCTGTTCAACGGTATGACGCGCGAACAAATGGAACATCACAGCGGCTTCTTTGGCTGGTTTACGCGATTTTTCAATCGCACCACCAACAACTATATGCAGGGTGTCGGCGCTTTCGTGAAACGACCATTGCGCGCCCTGATTCTGTTTCTCGCCATCGCCGGCGCAGCTGTAATCTTGCTGATGCGAATGCCGACCGGTTTTTTGCCGGACGAGGACCAGGGTTATCTGATCAGCATCGTGCAGCTTCCCTCGGGCGCAACACAGGAACGCACGGTGGAAGTGCTTTCCGGTATGGAGCAGTATTACCTGAAGCAACCGGAAGTCGCGAAAGTGGTCGGCGTCGCCGGCTTCTCCTTCTTCGGCAAGGGGCAGGATGCCGCCATTGCATTTGTGCGACTTAAAGATTGGGACGAACGGACTGGCGCGAACGACCACGCTCTGAAGGTTGTTCAGCGCGCCAACATGGCGCTGTTCAGCGTCAAGCAGGCGATGATCTTCGCCCTCAACCCACCCCCTATCCCGGAACTGGCGGCGGTTGGCGGCTTCGACTTCCGTTTGCAGGATCGCGGCGGCCTGGGCCGAGAAAAGCTGATGGAGGCACGTAACATGGTGCTGGGCATGGCGTCGCAAGAGCCACGCCTGGCCGGCGTGCGACCGGAAGGCAAAGAACCGGCAACGCAATTGCTGCTCGACATCGACCGTCTTAAAGCCAGCAGTCTAGGCATCGACCTCGGCGAATTGAATCAGACCCTGGCGGTGGCGCTAGGCTCGGCCTATGTCAACGACTTCATCCGTGAAGGTCGTGTGCTGCGCGTGCTGATGCAAAACGATGCCGGAACGCGAGCCACGCCAGAAGGCTTGTTGAGCTTGCGGGTGCGCACGGCGAAAGGGGCAATGGTGCCGCTGTCGGAAATCGCCACGCCGCGTTGGGTAGTCGGCTTGCCAAAACTGGATCGTTACAACGGCGTCCCGGCGATGAAGATCGCCGGCGGCCCGGCGCCCGGACGCAGCACCGGCGAAGCCATGCAGGCGATGCAGGAGATCGCTGCAAAACTGCCGCCGGGCTTTGGTTTCGAGTGGTCAGGCACCTCATATGAAGAACGCCTGTCTGGCTCGCAAGCACCGATCTTGTTCGCGCTGTCGATCATTGTCGTGTTCATGTGCCTGGCTGCATTGTACGAATCCTGGACCGTACCGCTGGCGGTATTGCTGGTGGTGCCGATGGGGGTATTTGGCGCGGTGCTGGCGGTGACGCTGCGCGAACTGCCGAATGACGTGTACTTCAAGGTTGGCCTGATCGCCATCATCGGTCTATCGGCGAAGAATGCGATTCTGATTGTCGAGTTCGCCCGCCAATTGGAAGCGCAAGGCAAGTCAACACTGGAAGCGGTGGTGGAAGCCTGCAAGCTGCGTTTCCGGCCGATCATCATGACCTCGATCGCCTTTATCTTCGGCGTATTGCCGCTGGCCATCTCGAGCGGCGCTGGCGCCGCCAGTCGGCAGGCGATCGGCACCGGCGTCATGGGCGGCATGATTGCGGCCACCGTTTTGGCGGTGTTCATCGTGCCGGTGTTGTATCTCATCGTGCGCCGTATCTTCCCCGGCCCGATTCGCTATCACGGCGCCGCCGTGCATGGAGACGACCATGCGTAACAGTCCACTTCTTTTGTGCGCTCTGCTGCTGTCCGGATGCGTAACTTTGCCGCCGATGAAACAGCTCAAGACCGATCTGCCCGACACCTGGCAGGAAAACGCCAGCCTGGCGACGGCACCTGCAACCGTCGCCGCCGACTGGTGGAAAGCCTACCAAGACCCGGCTCTGAATGCCTTGATGGACGAGGCGCAGAAACAAAACCGCGACCTGAAATTGGCCGCCGCGCGGATTGATGAAGTGCGCGCCAATCTGACGCTGACCAATGCCGATCGCTATCCTGAAGTGGGGCTGGTGGGCAATGCGGGACGTTCGAGAATTCAAACGCCCTCTGGATCGCAGCAAACCAACAGCAACTTCAAACTTGATCTGCAAGCAGCCTGGGAAATCGACCTCTGGGGTCGTTACCGCGAAGCCAGCGCAGCGGCTCGCGCCGATCTGCTGGCGACGGAATACGCCCGCAGCGGCATTCAATCCAGCCTGACCAACGCAGTGGCACAAAGCTACTTCACGCTTGCCGCGCTCGATGCCAGCATCAAACTGATTCAAGACACGCTGGAGAATCGGCGAGAAGCGGTCACCTTGCAACGTCTTCGCTTCGAGGCTGGCGTAACCAACGAGTTGGCTTTACGTCAGGCGGAGGCTGAACATGCCAGCGTCAAGATCAGCCTGGCGCAGTTTGGTCAGCAAGTCCGCCAGCAAGAACTGCTTCTCGCTGTTCTGTTGGGCCGAGAGCCGCGCGCGGTTTTGCAAGACACCATTGCGCGCGGGGCGGGTTTATTCAATCTTGCCGAACCACCTGCCATCCCCGCCGGCTTGCCTTCCGACTTGTTGCAACGTCGTCCCGATCTGCGCCAAGCCGAGCAACTATTGCTCGGCAGCCAAGCCCGCATTCGAGAAGCCGGTGCGGCAATTTATCCTGCTTTATCGCTGACCGCCAATCTGGGAACAGAGAGCACCGCCTTGTCCAACCTTTTTTCCGGCCCGGCTGGAATCTGGGGCCTGGCAGCAGGATTGAGTCAAACGCTATTCAACGCGGGGCGCACCGAAGCAGCGCTCAAGGTCAGCAGCGCACAGCAAGATCAAGCCCTGATCGCATACGAGCAAACAGTGCAAATCGCATTCAAAGAGGTTCTGCATGCACTGGTGACGCATCGGCAAGCCAGAGAAACCGGCAACGCCGAAGCCGAACGGGTGATGGCGCTTAAGCGGGCGGCTGAAATCGCCGATCTGCGCTTCAAGAATGGCGTCTCGAATTATCTGGAAGTGCTTGATGCACGCCGCAATCTGTTTCAAGCAGAGCAAGGCGGCATCGAAGCGCGCCGCGCCCAACTCGCCGCGACGGCAGATTTATTCAAGGCGCTGGGCGGTGGCTGGGAGAATTGATCAGACCAGCGAACAGACTTTCAATCACAGACAAGCGCGGCCTGGCCCTGAGAAAACCGTTCCGCCAGACGAGCGCGTGTCAAAGTCAAAGCATCCAGTCCATGTTCATTGCCGAACAGATACATGCCACCCGCCGGGCTGATCCAGTTCAGAAACAAGGTTCGCGCCTGGTCTTGCAGCCGGAAGTGCACACGATCACCGATCTTCAGATCAGGCATCGGCAACGGCATGTTGGTTGTTGGCGGCGAAGCGAAGCTGATCGGATTGTTTTTTGGCGCTTCCAGTGCGGTTAGATCGGCAGCCTCATCCAGCCTGGGCATCGAGGCAAGACGCGTGACACCGATCTCCGGCTCGTTACGACAACGCAAACCAGCTCGCGCCACGGCAGCATGCATCATCGCCAAACGTTCAAATATCAGGTCGCGCTCGAACATTGAAATCGATAACGCCGCACAACCTTCATGCATGCGCGCCAGCAATGTTGGCAACATGTGCAACATTTTCTCTGTCTCGACGCGAGAGTTCTTTGGCGACAGACTCCACAACAAAGCATTGACAGTGTCCCAACCGGCCAACCAATCCGCACTCCGATTGCCATGCGCAATGAATATTCCGGTCAGCAGGCGCGCCCAATGCTGGCGCAAGAAGCCGACAATTTCCTCCGGCGCGTCATGCTCAAGCAAATAACGATCCATTTCAGCCTGAATTCGATGCAACACAACGTGTTCATTAACTTGGGGAGCGGGCATGACTTCAAGTTCAGATTCAAAGAAATTGATGGGGGACACAATTCAGCAATTTTAGGCTCAAGCAGAAGAGACTATGTGCCGTTAGCTAATCCTGTTAATCTTTCATGGCTATTTAAAGAGGCTTGACAATGATTTTTTCGCAAAAAACGCTCAAGAAACGCATTTTTCTGGCTCTTGCCACCCTGCCTTTTTTCGGTGTTGTCGCGGCGTTCGGCATCGATCCAATTACAGTTACCGAGAACATCGAACAAGAAACCTTCGTAGAATCGCTTGCACTGCCGGAAGCGCTGCCGACCGATAGTGGAACCTTCGATTTCTGGCGTGAAGAACGCATTGAGCGCGGCGAAACGCTCTCAAGCCTGCTGAAAAAACTCGGCGTCAATACCGAGGAAAGACAGGCGTTCATCGATGCCGCGCACAGATCCAATTCAATTGGGCAATTGATTCCAGGACGGAGTGTATTGGCCCGTGTCACATCCGGTGGCAGCCTTCTGCTGATGCGTTACCTGGTATCTGATACCACACTGGTGACCGTTGACAGAGCTAACGAAAGCTTTGAAGTTACAGAACAGACAATACAACCTGATATTCGCCAGGTGATGCGTTCCGCATCCATTCAGAATTCACTGTTCGGCGCTACCGATGCCGCTGATGTGCCAGATAAAATTGCTTCCGAAATGGCCGATGCGTTCTCTGGTGACATCGACTTTCATCGAGACTTGCGCCAAGGCGACCAGTTTTCAGTCGTTTACGAAGCATTCTATTTTGACGGACGCCTGATAAAAACAGGCCGCTTGCTGGCTGCGGAATTCATCAATCAAGGCACGCCCTATCAAGCCATCTACTTCCAGGATCCAGAAGGTCGTGCGGGTTATTACAATAGTCAGGGCCAGAGTCTGAAGCGCGCTTTTCTTAAATCGCCGATGCCATTCGACCGGATTTCATCTGGCTTCAGTGCCGCTCGCCTGCATCCTGTTCTGAAAATATGGCGTTCCCATAAAGGCATCGACTATGCCGCGCCAACTGGCACTCCTGTGCGTGCCGTAGCAGATTCGACGGTGAGTTTCGCTGGCAGAAAAGGGGGTTATGGCAACTTGATCGTGCTCACGCATCAAAACCCCTACAGCACGGCTTATGGACATCTCTCCCGCTATGCAAAAGGCATCAAACAAGGCGCCAGAATCGGCCAGGGACAGATTATTGGCTATGTCGGCGCCACGGGTGTCGCCACCGGCCCGCATCTGCACTATGAGTTTCGAGTCAATGGCCAGCAATACAACCCGCTGGCGCTAAGACTCCCCACCGCCTACCCGCTGGATAGTCGCTATAGAGCGCAATTTGCAAGTCTGGCCCAACCACTCGCGACAAAGCTGAACTTGTTGCGAAATACAAACTTGTCAAAGCTGGATTAACGGATCGAGGTTGGTGGGGCTATCACCCCACCTTCATCAAGTTGATCCGACCTGCGTCAAACGCGGATAGACACAACTCAATATTTTAGAGACTGCAGAAAGTCAGCTCAAAAACCACATCTCGTTCACAGGGTCGTGGTTTTTGCACGGTATCAGGTGTTAACAAACGGATGTTGAGCGCGTACTTGTTGGCACTGACCTCAGGCGCACAAGGTGCATCCAGAGAGACCCGCAACAGATGCGCGGTACGCCCCCCCAGCATCAATTGAAACAAGCCCTGAACAGCAGTGTGATGACTGACATGGCCACTCTCTCGCAAGATACGCAAAACCACATCGACCGCACTCTTGAGCGGCAGCAATGGCCCTAACCATCCCATCAAGTCCGCATTTCGCCGCGCCACCGACTGACTCAGCCAGAAGTGGTAAACCGGCAAATCAAAGCTGCATGCACCACCGGGAATACCAGCCCTGCCCTTGATACCGGCCAGCCATTCATTTTCCCGAACATGTTGACCAATCTTGCCGGACATCGAATGAACTTCCGCTAACGCCGAATTGATGCGCGCGAGAACATCGTTCAAACGTGAAGAATCGACAGCGGGATTTGCGCGTAATGTTTCAAGACTGGATTTTTGCCGATCCAACTCCTGAATCAACTCACTTTTCATTTCGGACCGCGTTGTGACGTCGACGATTTCGAAAATGCCTAGCAATGCAGCATGATGTGAACGCGCGTCTTCAGCTCGCGCAAAAAACAGTGCTTTGTCGAATAGGTCTTCCAAGCGCAACCAGGTACGGATGCGCTCGCTCAAAGGGAATTCGTAGACGGTCACCGGGTCAATCCGACGAGTTGCATGAGAAAATCAGCGCAAAGGCTTGAATGGACAGTGATTTTGCAGGATTGCCCATGTTTAGTGCAACGAATTGTTTTAAATCTGCGCGGATCCCTTCGCGGCCAGTTTTAAATACAGGACATGCAGTCGCTCAACCTGCTCATTCAGTCGCGGCAAATCTCCCCTGTTATCGATCAAATCGTCGGCGATAGCGAGACGTGAAGCACGGCTGGCTTGTGAAGCCAAAATAGCGCTCGCTTGCTCGACATTCAGGCCTGGCCGCGCTGCGGTACGTTCAATTTGTTGCGTTTCATCACAATCCACGACCAGAATACGATCAATCAAGGGACGATAGGCTGCCTGGTTTTCCGCCAGCAAGGGCACCACTAGCAAGGCATACGAACTATTCACCGCGTCGATTCTGCGTACCGACTCGGCACGAATCAACGGATGAAGAATATCCTCAAGCGCTTTTCGAAGTTCAGGATTTGAAAACACGCGATTACGCATCGCAGCTCGATCCAATGCTCCCGTGCAGGTTGCCATTTCCGCACCGAACACACTGACAATAGCCGCCATCGCCGCCCCGTCTGGCCCAGTGAGTTGATGGGCTATTGCATCGGTATCAACGATCTGCGCACCCAAGCGAGCAAAAACCCTTGTCACCTCGCTTTTACCGCTGCCAATACCACCGGTCAGCCCAACACAGAATGGCAATTTCGCCATCACGCTACACCTGAAACCCCCAACCAGAGATGCAGGATCTCCTCACCCCAAAACAGTGCAACCAAGCCCCCCAAAGCCAGCCACGGACCAAATGGCATCGGCTTGGCCCGGTCATGTCCGGCAAACAGCATGAGCGCAATACCAAACACCGCCCCAGCAAAACTGGCGGCGAGCACGATGGGTAACAACATTTTCCAGCCCAGCCACGCGCCCAGCGCGGCGAGCAATTTGAAATCCCCAAACCCCATTCCTTCTTTGCCGGTCAACAATTTGAATAGATGATAAATCGACCACAGCACCAGATAGCCGGCCACCGCACCAATTACGGCTTGATCAAGCGGGCAGAAGACGCCATTCATATTCACCAACAGCCCCACCCATGCCAACGGCAGGGTCATACCATCCGGAAGCAATTGGGTGTCGAGGTCGATGAAACTCAAAGCGACAAGGGTTGCCAACAACCCCCATACAAACAGCGTTTGCAGGCCTACGCCCCAGCGCCAGGCAGCGTAGCCAAACAACATGCCGGTCAGCAACTCCACCAAGGGATATCGCTTTGAAATCGGCGTACCACAATCGGAACAGCGGCCTTTGAGAACCAGCCAACTCAGCAACGGGATGTTTTCATACCAGGCAATCGGATGCTGGCAACTTGGACACGCCGAGCGCGGCACGACCAGATTGTAAGGAACGGCATCGGGAAGCGAATTTCCAGCCAGCCAAGCGCATTGTTCACGCCATTCGCGCTGCATCATCACCGGCAGGCGGTGAATGACCACATTGAGAAAGCTCCCCACCATCAAACCAAGCAAGGTTGCCACCACCACAAAGAGGGTGGGCTGAGCTGCGAATGCTTCAAGCATGGGGCGCAAGAGCCAGCCAGACTGTGACACAAAGATCGGGTTTCAGACCACCGACCCCATTTTGAAGATGGGCAGATACATGGCGATTACGATACCGCCGATAAGCGTTCCCAAAATAACCATGATGAACGGTTCCATCAAACTGGAGATACCAGCCACAGCGTCATCGACCTCACGTTCGTAGTAGTCCGCCACCTTCGACAGCATGGAATCCAGTGCGCCAGATTCTTCTCCGATGGAAACCATCTGAATCAACATATTCGGGAACACCCCCGCCCCTTGCAGACAAACCGCGAGGCTGGAACCGGTGGAGACTTCGCTCTTGATTTTCAAGGTGGCCTGCAAATAGACATAATTGCCAGCCGCCCCGGCCACCGAATCCAATGCCTCGACCATCGGCACCCCGGCGGAAAACATGGATGAGAAAGTACGCGCCCAACGCGAAACAGTGGCTTTTTCAATCAGCGGCCCAAATACAGGAACCTTGAGAATAACGGCATCCATCTTGTTGCGAAATGCAGGAGATTGCTTCCAGGCACGCATGATGACGAAGACCAAAGCGCCTATGCCACCAAAAATCAGATACCAATGATTTACGAAAGCATCCGAAATCGACATCACCACCATCGTCAACGCCGGCAAATCAGCCCCAGAACTGCTGTACAACTCTTTGAAGGTGGGAATCACGAACAACATGATCCCGGCAGTAATAATGAAAGCCACAGTCAACACAATGGCGGGGTAAAACAGTGCAGATTTGATCTTGCCTTGAATGGCGAGCATTTTTTCCTGATAGGAAGCAATACGATCCAGCACAGTATCGAGAATACCGGCCTGTTCACCGGCATGAACCAGATTGCAATACAAGCCATCGAAGTATTTGGGGTACTTGCTGAACGCCACGCTCATGCTGGAACCGGTCTCGACATCGGCCTTGATATCGCCCAGAAGCCGTTGCAAGGCGGGATTTGAATGACTCCGCGCGGAAATATCGAAGGCTTGCAGCAAAGGCACGCCAGCCTTGAGCATGGTAGAAAGCTGGCGGGTAAAAAGGGCAATATCCTTGGACGTAATCTTGCCGCCACGACTGAACATGCCTTGCTTGCCAACCTTGATGACGTTGATTCCTTGTCGCCTTAGAGACTGGCGAACATAGGCTTCACCCGGTGCAAGCATTTCACCTTTGACTTTCTTGCCAACCTTGTCCGTTCCCTCCCAGACGTAGGGAACGTGCTTGCCTCCGGTAGCTGAAGCTTGGGCCGTCGCCATTAATTCTTATCCTTTAAAAACGCTATTCGTTGGTCACCGCCAACACTTCTTCAAGTGAAGTCTGACCTTGTTTAACCTTTAGCAAAGCCGCCTCGCGGAGATTGAGCACCCCATCGCGCTTGGCCTGCTCGGCAATATCCACCGCAGTTCCATTCTTCAAAATAATGCGATTAATTTCTTCACTTATCGGCATGACCTGATATATGCCCAATCGTCCTTTGTAACCGGTTTGTTTGCAGGTATCGCACCCCACCGCGCCATATGGCTGCCAAGATCCATCCAGATCGGCTTCGGAAAACCCTGCGGCAAGAAGCGCTTCTGGCGGAATATCGATCGGTTTCTTGCAGTTGGAGCATAGACGACGCGCCAAACGCTGCGCGGTGATCAATTGCACCGAAGCCGCTACGTTATAGCTCGGTATTCCCATATTGATCAGGCGAGTCAAAGTGGCCGGAGCATCGTTGGTGTGCAACGTGGATAGCACCATGTGGCCGGTCTGCGCCGCCTTGATGGCAATATCACCTGTCTCGTGATCCCGTATTTCGCCAACCATGATGATGTCCGGATCCTGCCGCAGAAAAGCCTTCATCGCGGAGGAGAAATTAAGACCCGCTTTTTCATTCACATTGACTTGATTGATGCCAGGCAACTGAATTTCAACCGGATCTTCAACCGTAGCAATATTGACGTCCGGCTTATTCAGAATATTCAGACAGGCATACAGTGAAACGGTCTTGCCAGAACCGGTTGGCCCAGTCACCAGCACCATGCCATAGGGCCGCTGCACCGCATCGACGAGTAATTTGAGTTGATCGGGTTCATACCCCAGCTTTTCGATCCCCATCGTCGCGGAGGTGGAATCCAGAATACGCATGACGATCTTTTCGCCATAGATCGTGGGTAAAGTCGAAACCCGGAAATCAACAGATTTGGCGCGTGACAGCACCAACTTCATGCGACCGTCTTGCGGGATTCGCTTTTCCGAAATATCGAGTTTGGAGATGACTTTGATGCGCGAAGCGATTTTGTCCTTGATCGCCAAAGGGGGTTGCGCCACCTCATAAAGAATGCCGTCCATACGATAGCGGATTCGGTAATTCTTCTCGTAAGGTTCAAAGTGAATATCTGAAGCACCACTATTGATGGCATCGAGCAACATCTTTTGCAGATATTTGACGACCGGGGCGTCGTCGATATCCGAGGCTGCTGCGGTATCGGCCTCGTTTTGCGCCTCATCGTCACTGAATTCCAGATTGAGGTCTTCAGTCTCGATGGTTTTGAGAATGCTGTCCTCAGTGGCCTCGCCATAAGTATCGAGCCAGCGCCCAAGTTTGTCGTCCTCGACGACAATCGGCTCGGCGGCAAGGCTGGTCTGAAACTTGATATCGTCCAGCGCTTTCAGGTTGCTGGGATCCGATATTGCGACGAAGAGACGATTGCCACGCAATGTAATGGGCAAGACCCGATACTTGCTCAGCAGCTTGGGATCAACCACGCCCTTGGGCATGACAGAGGGATCGAACGCATCGAGATTAAGCAGCGGCAAGCCAAATGTAACCGAGGCAAACGCAGCTATTTGATCAGCCCGAAAACGACGCGTTCTGAGCAAACTTCCGATAAATGTTTCACCCGAACCGCGCGATTGGTTTTGCAAGGTCTCGCCTTCCTCGGGGGAAAGCAGCCCTTGGGTCACCATGGCTCGACAAAGACCCGTCAGATTGGCGCCTACTGTTACCGCAACCATTACGCCCTTGAGCTCCTCTTGCTAACTTCCAATTTGGTCAAGGATATTGCCCCCCCTCCCAGCAAATGTAAAGAAACCTGACCAGACCATAAACTCAGCGCTTAAGGCGACGCGGACCAATCCTGGCTGTTTTGACCATGCGCTCCTGGACTTGAACGATTTCAACCGGATAACCGGCAATCAAGACGCTCACCCCGGCATCGGGCATCGCCTCAAGATGTTCCAGAAGCAAACCATTCAGCGTACGCGGCCCATCCAGAGGAAATTGCAACTTCAGCTTGCGATTCAACTCACGCAGCGGGGTTGCGCCATCGACCAGATAACTGCCATCTGACTGCACACAATTGGCATCCTGTCCGCCAGGAAGCACAGCGGTAAATTCGCCGACGATTTCTTCGAGAATATCGACGACAGACACCAACCCGAGTAATTCTCCGTATTCATCAACGACCAATCCCAACGATTGACGATTGGCTTGGAACTGGGTCAATTGCACATAAAGCGAAGTGCCGGAGGGAATGAAATAAGGCTCTCGCAACCAGCCGCGAAATTTTTCAATATCGAATGTTTCCTCTTGTAAACGCGCCAGCGCTCGCCGCACATGCAGAATGCCGATGACATTATTCGGCTCGCCGTCATAAACCGGCAAGCGTGCATGGTGACTGGTATTCAATTGACGCAGAATTTCATCTGCTTCAGCCGCCAGGTCGATCGCCTCGATCTGACTGCGCGGCAGCATCGCATCGTCGACTGTAACCTCTTCCAGATCGAACAGATTGGTCAGAATAGTGCGATGTTGGCTGGGCAGAAGCGAACCGGATTCGGCCAGCAAAGTACGCAACTCCTCCACCCCCATACTCCGATCAGATGCTGCGGCCGGATTCAGCCTGAACAGCTTCAACTGGGCCTGGACGAACAAATTTACAAACCAGATTACCGGCCTTAAAACATTGGCCATAATGGTCAGCGGATAACTGATTACGGGCGCAATTTTTTCCGGCCAAGACGCCCCTATCACCTTTGGCGTCACTTCAGAAAACACCAGAATCATGAAGGTGACCAACAAAGTCGCCAGCGTCAGCGCCAGTTCGCTCTCGCCAAACAATCTGAACACGATGACGGTGACCAGCGCCGCAGCAGCCGAATTGACCAGGTTATTGCCGATCAAAACCGTCGATAGCAGCTTATCGGTCTGTGCGAGCAGCTTCTCGGCTAATTGAGCTCCACGGTGACCAGACCTCGACATGGTTTTAAGGCGATAACGGTTCACCGCCATCATGCTGGTTTCAGAACCGGAAAAAAATCCGGACAACACCAACAACATAACCAAGGCGCCGAGAAGCGCCTCTAAAGGAATCTCATCCAAACGAGCATTGCGGTAGTCAAGACGACATCAGTTTAGCAGCCGAATCGGCTCTAACGCTCAAACAGCGCGATGCTCTCGACATGCGCGGTATGCGGAAACATATTTGCGACACCGGCGGTTTTCAGACGATAACCCTTTTGATGCACCAACACTGCCGCATCCCGCGCCAGGGTCGCCGGATTGCATGACACATAAACAATGCGGGAAGGTTGACTGGCTGAAGCGTCGGAATCCGGCAAGGACTTGACCAGTTCGATCGCGCCATCACGCGGCGGATCAATCAGTAATTTATGAAATCCACCCATTTCCGCATAACTATCCGGTGTCATTTCGAACAAATTGGCGACACGAAACTGACAATGTTCAGACAAACCATTTCGCCCGGCATTCTCGATCGCACGCGTCACCAGCCCCTGGCTTCCCTCTATACCCACTACCTCCGCGCCAGATCGCGCAATCGGTAAACTGAAATTGCCCAGACCGCAGAAAAAGTCAGCGATCCGCTCGCCAGCGTGGCAATCCAACAGACGCATGGCGCGACGAATCAACATCCGGTTGATGCCATGATTGACCTGAGTAAATTCAGTCGGACGAAACGGCATGTCAAGATCGAATTCAGGCAGCGAATAGGCCAACTCAGGCGCATTCAGCGGATGGAACGGGTAAGCCGTGTCCGGTCCCTTCGGCTGCAACCAGAATTGGATGCCGTGACGATCGGCGAAATCGCGCAGCTTGACTTCATCCTCCGCGGTCAATGGATCCATGATGCGCAACACCAACACCGAAAGCGACTCGCCCGCCGCCAGCTCGATCTGCGGCAAACGATCGAGAATCGACAGACTTGCAACCAACGCCCGTAACTCGGGCAACAATGCGGAAATATGCGGCAGCAAAACCTCGCAACTGGTCATGTCGGCGACATAGCTGCTGCGACGCTCATGAAATCCGACCAGAACACCGCCCTTCTTTTGCACATGCCGCACCGACAAACGAGCTCGGGTGCGATAGCCCCATGTCGGGCCATGGATCGGTGACAACAGGGTTTCGGGCGTCACCTTGCCGATATGCTTGAAACAATCCTCCAGCACACGCTGCTTCGCTGCCACTTGCGCCGCCTCATCCAGATGCTGGTGCGTACACCCTCCACAGATGCCAAACCAAGTGCATTTCGGGGTCACCCGAAACGGGCTTGATTTTAATATCCGGGTCGCCTGTGCCTGCTCGAATTCCGGTTTTTTACGATAACTGGAAGCCAATACAACTTCGCCAGGCAGCGCGCCATCGACAAAAATCGTCTTGCCGTCGCGATGACCAATGCCCTTGCCTTCGTGGTCCAGCGACTCGATGAAAAGCTCCGCCTCCGGCGCCGAACTGTTCTGTCGCTCACGCCGCCTCATGATGGCCACGCCTCCAGAAACTCGAACCAGTGATCGGCGCCAATTTCCTCCAGCGAAGCGCGCACCAGGTTGATTTCCGCGTCATATTGCTCGGTCGTAAGCTCTCCGCGCATTTTCCGAAAGCGCAGCAACACCAGATAAGTGTTGACGACGTCGGTCTCACAATAATCTCGAATGGCATCATGTTCGCCGCGCTGAAAAGCGTCCCAAACCGCGCCGCCATCCATACCGAGCTTGCCGGGAAATCCCAACAGCTTGGCCAGCGCATCCAGCGGCGCATTGGCGCGTGCCTGGAAACCCGCCAGCACGTCCATCAGATCAAGGTGACGGGTGTGATAGCGATTCAGATAATTGTTGTATTTGAAATCGCGATCATCATCGCCCCAATCCCAATAACGCGGCGCGGTCACGCCATGCAACAGAGAACGATAATGCAGCACCGGCAGGTCGAAACCACCACCGTTCCAGGACACGATTTGCGGCGTGTATTTTTCAATACCGTCGAAGAAACGTTGCAACATCTCGGCCTCGGTCGCCTCGGGATGCGATAACGACCACACCTTGAAAGTTTTTTCGGTGCGTAAAACACACGAAATGGTCACCACGCGTTGCAGGTAATGCGGCAAAAACTCAGAACCACCAGTCTGCTGACGACGCATCAGAAGCCCCATCTCGCCGACTTCATGATCACTTGCTTTGGTTTCAATGTCAAAAATGAGTAATGGAGTCATGGGTGGCTTGGTCTGCGCGATACACGGCTAAAATCCGGCTGATTTTATCTGCTTTCAACAACCAAACCGATGTCCCCAACATCTCTCGTATCGACATCGCTCGACTCACCCTCCCCTGCTACCCGCCAAATGCGTTGGCACGTCGTCGCCCAAACCGAATGGCTTGCTACCGCTACAGCATGGATCAACCTTGCGGCAGCCAACGCTGTGGCGGCGCGCGGAGAATTCCATCTGGTTCTGGCGGGCGGTGGCACGCCGGAAAAAATCTATCGGGCCTTGGCCAAGTTGAAACACGATTGGTCGCACTGGCATCTCTGGTTTGGCGACGAGCGCTGCCTGCCAGAGGATGATCCTCAGCGTAACAGCCGAATGGCAGCGGCAGCCTGGCTGGACCGAATCGAGATCCCCGCCAGCAATATCCATGTCATTCCGGCAGAACTCGGCGCGGAAGCCGGAGCACACGCTTATACACAAACCCTGCGTGGCATCAATGAATTCGACCTGGTCTTGCTCGGACTAGGCCAGGATGGCCATACCGCCAGCCTGTTTCCAAACCACGACTGGGGCGTCAATGACGACGCGGCCGATGTCATGGCAGTGGCGGACGCCCCCAAGCCACCGCCGGAGCGAATCTCACTTTCCGCGCATCGCTTGTCGCGCGCGCGCGCCGTTCTTTTTTTGATTTGCGGCGCCGACAAGCGCGATGCGCTGACACTTTGGCAACAGGGTGTAATCATTCCTGCCGCCTCGATCCGGCCTGTTGCCGGCATAGATTTACTCATCGACACGGACGCCTGTCCGCCTGGAGAACCAAAATGAAGAAAACCTTGCTCATCCTTGCACTGCTCGCCGCACATCCTGCTCACGCGCTGGATGAACGCGCAAGTAGCGCCGCGGAGCAGACCGCGCTCGCCGTCACCATTTACAACGGCGATCTGGCCCTGATCAAAGATGCCCGCAAAGTGCGAGTGAACAACGGCGACAACCTGCTCGCCTGGCGCGATGTTTCCGCTCGCATGCAACCGGAAACCGCATTGCTGCGATCCGTCGAAGGCAAAAACCTCACCTTGCTGGAACAGAATTTTGACTTCGACTTGCTGACACCGCAGAAACTGCTGGAGAAATCTGTCGGGGAAACAGTGCGGGTGACGCGCACCCAACCCATCACCGGCGCCGAATTCGCCGAGCATGCGGTCGTGCTCGCCGCCAACAATGGCGTTGTTCTGCAATTCAAGGATCGCGTAGAAACCGGCGTACCCGGCCGACTCGGCTTCAGTTCCGTGCCCGCCAGTCTGCGCGACCGCCCCACCCTGTCGATGTTGTTCAAAACAGAGGTTCCCGCCACAGGTTTTCTCAACAACACGGCCATCGCCGACCTCAACCTGGAGCTCACTTACCTGACCGGCGGATTGACCTGGAAAGCCGATTACGTTGCCGAACTTTCCGCAGCCGAAGACAACATCGACCTGAATGGCTGGGTCACCCTGACCAACACCAGCGGCACGGCTTACCCCAACGCGCGTCTGCAACTGGTCGCGGGTGAAGTCAATCGCGCCCAAACTGAGCGCGGCGGACGCCCCCCGATGATGATGAAAGCCATGGCAATGGCCGAAGCAGCCCCGCAAATGAGTGAGGAAAACCTGTTCGAATATCACCTTTACACACTGGATCGGCTCACCAACCTGCTCGACAACCAGACCAAACAAGTCGCGTTGCTCTCCGCGCAAAATGTCAAAACCGACAAAGAATATCGTTTTGTCGGCGCAAACTGGTACTACACCAGCCAACAAGGCGACTTGGGGCAAAAAATGAAACCGAGTGTTTTCATGGAATTCATCAACAAGGGCGGCAATCTCGGCATCCCGCTTCCTAAAGGCATTGTGCGTGTCTACAAAAAAGACAGCGCGGGGCGAGCCCAATTCATCGGTGAAGATCGAATCGACCACACCGCATCCGGTGAAACCATCAAGCTGAAACTGGGCGAGGCGTTCGACATCACCGCCGACAAGAAGCAAACTGATTTCCAGAAGATTGCCGCCGGCTTCAACAACCGCGGCGGCGTCATTGAAACGACCTACACCATGGAAATCCGCAACGCCAAGCGCGAAGACATCAGCGTCAAAATCATCGAACCAATGCAGGGAGACTGGCAAGTGATTCAGGAAAGCCATCCGCACCGGAAAGAGTCCGCGCACACCGCCGTTTGGAGCGTGCCAGTTCCCGCCGAAGACAAAACCACGCTGACTTGGCGTGTCAGAACAAAATACTGAAACACCACGCCCTCCGCGATGTTATTTGAAGAAATCGCTAGCGCACTGGCCGAACCCGGCTGGTGCGTCATACCCAACTTCCTGAGCATCGATGAGACCGCCGCGCTGCGCACGGAATGCCTCGCCGCGCATACCAACGGAGAATTCCATCGCGCTGGCATTGGCCGCGGCGTTTCATCACAGCAATCCGAAATACGCGGCGACCATGTGCTCTGGATCGACGAAGCACACGCTGGCCAGGTATTGCAAGACCTATTGAAAAAGCTGGAAGCTTTACGGCAAGCAGTCAATCAGCAGTTGTTTCTGGGTTTGTTCGATGCCGAATTGCACTTCGCGGTCTACCCGCCTGGCGCGGGTTATTGCCGTCATCTCGACCGCTTCCAGGATGATGATCGACGCACGCTGACAGTCATTCTTTACCTGAATGAAAATTGGACCCGATCAGATGGTGGCTTATTGCGTTTCTGGCCCGAGGAAACCCAATCACCGCAGGAAATCGAGCCACTTGGCGGCACTTTGGTGACCTTTCTTTCTGATCGCTTCTGGCATGAAGTCTTGCCCGCTCACCGCCAACGCTTGAGCCTGACCGGTTGGTTCAGGCGGCGCTGAAGCTATGCCTTAACGCGCATACAAATAGGCAAGCGAGCGTTGAAACTCATCCCAATCAACCGATAGCGGATGACTTTGATAAACCGGCTTTGCGGCAATTAGCTCGCTTAACGCATCAAGACGCGTCTGGCTGGAAGGATGCGAGACCCAGAATCCTGGCGTAGAGATGTCGTGTTCCATCATTCGTTTGAAAAATGGCAGCATGCCATCCGCCGACACGCCAGCTCGCCTAAGTATATTCAACGCCTCTGTATCCGCCTCGAGTTCCATCTCTGGACTGAAGTCGATCTTGCTCAAATGCATGCTCATCTCGGCCCAGATGTTGCTCGAAAAGTCGCCCCCAGCGGCAGCCAATACCGCGCGCCATCCCAAAGACCGAATCAGCTTGCTCAATATATGGCCAGCTTCCACATGGCTGGCCAAATGCGCCAGAACGGCGGCAAGTTCGCCGGAATTCTGCAGTTCGCGCAGCAACCCCGTGTTGACAAAAATATGCCCGCCGGGCATGGCAAAAGCGTTTATTTCGGGAGCAACCACGACATGAAATATATAGCGATTGCGCGAACCGGTGGTGACACGAACACCGACGAACTCGACCAGCTCACGCACTTCAGCTTGCTCGACCAGTTCCAGCGTAGGGCGGATTTTTTCGAACGCATCTTCACCCAATCGAACTTTCTGCTGCAAGGAAACCCGTGCGGCAGCCCAATGACTGACCTCATCGCTGAAGATCCAGAACAACCCAAAAAACAACGCCGGCGCCAGCAGCAACAAAGCCAGCACAGGAGCGAGCAGACGAAGCAATAGCCCCTTGTTTTCGTGAGCCAGATGGACCTGTTTAAATTGATCGGCGACGACAGTTGGCGCCAGCTTGATCAACGCGATCACGGCATTTTCATTCTGCAGAATCACCCTGGCCGGTCCGGATGGCGTCTCCCAGGCAAGCAACCATTGTCGCCCATCGAAACCGCCGGTCTCCAGGCTCAGATTTTCAGCCTGAATGGTGAACCAATGTCCTTTACCCTGCACTACCAGCACCGCATCTTCAAAATGCACGCGCGCCTTGATCCCGGACGCAGGCACATCGGGCGCGTAAAGCAGAACCTTGAATTCAGGGGTAGGAAGCCGCATTTGGAAATTCGATACAAAAGACAAAAACCGGTTTCCAGTCTAACGCGGAATGCTCATCACGCCGCCTGGGCTAGAATCTCCCCTTCCAACAAGGTGCCCCAGCATGAAATCACAATTACTCGAAATTTTTCAACGCCGCCATGCCTGTCACTTGTTCCAGGCTGACCGATGCATCTCGGCTGAAGACTCGAATTTCATTCTGGAGGCCGGTCGGCTGTCGCCCTCCTCTTTCGGGCTCGAACAATGGAAATTTGTGGTGTTGAGCAGCCAACATCAAAAACTGGCGTTGCAAGCTGCCTGCTTCCAGCAACCGCAGGTCGGCACCTCCAGCGTGATTGTTGTAATACTCGCCAAATTGGCGGATCTGCATCCCGATTCAGAGTATCTACGTCGCCTGATGGCACGCGAATATCCCGGCGACGCGCTGGAAGCGGCGCTGAAAAATTACCGCAGCTTTCATGCCGCAACCGACATCAAGGCCTGGAGTGAAAACCAGTGCCACATTGCCGCAGCCAACATGATGACCGCCGCCGCCGGCATTGGCATCGACTCTTGCGCAATCGGCGGCTTCAACCCAGCCGAGGTAATACGTCTGCTGGATATCGATCCAGCTCGCTACTATCCATCGCTGATCATGCCGTTTGGATATTGCGCGCATGCCCCGGGTGAAAAACAGCGTCTTGCCTTGGAAGAACTGGTCGAATACCGCTGAAACCCGAGTGCATCAATGATAAACCGGCGCACTTGGGTCATCTTCGGCTGGCTGCTGATTGCCACAGTGGTTTACTTTTCGCTCACCCCGAAACCACCGTCAGCCGGGCTGACTTTCGGCGACAAGATCGGCCACTTGAGCGCCTATGCCGGGCTGATGTTCTGGTGGTATCCAATTCAAAGCAACGCCCATCGTCTGGCGCTGATTTTTGTCCTTTTGGGGCTCACCCTCGAGATTCTGCAAAGCCTGAGCGGCTACCGCCAAGGCGACCTATTCGACATGGCAGCCAACACCGCCGGAATCGGCATCGGCTGGGGTGCAGCCCGGATTGCGACGCACTACCTACCCGCATGGTTTGCCCGCAACTTAGCCGTATGAACGCCCAACTCGCCGCGCGCGCAGTGCTGGCGATGTGCGATATCGTCGCCAAGCAAACCGGTGCTGCCCAGCTTTGGGCAAGCTGGCAGGCGGGCGATTTGACGATAGAACAAGCATCCGACGCAGCAGCATTGGGCATTCCCTCCGCCAACGCCGGCATACCGCAGCGACCGCAACTCGCGCCGCCCGGCAGCATGCCCAGGCGACAATTGAACGGGCCGGAAAACCATGCCGCATTGATCCATGCGCTCGCCCATATCGAATTCAACGCCATCAATCTGGCGCTCGACGCGGTGCAACGGTTCAACGACTTGCCGCGTAATTTTTACGCCGACTGGCTGCAAGTCGCGGCCGAAGAGGCCTATCACTTC
This sequence comes from Betaproteobacteria bacterium, assembly GCA_020049415.1. Classification (GTDB taxonomy): domain Bacteria; phylum Pseudomonadota; class Gammaproteobacteria; order Burkholderiales; family Thiobacillaceae; genus PFJX01. Next base: position 20,138 of record JAIFKV010000191.1, read on the forward strand.
AGCCTGCTGCGCGACCATTTACGCGGCCTGGGCTACGACTACGGCGACTTTCTCGCGCACGCCGGGCTATGGGAAATGGCCGAAAAAACTGCGCACGACCCGCTCGCGCGCATGGCGCTGGTGCCGCGACTGCTGGAAGCGCGCGGACTCGACGTCACCCCGGACATCCAGCGCAAATTGCGCGGCTATGGCGACGCCGCTGGCGCTGACATCCTCGACATCATCCTGCGTGACGAAATTGGCCATGTCGCCGCAGGTGACCGCTGGTTCCGCTACTTGTGCGCGCAACGCGGACTCGAACCTGAAAGCGCATTCCAAATCCTGCTCGCCACCCCCGGCGTGCCCCGTCCCCGCCGGCCCTTCAACGAATCGGCACGCTTGGCGGCCGGCTTCAGCGCGAGAGAATTAGCTGAACTTGATCCGGGCAAACCCGCAAAAAACGCGGATTCGCATCTCGACAATCCGTCCTCGCAAAAAGGACACCGAACTCACCAACATTAAAACGCAAACAACTCCGCCGGCTTGCCCGGGGTGCCCCGAGCGGGCATAATCGCGCCCCATTTTGCAGTTTTATTTCTCATATATTTCATCGTTCTAGGGGGAATGGGCATGTCTCACCCGACGGCCTTGTCTCTTCTCACCCGGACCAGTCCGGCGCTTCCCATCGACTGGTATTTCGATCCCAAGATTTTCTCGCTGGAACAGGAGCTTCTGTTCAAACGCGGCGCTAATTATGTCGGTCACCAACTGATGACGCCCAACCAGGGTGATTTCCACGTTCTCGACTGGTTGCACGGCGGCGGCAAAATGCTGGTCAACAACACCGGCGCCGAAGCCCAAAAAATCGAATTGCTGTCCAATGTCTGCCGGCATCGGCAAGCGCAGATGTTGCAGGGACGCGGCAATGCGCCGCACATCGTCTGCCCTTTCCATCGCTGGACATACGACACTGACGGAAAACTCATGGGCGCGCCGCATTTCCCCGACAATCCCTGCCTGAATCTGAACAAGTCGGCGCTTTCCAACTGGAACGGCCTGCTGTTCTCCGGCCCGCGCAACATCCATACCGACCTTGCCAAACTGGGCGTGGCGGCCGACATGGATTTCACCGATTTTGTCTACGACAGCACACAGATCACCGAATACAAGTTCAACTGGAAAACCTTCATCGAGGTTTATCTGGAGGATTACCACGTCGTGCCGTATCACCCCGGCCTGGGCAACTTCGTCAATTGTGACGAGTTGAAGTGGGAATACGGCGAGATGTATTCGGTGCAAACCGTCGGCATTCAAGATCATCTGAGCAACCCCGGCAGCGCCGTATACAACCGCTGGCACCAGCAGGTTAAACGCTATCGCGACGGCAAAGACCCGGCACACGGTGCAATCTGGCTGACCTATTACCCGGCCCTGATGGTCGAGTGGTATCCGCACACACTGGTGGTCAGCAACATCATCCCGACCGGCGTCGACTCCTGCCTCAACGTAGTGGAGTTCTATTACCCGGAAGACATCGCGCTATTCGAACGTGAATTCGTTGAAGCAGAACAAGCTGCCTACCGCGAGACCGCAATCGAGGACGACGACATTTGTTATGGCATGCAGAAAGGCCGCAAAGCGCTCTACGAGCAAGGCATCAGCCAGGCCGGCCCTTACCAGTCGCCGATGGAAGATGGCATGGTGCATTTCCATGAATGGCTGCGACGAATGCTGGAACCACATCTTTGATGTACGCTGAAACGGCCGCGCCACGCGGCCGTTTTCTTTTGCATGGCAAAAATCCACCATGCGGATATGCCCACAGGAGCTGCCAACATGAACTTCGATGCCATTCTCACCGCCCCATTTGGGGCGCTCGGCGTGAGAGTCAGCGGTAACAGCCTGATTGGCCTCGATTTTCTGCCGCCGGGCACGGCGTCAATCAGCTCAAGCAACCCATTGATCAAACACATTGCCGACGAACTCGCCGCTTACTACGTCAACCCGCAACACATTATCAAACTCCCGCTGGCGCCGCGCGGCACCGCCTTTCGAAGCAAAGTCTGGCAGGCCCTGATGAATATTCCCGCCGGCCAGACGCGCAGCTATGGCGAAGTTGCGCATGAAATTGGCAGCGCCCCCCGCGCCGTCGGCCAAGCGGTTGGCGACAACCCAATTCCCGTCATCATCCCGTGTCACCGCGTCATCGCCGCTGACGGCAGCCTGGGCGGGTTCTCGCACAGCCGCACCGGCTACACGCAGGACATCAAGCGCTGGTTGCTGAAGCACGAAAATGTCCTCTGAACCCGTATTCACCGACGAACTGGATCGCTTCTGCGACGCGCTCTGGCTGGAAGACGGACTGGCCCCGCGCTCGCTGGAGAGCTATCGCCGCGACCTGACCCAGTTATTCACCTGGTTGGAACAAAAGGGCATCAGCACGCAGCAGGCGCAACGCGGCGACATCCAGCTATTCCTCGCTCATCGCACCCTCGACGAAGACATTGCCGCACGCAGTCTGGCGCGCCAACTCACCGCCATCAAACGTTATCAGCGCTGGCTGCTGCGCGAAGGTCGGCGCAGCGACGACCCGACACTGACCATTGACCCGCCGCGTCTGCCCAAACTGTTACCAAAGACACTTTCCGAAAGCGAAGTCGAATCATTGATCAACGCCCCCGATGTCGAAACCCCGCTCGGACTGCGCGACCGCGCCATGCTGGAAGCGCTTTACGCCGCCGGATTTCGCGTCTCGGAACTGGTTAATTTGCCGCTGGCCGGCGTCAGCCTGACCGATGGCATCGTTCGCATCATGGGCAAAGGCAGCAAGGAAAGATTGGTGCCGCTGGGCGAAGACGCGCAAGACTGGATCAAACGCTATGCCGAAGAATCACGCCCGGTGTTATTGAAAGGTCGCGGCAGCGAAGCGCTGTTCGTCACCGAACGCGGCGGGCCGATGAGCCGACAAATGTTCTGGTACCTGATCAAACGCCACGCCGCCAGCGCAGGCATCCGCAGCGAGCTGTCACCGCACACGCTGCGCCACGCCTTCGCCACCCACTTGCTCAACCACGGCGCTGACCTGCGCGTGGTACAGATGTTGCTCGGCCATTCCGATATTGCCACAACGCAGATCTACACCCATGTCGCCAAGGAACGCCTGAAGGCGTTGCACGCAAAACATCATCCACGCGGATAGTTTTTAAGGTCGACCTCGTTCGTAGGTCACAAAGTGATAACCCAACCCGTCAGGACTAATGTTTTCCTGCCGTTCAACCTCACGCCAATCTGCGCGATCAAATTCCGGGAACCACGCGTCACCGGCGTATTCGGCCTGAATTTCGGTGAGATAGAGACGATCGGCGCGCGGCAGGATCTGAGCGTAAAGCTCAGCGCCACCAACGAAAAAAATCGCCGGGTCTTCGCCACATACGGCAATCGCATCAGCGAGCGAAGTTGCGCTGACGCAGCCATCAACGCGGTAATGGGTATCACGCGTGACGATCACCGTAGTGCGTCCTGGCAGCGGTTTGCCTATGGATTCAAAGGTCTTGCGGCCCATGATGATGTGATGTCCCATGGTCAGCGCTTTGAAATGCTGAAGATCGGCCGGCAAACGCCAGGGCAAGGTGTTGTTGATACCGATGACGCGGTTGCACGCCATGGCGGCGATGACGTTGATGTTTGCCATGGGCTATACCGCCACCGGCGCTTTGATGCCGGGATGCGGGTCGTAGTTTTCCAGGGTGAAATCTTCGTATTTGAAATCGAAGATATTCTTCACCGCCGGATTCAACCGCATGCTGGGCAACGTGCGGGTGTCGCGACCGAGTTGCAGATTTACCTGATCCAGGTGGTTCAAATAAATATGGGCATCGCCCAGGGTATGCACGAAATCACCCGGCTGCAAACCGCTGGCTTGCGCCATCATCATGGTCAGCAGAGCGTAGCTAGCGATATTGAACGGAACGCCAAGGAAGATATCCGCACTGCGCTGGTAAAGCTGACAAGATAGTTTGCCGTCGGCGACGTAGAACTGAAAAAAAGCGTGGCAAGGCGGCAATTTCATGTTTTCGATTTCGCCCACATTCCAGGCCGAGACGATGATCCGACGGGAATCCGGATTGTGCTTCAACGCTTCAATCACCTGACTGATCTGATCGATATGACGGCCATCCGCAGTCGGCCAACTGCGCCATTGATAGCCATAAATCGGGCCAAGGTCACCGTTCGCATCAGCCCATTCATCCCAGATGGAAACGCCGTTTGCTTTCAAATAGGCGATATTGGTCTCGCCCTTGAGGAACCAGAGCAGCTCGTGAATGATGGATTTCAGATGCACCTTCTTGGTGGTCAACAGCGGGAAGCCCTGGCTCAGATCGAAACGCATCTGGTAGCCGAATACAGAAATCGTGCCGGTGCCGGTGCGGTCGGATTTTTTCGCGCCGTGGTCCAGCACATGCTGGAGCAAATCAAGGTATTGCCGCATCAGGCGCTGTCCTTGAGCATATGTTGATAGACCAGATTCATGATGATCAGACGTTGCGATTGTTCAAGTTCACCAAACTGCAAACCAAACACGTTCATCCGCTTGCCCTGCTCGTCATCCTCTTCGCCAACCGCCCGTATCACCGCCGGGGTTTTCACATATTCTTCCATGTCGCCCAGCATGACCTTGAACGACAACCAAATGGTCTGATCCTTGATGCCGACATTCATCGGCGAATACATGCGCGCGCCGCCGACACTGAGATCGATGATCTTGCCGGCGCCACTTTGGCGGCCTCCCTCTTTGTCATGAACGGCGACGATAATGCTGGTCGGCGCCCGCATCGCCTTGCGAATACGCATAGCCTGGACGCTGTCCGGGTAGGACAAATGCAGATAGGGGAATGGCTGTAATTGCGATTTCAATATCCGGGCCTTGAACGCGCAGACATTTAGGCCGGAAAACGCACGCACCAAGTAGCTCTGCCCATCACGCACGAAGATCATTTTGCCATCTACCATCGGCGCGGTGACCAGCAAACTTTTCGGCTTCATGACACCGATCACCTGAACTGAAAAACGTTCAGTCTGGCCATCCAGCAAAGGCTGCAATTGCAGGGTATCGCCTGGCATCAGTTTGATTGCATCAAAACTCAGCGTCTCGCCTTGCGGCTTGGCGCTGCTCTCAGCGGCCTTGCTATTGCGAACATTTGGATCCGCCGATGGACTTGAGCGCATACGCTCGCGAAAAAGTCCCTTCTGCATCAATACATCGACCTGGTGCTCGGTGCTGACCACAATGCCACGGTTCAGCAGAAGATTTCGGTCGGCATCGTAAGCTGCAAATGGTAGAGGCTTGCCCAACTCGATGTCCGTTTTGCGAACGGGGACCAGAAACGTGTCTTCAGCCATTCGTGTTCATCCTCAAAGGTCGATGTTTTGGGCAGGCCGGGATTGTATTATGCGAATTGAGGGGATGGCGTGGGCTAATGCAGCACAGTTTTGCTCAACTCACTCAAGATATCCATCAGCAAACTTCGCCCAAGCGCACCCATACCTTTCGATAACTGATCGAAATCGCGCTCGCCATTCACCAGTCGGCGCATAACGCCACCGAGCCGAGCCATGTCACCGCCGGCACGCACCATCTGTTCCGCCATATTCGCCAGTACCGCCAGCGCCTGCGCATCGCCGCGCGCACAGGCGCCGATCATCGATGCCAGACCGGGCGCCGCGGCGCTGGCGTCCGGCTTCTTGTCGAGTGGCGGCAAGGAGGCGGGATTGATCAGGCCACGTAAAACGGCATCGACAACAATGCGGTCTTCATCATCCAAGCCCAGTTTGATCGATTCATCCCGCTTGCCATCGACGATCAAACGCAGCGCCCGCACCAGCGGCGCCCAGCCCTGTTGCTCGGCCGCCGACAGGGTCTGCATCAAAACCGGCAATTGCTCACGGTCATTCAGCGCCTGAACCACCGCATGAATGAACGGCGCATGCATCTGCAACACTTGTTCGACTGCATCGGGAAGTTTAGCCATTGCGGTACTCCAATCTTTGCCAGCGCCCATCACATACGCCTTCGAGCGGACGGAAATTGCGTTTGTAAGCCATCTTGTTGCACGCCTCGATCCAATACCCCAGATAGACAAAAGGCAGACCAATTTCTTGCGCCAGACGAATCTGGGTGAGGACGCCAAAAGTACCCAAGCCGCGCTTCTCCAGGTTGGGGTCAAAGAACGTATAAACAGCGGACAAGCCATCAATGAGTTTATCCACCAGCGCCACCATCACCACCCCACCTTCCAGGCTGAATTCCGCCAATACGCTATCGACCCGGCTTTGCAGCAAGAAACCGCGAAATTGTTCCCGATCATCCTGATCCATGCCGCCGCCAGCATGCCGCGCAGCTTGATAACGCTGATACAAACGGTAATGCGCCTCATCGAAAACGAGCGGACGCAAACGTAACGTCAAATCGGCATTACGATTCTGGCAACGTCGCTGTGCCCGGTTGGGTTCAAATTCGGCCACCGGCACACGCACCGAGACACACGCCCGACAGGCATCACAACGCGGCCGATAGACATGCTGTCCGCTTCGCCGAAACCCAAGCCGCACCAACTCACTGTAAACAGAGCTATCGATCAAACTGTCTGGCGCGGCGACCTGCGAGCGCGACTGTCGTCCAGGCAGATAACTGCATGGATAGCTTGCGGTGAGATAAAACTGCAAGCGAAAAATGGGCAGGTCTTTGGCGTAACTCATACTGACCGGGGCGATAGCAATGGAAGCAGTTGATTTTGCGGCAAGAGTTTCCAGCCGGTAAACCCGGGGCGCACCGCATGTTGATCCAGCAATGCCGAAAACTCGGCGCGCGCAATCTCGCGAGCGCCAAGCGAAGCCAAATGCGACGTCGTCATCTGACAATCGATCACGCCGAAATCCACTTTGTGCAACCAGCCCGCCAGATGAGCAAGCGCAATCTTCGACGCATCGGTCTGACGCGTGAACATCGATTCACCAAAGAAAACGCGACCGATGGCGACACCATACAAACCGCCCGCCAGTTCGTCGCCGATCCAGGTTTCAATCGAATGTGCATGGCCAGCAGCATGCAACGCAGTGTAAGCCGCGATCATCGGCTCGCTGATCCAGGTTCCTGCCGCGCCATCGCGTGGTGCGGCACATTCACGCATCACCCGGTTGAACGCAGTGTCTATCCGCACACTGTAATTGCCGCAAGCCAAGCGCTTTCTGAGTGAACGCGAAAGTTTGAATTCAGCCGGAAACAACACCATGCGCGGGTCCGGCGACCACCACAGAATTGGTTCATCAGCATTGAACCAGGGAAAAATGCCATGCCGGTAAGCGGCCAGCAAACGCGGCATCGACAAATCCGCGCCCGCCGCCAACAAGCCGTTGTATTCCCGTGAAGCCCGATGCACGGGCGGAAATGGGTCGTTAGCGTGGAGCCAGGGAATCACTTCCGAACCAAGCCAAAATCAAGCGCGCAGCTTCTCGGCTAATGCGCGCAAAGCCTGACCGCGATGGCTGATGCCATTTTTCACTTCCATGCTCAATTCGGCGCCAGTCTGGCCAAACTCGGGTAGCAGGAAATACGGGTCGTAACCAAAACCGCCATCGCCGCGCGGCGTGTCGATAATTTCGCCATGCCAGGCGCCTTCGGCGATGATCGGCTGCGGATCATCGGCGTAACGCACATAGACCATGACGCAGTAGTAATGCGCCCGCCGATTCGATTCACCTTGCAGCGCTTCGATAAGTTTCTGATTATTGCGTTCGTCTGATTTTGGCTCACCCGCATAACGCGCGGAGTACACGCCGGGCGCGCCGTTGAGCGCATCGACACAGATACCGGAATCGTCGGCCAACGCCGGCAAGCCGGTATGCGCGGAAGCATGGCGTGCCTTGGCAATACAGTTCTCGACAAAGGTGACATGCGGTTCCGGACACTCCGGCACGCCGAACGCGCCTTGCGGCATGGCCTCGAAATCGAGTGGCTCCAGAATGCGCGCAATCTCACGCAATTTTCCGGCGTTGTTGGAGGCGATGACGACTTTGCTCATTTCAGGACTCCAGCGCGGCGGTTTGCGCCAGCATCAATTCACGAATCCCCTTCTCGGCCAGATCGAGCAACGCATTCAATTCCGCCCGCGAGAAAGCCGCGCCTTCGGCGGTGCCCTGCACCTCGATCAAACCACCGGCCCCCATCATCACCACGTTCATATCGGTATCGCAATCGACATCCTCGGCGTAATCCAGATCCAGCACCGGCGTGCCTTGCCAGACGCCCACCGAGATCGCCGCGACATGGTCGCGCATCACATTGGCCGGCAGTTTGCCGCGCGCCACCAACCAATTCAGTGCATCCTGCACCGCCACCCAGGCACCGGTAATACTCGCGGTGCGCGTACCGCCATCGGCTTGCAACACATCGCAATCGACATGAATGGTGCGTTCACCCAGTTTTTCCAGATCTACCGCCGCGCGCAGACTGCGCCCAATCAAACGTTGAATCTCCTGTGTTCGGCCCGATTGCTTGCCACGCGCCGCTTCACGATCACCACGGGTATGCGTGGCGCGCGGCAACATGCCGTATTCAGCGGTCAACCAACCCGCGCCAGTCCCCCGCACATGCGGCGGCACTTTTTCCAGCACACTGGCAGTACAAAGCACCTTGGTATCGCCGCATTCAACGAGGACGCTGCCTTCGGCATGCTTGGTATATTTTCGGCTGAGTCGAATTTCGCGCAACTGATCGGCGGCGCGTCCTGAAGGGCGTTGCAAAGTCGTCATGTCTTACCTTGATTGAAAAAAGATTAATTTTTGCCGTATTTCGCCAGTGCGGCCTGTATTTCGGCCATTGCCAGATCAATTTCATTATCGGTAGAGAGCGGATCAGACGGCATTTTGCCGCCGAGATTGCGCAGCTGCGTCGTAAAGCCATCCAGCCCCAGATCGTTGCCCACCATCAACTCGCTGGCATCAAAACGCTCCTCGCCAAAACGCATGGCAACAACAGAGAGATTGTCACCATGTTGGCCGGAACGGAATTCCGCATGGTCCATCATGTGTTTGACCGCACGCTCAAGCGGATAAGCGCGCAACGTCGACAGCATTTCCGAGGCAGTCAATTCCGGCCACACCCCATCGGTGCACATCAACAGCACATCCCCATCATGCAATCTGGCCGGCTGTGCCAACTCGATATCCGGCAGCATATAGCCGCCCACCGAGTTGTATAGTTTGTTGCGGTCCGGATGCGTGCCCATCTCCGCTTCGCTGATCACGCCATCATCAAATAACTGCTGCACCGCCGAGTGGTCATGAGTGCGAAACAAAGTATCACGCCGGCTGAAATGATAAAGGCGCGAATCGCCCACATGCGCCCAGCACGCCATGCCCTTCTGCACCACGCAAACGACACAGGTGGTGCGTGGCGGATCAGCCATACGTTTACGCAACGCATATTCATTGATGGCATCGTGAGCGGCATAAATCCCATCCAGCAAGAAACTGCCCAAGTCCTGTAGTTTCGGCTTGGCGCGCGCTTGAAAAAGGCTGGAAATAACCTGAACAGTCAACTGAGAGGCGACTTCTCCATTGCTGTGCCCCCCCATACCATCAGCCAAAACCATGAGTAAAGCATCCGAAGTATAGGAATAGGCAACCCGGTCTTCGTTATAAGGACGGCCGCCGCGTCGACTGGCCTGGTAGACGACGTATTTCATAATTCTCGGGTAAGTCTTTCTTTGATCAGCGCAAACAGCGTCGGCTTATGCATGCGCGCAGCCTCGGCCATATTGATAAGTTGCTTCTGCACCGAGAAAACGCTTTGCGGCCGCGCGGTGTAATTCAGGCTAAGCATGGAATCGACCAATTCAAGCAAGCCCTTTGAATAGATGCCGGTATGTGACTTCGATACGGGCAACAACTTGTCTTTTTCTACCCGTTCGTCAGCCGGCGGCGGCGGGCCTTTGGTCATGCAGGCGTACATGGTCGCCCCAACGCTGTAGATATCGGTCCACGGACCAAGTCGATCACGCTGCTTGTATTGCTCCGGCGCGGCAAAACCAGGTGTATACATCGGTGAAGACATGAAATCTTGCGACAAGGCATGCCGCGCGGCGCCAAAGTCGATCAGAACCGGCGAACCGTCAGCGCGGATGTAAATATTGGAAGGCTTGATATCGAGATGCAGAATCTTGTGCGCATGCACTTCGCGAAGTCCATTGAGCAACTGGATGAACACCCGGCGCAAAAAGGTTTCACGCATCGGTTCCTCATGGCCGACGATATGCCGTTGCAGCGTTTTACCCTGCTCGTACTTCATCACCATGTAAACGGTGTCGTTGGCGCGGAAAAAATTCACCACCTTGACCACGTTCGGATGCCGAATCCCCGCCAACGAACGGCCTTCCTCGAAAAAACACTTCATGCCGTAGCGGAAGGAAGACTCCTTGTCGACCGAAAGCGGATGCACCGTACCCTGTTCGCCGCGTTTGACAACGCCGCCAGGCAGATATTCCTTGATCGCCACCGGTTGGCCATCGGCATCAAAAGCCAGATAAACAAGCGAAAAACCGCCACCTCCGATTCTACGATCGATGATGTACTCGCCCAGGTGATAGCCATGGGTCAAGGGATCGGTGGTTTGAGCAGCCATTAATGGGAAGGCATATTACGACAGAGTAAACTGCGCGGCGCGCAACAATCACCGAAGGATAACCAAGATCGTGCCCGCCATGAAAGAAACCCAACAGGAAAGATCCGCCAACGACAAACAAAAACGCTCTGGCGCGCCCGAAAGCCTTCGCAGCATGACCGGCTACGCGGTTGAAACCGCCGATTTGCCCAGCGGCCAGCTCTCACTCGAATTGCGCGCCGTCAACTCGCGTTTTCTCGACCTCACCTTCCGCATGGGCGAAGATTTTCGTGCTCTCGAACCCACCCTGCGAGCCTCCATCGGCGAGCAAGTCAAACGTGGCAAGATGGAATGTCGCATCAACTTCATGCCGCGCGAAGATGCCGCCCTGCCAAGCGGGCTGAACGGTCCGCTGCTAGCACAACTGCAAGCCCTGTCACACGCCACGCTGGATTCATTCCCAGAAGCCCGCCCGCTCGCCGTAAATGAAATTTTGCGCTGGCCCGGCATGCTCGGCGATACCACGCCCGACCCGCAAATCCTGCACGCCAGCGCACTGAATCTGATGCAAACCGCACTGACCCAATTCAACGCCAGCCGAACACGTGAAGGCGACAAACTTAAAGCCGTCATTCTCGACCGTGTCGCCGGCATCCGCAGCCATGTCGAACGAATTCGCCCACGCACCGGCGAAATCGTCGCCGCCTATCGTGAAAAACTCGGCAAGCGTCTGGAAGAACTACTCCCCGCCGCAAACAACCCGCTCGACCGCGACCGCCTCAACCAGGAAGTCATCCTGTTCGCCCAAAAAATCGACGTTGACGAAGAACTCGACCGGCTAGAAACACATCTCGACGAAGTCACCCGCGCCCTCAATGCCGGCGGCGCAGCCGGTAAACGACTGGATTTCCTGATGCAGGAACTCAACCGCGAAGCCAATACGCTGGGCTCCAAATCAGCATCGCTGGAACTCACCCAGACTTCAGTGGAATTGAAAGTATTGATCGAGCAGATGCGCGAGCAGATACAGAACATTGAATAGTGTTTTTCACTGTCCGGATGTGTAGCCAGACACCCTCACGAAGCCCGCAAATGCGGGCTTTTTCATTCCATTCGATATTCCGTTGTCCGATGCCATCCGCTATAATTTGTGTAGCTAGGCGTGTAGCTAGGTTCTAGCTACACACAACATCAAGACCAGGAAGAATCCTAGCTACACAAAATCCACGTCAACCCAACAAGAGCAAGGGTTACGACAGTTCACTGGAAGCGAGGGAATACGCAATGAGTACACTTTCCGACGTCCAAATAAAGGCCTGGATCAAGGCCGGAATTCCGATAAATGGCAAGAGCGATGGCGATGGGCTGACCTTCACGCTCTCGAAAGCAGGGGTTGCTTCCTGGGTACTACGCTATCGCATTGCCGGAAAACAGCGAGAACTCACCCTCGGGCGCTACCCAGACATTGGCGTCAAAGCCGCGCGCGAGATGGCGGCAGCCAAGCGTGTGGAGGTGCAGCAGGTTATCGACGTTGCTGCCGTCAAGCAGCAGAAGAAAGCAGAAATCAAGCAATCCGGCACGGTCAACGAGCTGGCCGAGCTATGGCTTGACCACGTACCCCGGCGAAAACACAAACACCCCGAAGTCACCGAGCGGGTATTCACCCGCGACATCCTGCCGGCCCTGGGCAAGAAGATTCCCAAGGAAGTGACATCGGCAGACGTCACCCGGCTTCTCGCCAAGATCAACGCCAGCGGCAGGCCGACGATAGCCAATGACGTGCTACGGCACTTGCGCGCCATGTTCGACTACGGCGAAGCCCTGGGCATGGTGGAGCGCAGCCCTGCCGACAAGATCAAGGCAGACCACGCCGGCGGCAAGGAAGAAGCCAGGACGCGCGCGCTTAGCCAGGCCGAACTCACCAAACTGTTCAAGGCCATGCGCGAAGCCGGGCCGAAGTTCACGCGGGACAACACCCTCGCCGTCTGGCTACTGCTGACCCTCGCCTGCCGCAAGATGGAGCTATTCGGCGCGACCTGGGCGGAGTTCGACCTTGATGCGGGCTTATGGCGCATCCCGGCAAGCCGGACAAAAACCAACGAATCCCGCGAGCTTCCCCTACCCGCTCAAGCGATCAACTGGCTGCAAGAACTGCATACCCGAGCGTGTGGTAGCGATTACGTTTTCCCCGCGCGGCGGGCAAGCAAACGCTTCCCGCATGTATCCCCCGATACCACCTGGCGCGCACTGCACGAGCTGCCGCATGGGCTGGAACCCTTCACCGTGCATGACCTGCGCCGGACTGCGCGCAGCCTCATGAGTGACCTGAGCATCCCCTTCGACGTGGCGGAGAAAGTGCTAGGCCACAAGCTGCCAGGCACAGCGGCAATCTACGACCGGGGCGGCGCGGCAGAGCAGCAGCGCAAGGCGATTGAGAAGCTGGCGGAATTGATTGCCGCACTTGATCGCGGCGAGAGTGCAGGCGGCAAGGTTGTCCAGATACGGGCGAAGGTGGCAGCGTGATTGATAGCGAAACAAGGAGGCAACTGGAAGGCTGCGCGGCAGACTGCGTAAGCATGCT
>JAIFKV010000171.1 GCA_020049415.1 Betaproteobacteria bacterium
GGACGGCTTTGCTGGCACGTTCACTGTGAAATGCGCGCTGTAGCTTTCCCCGCTGCTGTTTGTGCGACCTGGCGAGCTGCGCAAGGCGAAGTGGGCGGAGACAGACCTGGAACGTGCCGAATGGCGCTACCACGTCACCAAGACCAAGGTTGACCACCTTGTCCCCCTTGCAACACAAGCTGTCGCAACCCTGCGTGAACTTCACCAGTTGACCGGCTGCAGTGAGTACGTCTTTCCCGGACGTGACCCCAAGCTACCGATGAGCGATGCCGCGATCAATGCCGCGCTTCGTCGCATGGGCTACGACACCAAAACAGAAATCACCGGGCACGGCTTCCGTGCGATGGCGAGAACCATCCTTGCGGAGGAACTGTGCATTGCGCCTGAAGTGATCGAGCACCAACTTGCGCACAGGGTTTCTGACGCGCTGGGCACGGCCTACAACCGCACCAAATTCATTGATGATCGTGTGGCGATGATGCAAGCGTGGGCTGACTACCTTGAAAAGCTGAAGGCAGGTGCGGACTTGTTGCCATTCCAGCGGGCAGCATGATCAAACCTCAAAAACATACAAATATTTATATAATATCGACATGAAACCGCTTCGATTCGCTGGTGCATCCATTGACGACCTGAGACGTTTTCCTTTGGACGCCCGGCGCGAGGCGGGTTACCAACTGACCAAGGTTCAGCACGGCATGGAGCCTTCCGACTGGAAGCCGATGCAGTCAGTTGGCGAGGGCGTGAAGGAAATACGGATTCGGGATGAGTCTGGCGCGTTTCGCATCATCTACCTGGCAAAACTTGCCGAAGCTGTTTATGTGCTGCACTGTTTCCAGAAGAAAACGGAACAGACCAGCCAGAAGGATATTGAACTGGCGCGCAAGCGCTTCAAGGATTTGATGAGGGAACAGACATGAAGGCCAAGGAATTCACTGACGTGTGGGATGCCATCGAGGACACCCCCCAACAAGCCGCCAGCATGCGCGCCCGTGCCGCCTTGATGATGGAACTGGAAGCGCTGATCAAGGAACGCGGCATGAGCCAGAGCGAGGCCGCCGCGTTGTTTGGCGTTACGCAGCCGCGTATCTCCGACCTGATACGCGGCAAGATTAACCTCTTTTCACTCGATACCCTGCTGGATATGGCAACCACCGCTGGCCTGGCACCGGTCATCAAGTTGAACAAACCGAGGAAGCGGCAGAAACGAGAGCATGCCGTGTTGGCGGCTTGACATTCAAAGAGGCTCATCTACTGAGCCTACAAGCGAAGATACTCAAAGCTGATATGACCCAGCAGCCAACCCGTTACCCACAAACCATGCAACCGCCATGAATGACTTATTGCCTTGGCTGATCGTTGCCGGCCTGATCTGGCTGGTGTGGAAGATTTATGGCGGCGACAAGAAATCATCGACCAGCGGCGTGGTTCAACCTGTTGTCAGTTCCCCGCCCCAGACCCGACTCCAGACCCAGACCCCGCCAATCGTAAATTCCCCGCCCAAACAAGACCCGCAAACCCGCCACATTCAGAAAGCGCTCTCCTTTGCCAAGACCCAGCATCGAGAACTTGAGAAAAAGCAACGTGAGCATGCCGCCTGGGAACGGAATTATGGGCTGGCGCAAGTTCATGAGCTGGATAAGCTGGGCGGTGTGGAATTCGAGAAATACCTGGCTGGCCTGTTTCGCAAACAGGGTTTCAAGGTCGAGTTGACGCCATGCACCGGCGACTACGGGGCTGCCCCTCTGCTGATCAAGGACGGTAAACGTATCGCTGTACAAGCCAAGCGCTATGCGGGCAGTGTCAGTATCGCGGGCGTTCAGGAAGCGCTGTCGGGCATGGCCTACTACCACTGCGAGGCCGCATGGGTCGTCACCACCGGCACGTTCACCCCCAATGCCGTCGAACTGGCGGAGAAATCGAGTGTACGGCTGATTGGGCGCTGACCGGCGTGAGAAGGACACAGACATGAACGACATGGCTGCGCTTCATGGCCTGGAAACCGTCGCACGGTTGATAACCGGCGCAGTGATGGGGGAGCCTGCACACGAAGCCGACAACGCGCCCGACACACTCATGGAAGGCGCGACGAACGGCAACGAAGCCGAAACCATTGCGCGCCTGGCTGCGCTGCCTCCGGTGGAATATGACCGCACACGTAAGACGGAATCCGAAGCCCTTGGCATCCGTCCTGCGACCCTGGACAAGCTGGTGATACAGGCGCGCAAGGTTGGTAAAAAGACCGGCCTGGATTTCGACGATATTGAACCCTGGGCGCATCCGGTCAACGCGGCTGAACTGCTGACCGAAGTATCTGCAACGGTGCGGCGCTTCATCATCTGCCAGCCCGAGACCGCCGATGCTGTGGCCCTGTAGGCGTGCATGACGTGGTTCATGGATGAGGTTCAGATAGCGCCCCTGGCCGACATAACCGCGCCCGAGAAACGCTGTGGCAAGTCGCAACTGCCTTTCCTGTTGGGCAAGCTGACCTACCGGCCGTTGACCGCCAGCAACATATCTCCGGCGGCGCTGTTCAGGTCGATTGATGCCTGGAAGCCGACCTTGCTGGTCGATGAAGCCGACGCCTTCATGCGCGATAACGAAGAACTGCGCGGTCTGCTGAACTGTGTGGTTTGATAAAGTAGAGAAGTTATTTCGCACTCGTTCCTAAGCGTAATTTCATTACCTGGAAATTCAGCGCATACCATTCGACGTAACTGAATTTGACCCTGGCCCACCCCTGGCCCCTTTGATTATTCCGACCATGTATCTTCATCGCAGCAAGGCCTTATTACTTTTCTTCGTCATCTTCCTGTCCTGGATCTGGCCCGCTGGACATGCGTCGGCCTTGGATCTGGCCTCTGCCGTAGCGGCTGTTCCCAACCCACGGGCCGAATCCCGCACTTGGGTTGCCGACCCAGCGAATGCCATCCGACTCGGCCGCGACGAGATTAACGGTCTGATCCAGGCCCACGAAACGCAAAGCGGCGTCGAGATCGCTGTGGTCGTGTTGCCGACGATCGGCGAGTTCATCCCCAAGGAGTTCGCTACCGCCTTGTTCAACCACTGGGCGGTGGGTAAAAAAGGGCAGGACAACGGGGTTCTGGTGCTCCACGTCCTCGACCAGCGTCGTATCGAAATCGAAACCGGTTACGGTCTGGAAGGGAACTTGCCTGATGTGAAGTGCCACTGGATCGTCGAGGACATCGCCATCCCCTTCTTCAAGCAGGGGAGTTTTTCCGATGGCCACTACGAAATCGCGCGAGCCTTGATCACAGGCATCGGCAATCCCGACGCCGAACGCCAGACGTTGACCGGCCATTCAGCACGGGCCCCCGGAACCAGGGTGGACTCGCCACCTGAGCCCTACGAGCTGCCCTATAGCCATGCCAGCCTGGGTGATTTCCACAGTGATTCGCCTCTTTCCGCCCTCTCGATCATCTCCCTGGGCAGCGGCCTGTTCATGCTTCTGCTTTGGCCGGTGCTGTCCCATCGCCATCGCCTCGTCCACCCCGATCCGCTCGACCAACTGGACCATTTCCGCAAACGAGCATGGTTGGTGAAGGCGGGCGCGGCGGCGATCGTTGTGGCCCTGCTGGCCTGGGAATGGCAAAGCCTGGCATCGCAATGGTCCGTTCTGTTCGTCTTCCCGGGTGGGTTCCTGGTCAGGCGCTATCGCGCCAGGCGCCTGGCCAGGCTGCGCGACCAACCGCGGCTGGACCCGAACACCGGCGAGGCGATGCGACGCCTGAACGAAGCCGACGATGACGCTTATCTGTTGGCCGGTCAGGTCTGTGAGGAGAACCTCGGGGCCAAGGACTACGATGTCTGGGTTTCCCCTTCAGGCTTCTATCGGGTCGAGCAATACGATGGCGCGCATGGCTTCGAAGCATGTGAAAAATGCAGCTTTCACACCCTCCGAAAAATCGGCACGCGCATCATCGATCCGCCCACCACCAACGCCCAAGGACTGGCCGAGGACAGTTTTACCTGTGCCCATTGTGGCTACGCCAAGGTGGTCAAACGCTCCCTGCCCAGCCTGGCCTCATCCAGCAGCGACGGGAGTTCCAGCGGCGGGGAATCTTTTGGCGGCGGCAGCTCCGGCGGCGGCGGAGCTGGGGGGTCTTATTGAATCAAACTGCACGTAATCGGTGGCAGACCAAAGTTTCTGTGAATCTGAAGCTACGGCCCCTCAAGATGACTGCCGCGATGGCTGACCGCATACTCAGTGATACTGCGCCGGAGGGAAGCGCGGCATGAGATGGCGGCTCAGCGTGGTTTCACCGACTTGCCAAGGGCTGGTCAGCAAGTCCCTTTTGCGTTCGAGATCGGTGGCGACGAGAACGTCCAGGTAGCGTTTCATCCCGACTATTTTTGCCATGACTGGAAATTAGTCACGACTTTCTTCCTGTTTATTGGCCTTTAGTCGCGACTCTCGTCAACGCCGCGCTCACTTCACGACCGCCCCCTCGAGTGGCATCCTTGCATCTTTTATCCCCTGCAACTCGCCGCCATGCTGACACTGCACCAGACTCTCGCCAATTTCACCATTGACCAACTCAAGCGATTCAGTCACTTGTTACCGGATGCCACTTTGGTTGGCCGCAAGGATGAGTTGGTTGCGGCGGTCATGCACCAATATCAAGGCTTGGGTCTGTCCAATTTATGGCGTCGCCTGGACGAACTGGAGCAGACTGCTGTAGCTGAGGCGCTTTACAGCGTGGGCGGTTATTTCGATGGCCATAAATTTCTAGCTAAATATGGCAAGAGTCCGGCGTTCAGCGTTAAAACGGATCGCCACGATCGACCCACATTGCTTGCCCTGTTCTTGTTTAACGAAGAAGGTGGTAGCTGCGTGCCGCTCGATCTGCGCGAGCCGCTCAAGGCCTTCGTCAGCGCGCCCAAGCCTGCGCGCCTGAAAACGGAAGAAGTGCTGCCCGATGTGTCCGATGCATCGCCGATTGTCGTTCGGGTGATGGAAAACGAGGCGCTGAGCGATCTGCCCAGGGTTCTGCGTCTGGTCGAACAGGGCAAGGTCAAAGTGAGTGACAAATCACGCTTGCCTGGCGCGGCCACGACTCAATTGCTTGCCAGCCACCTTTCCAATGGCGATTTCTACGCCGAGCCACCGAAGAAAAATGCGTGGGATCAGGAGATTGGTGCAATCAAGGCGTTTGCCTGGCCGATGCTGCTGCAAGCGGGCGGACTTGCACAACAGGATGGCACTAAACTGGCTCTGTCCCGGAGCGGTCTCAAAGCACTGAGTGCGCAGCCCGCCGAGGTGTTGCGCGGACTCTGGAACAAATGGCTAAAGAACACGCTGCTGGACGAATTCAACCGAGTAGATGTCATCAAGGGCCAAAAAAGCAAAGGCCGCGTCATGGCGGCGATCGCGCCGCGCCGTGCGGCGATTGATCAAGCCTTGCGCCACTGTCCGGTGGGCGCTTGGATCAAAGTCGATGAAATTGGCCGTTTCATGCGCGCGGAGGAAATCGATTTCTCGGTCTGCCACGACCCCTGGCGGCTTTATATCAGCGACGCACACTACGGCGCGCTGGGCTACCAAGGTTTCCATGACTGGGAGATTCTGCAACTGCGTTACCTGCTCGCGGTGCTGTTCGAATATGCCGCACCGCTCGGAATGATCGACATTGCCTTTATCAACCCGGAGGGTGCGCGGAAGGATTTACACGGCCTATGGGGTATCGACGAACTACGTTTTCTGAGTCGGTATGACGGATTGGTCTATTTTCGACTGACCGAACTCGGCGCTTATTGCCTTTCCCTGCGTGACAACTACACACCCTGCCGACCGCCCAGCTCGCTCAAGCTCTCTATCTTGCCCAGCCTTCATATCAAGGTGGCTGACGGACAGCCCAGCATGGAAGAGTCATTGCTGCTGGAAACCTGGGCGACACGGGAAACGGAGGCCGCTTGGCGGCTTGATCGAACCCGAGCTACTGCGGCTGTGGAGCAAGGCCATGACATCACGGTTCTGCACAATTTCCTCATCGCCAGCGAAGATCAGCCACTGCCGGACAGCGTCGAGGCGTTCATCAAGACGGTTGCGCAACAGGGCGGTGCGTTAAAAACGGTCGCCAGCGCTTTGCTGCTTGAATGTAAAAGTGCTGAGATCGCCCAACAGATTGCCGAGCACAAGGAAACCGCCAAACTCTGCCTGCCCGCCGGCCCTCGCCACTTGGCTGTGCGAACAGACCAAGTAGAGAAATTCCGCGCCGCCCTGCATATTTTGGGTTTCGGCTGGAAAATCTGATTTGTTGGCTGGTGCGCGGGTGTTGGATATCAATCAGATATCAGTTGGATAGACACATCCCGCGCGCGACCGACAGGTTTTGGCTCGGGCGATTGCCGAACGTCGCGCAGCGAGATTCGGTCTTGCATCCGGTTTTGACTCAACGCCAGCATCATCCCGCTTGGCGGGTAATATCCACCCTCGCCCATTCAACAGAAGCCATCGCCGTATGCAAAGAGAAGATCAGGATAAAACCCAATATGCCATCGCTGCGGCGGTTCAACTGCCGGGGGTGAGTGACGCTGAATTCGAGGCGTCGCTGGCTGAGCTTCGCGAGCTGGCGAAGACGTTGGGGTTCAAGGTGACCCGTACTTTCGTGCAAAAACGTGCCGGCTTCGATAAGGCAGCGTATCTGGGCATCGGAAAGCGGGGTGAGATACGCCATTTCGTCAATAACTTGGCTGACGACGAGTTCGACTTTGACGTGACCGGGATTGATACCGACGCACTGGTCTCGGCCGAGCCGATCGATGTAATCTTAGTCGATCACGAAATCACGCCGTCGCAGGCGCGCAATCTGGAGAAGGAAGTTGGTTGCCAGGTGATGGATCGCACCATGGTCATCCTGGAAATATTCCACCGCAATGCGCGTTCTCCCGCCGCTCGGGCGCAGGTTGAGATCGCCCGGCTGGGTTACTTGGCGCCGCGTCTGCGCGAGGCGGCGAAGCTTGCCGGGCCGCAAGGGCGACAACGCAGCGGCACCGGCGGCCGCGGCGCTGGCGAATCGCACACCGAGCTGGACAAGCGCAAGAACCGTGACCGCATCTCCGAACTACAGAAAGAGATCGTGGCGCTGGAACTTGAGCGCAAGACACAGCGCGCTCGGCGGCTGGCGAATCAGAGTCTGGCCAGCGTCGCGCTGGTCGGCTATACCAACGCAGGCAAATCGACCTTGATGCGGGCGCTCACCGGCAGCGAGGTGCTGGTTGCCGACAAGCTGTTCGCGACGCTCGACACCACCGTGCGCAGCCTGCATCCGGAAAGCATTCCGCGCGTGCTGGTCAGCGATACGGTTGGCTTCATCAAGAATCTGCCGCACGGACTGGTCGCGTCGTTCAAGTCAACGCTGGAAGAAGCGCTGGATGCATCTCTGCTGCTGCACGTCATCGACGCCAGCGATGCCGGTTACGAGCGTCAACTCGAAACCACCGACCAAGTCCTCAGCGAGATCAATGCGCAGGAGGTGCCGCGCATTCGCGTGTTCAACAAGATTGATCACGTCGGCGACGCGGAGATGCAGGCTGAATGCGAGGCTACACTGCGCGCCCGCTTTCCGGATTGCATCGTGATGAGCGCCCGCCGCCCCGACGATATCGCGAAACTGCATCACGCCATTGTGGCGTTTTTCCAGTTCGATCAGGTCGAGACCGAGCTGTTTTTGCCTTGGTCAAGACAGCAACTACGCGGGGAAATATTCGCGCAGTGCGAAGTGCTGGCCGAGCGTGCCGACGAAGCGGGTGCGTTCTTCAGCGTTCGCGGCGATCCGGCAGTCTTGGAAAGACTACGTGTGCAATTCGGCCAGACCGACCAGTAAGCTATTTCACAAAGCCGGACCGCGCCGCTCCACCGCAGGTTCCGACCCGAAGATATCGTCGAGTTGCAACAGCAGGCCGCCGCAGATTGGCAGCGTTACCGTATCGCCGCGCCCAAACACCGCCGGCTTGCCGTATGCGCCGGCTTCCAGGCAATACCATTCGAGGGTCAGCGTCACCGGGTCGGCCAGCCAGTAATGCTGAACACCACTGCGTTCATACAAATCCCGCTTCACCAAACGATCCATGCGACCGGTGGATGGTGACACCACCTCCACCGCCAGGTCCGGCGCGCCATCGACATATTTGCCATTGGTCAGTTTGGCGGGATCACAAACTAAAACGACATCAGGTTGTACGACGGTATCGGGGGCGAGAAGGACGTCGATCGGCGAGTCGAATACTTCGCAGGCGCAATCAATGTTTCCGCGCCGAATATCCTTCAGGCAAAGACGCAATCCGAAATACAGATTCCCGGTTATCCGCTGATGTTCCACCACCGGCGCCGGTGCCATCAGATACGCTTCACCGTCAATCAATTCATAACGCTCGTCGCCTTGCCAGCTCAGGTAGTCGGAAACAGTGTAAGTATGGCTGGACTTGCGGATGGCGGAGCTCATGGCCGTTTCCTCTGGTGGCGGAATGATGGCGTGCATGTTAGCCCACCCAATCCCATGACAGCTTGACGACCGAGCGACTACAAATCCTGGCGCGGGTTTTTCGCCAGTAACGCGCGATGTTGTTGGTTGCGCTGCGCCGCTGTTTCATCAATAAAACGAATCACCGATTTGTCGACCCGGCCGGCGTAGCGCTCGGCTTGCAGGGAGCCTTCCGGACGGTTCCAGCGGTAGATCCGGTTTTCGTAAGCCGCGCCTTTGAGGTTCTTTACGGCTTCCGTCTTCAAGCCGGGGGTTCCGAATTTCTCGCTCAAGGCAGCAATCACTGGTTGGAAATTCACTTCCGGCAGGTTGATGGTGATGCCGGTCAAGCCGCTGTCGTCGTAGAAGAAGAACAGTGAGTCGATCTGCGCGCCGGCGATGGTTTCCTTTTCGCGCGCACGCAGACTGCACACCTTGTCGGCAATCGGCGTGGTAACCACGCGGCAATCGAACTTCGGGTTGCTGGCAATCTGGGCCAGGCTGGAGCCAAGTTCGACACCTTTGAAGCTGAGCTTTTCACCGGCGGCCAGCGCTGGCACAGCCGCCAAAAGCACCGCGACGGTGATCAATATTGTTTGCACGTTCAATCCATTTCCTCTATCCAGGCCATTTGAATGGCCTCCAGAATTTTCTCGCCGGAACGGTTGGCGTCATCGTCGAATTCCGGCAGCGCCATCACCCAGCGATGCAGGTCGGTGAAGCGGATGGTGCGCGGGTCCACTTCGGGATGATGTTCGACCAGGGCGATGGCGATGTCGAGGGTGTCAGTCCATTGCATGGTTCAGTGTCCTTCCTTGACCATATTGATGGTGTATTTCGGGATTTCCACGACGATGTCTTCCTTGCCCATCAGCGCTTGGCAGGACAGACGCGAAGTCGGTTCCAGACCCCAAGCCTTGTCGAGCAGATCGTCCTCGGTTTCGGTTGCTTCCGACAAGCTGCCGAAGCCTTCCCGCACGACGACGTGGCAGGTGGTGCAGGCGCAGGATTTTTCGCAGGAATGCTCGATGTCGATGCCGTTGTCGAGCAGGAGGTCGCAGATGGATACGCCTTTCTGTGCGTCGATAACCGCGCCATCCGGACACAGTTCGACGTGGGGCAGGACGATCAATTGGGGCATGTAACTTCCTGTTGTATGGCTTGTTTGAGTTGACTGGGCAGCGCGGCAAGCACGCCGTCCCAGAATTCGACGCGTGCTTCTACGGCTTGAATGGCGGCGGCTCGCGCTTCTGCAACCTTGAGCGGATCACCGCCACACAACGCGTCCAGCAGACGCAGGGAAAGCGGTGCGTGGAAGTCTTCATCCAGATGGATATGGCGTTTCAGGTAGTAATGAAACACCGGCGCTTGCTCTTCGCTTACCGCCATGCGATTCAGGAAGGCGCGGAACATCGCTGGAATGATGTGCTCGCGGCCCAGCGCCAAAGCGGCGGCCACCGTATGCGGCTGGTTGGCGTCGATATAGGCGAAGGTGGTGCGATTGAAGTTGGCGGATGGTGTCGGGGCGAGGCCGCTGGCAAGCGCGGCGGCAATGCCGTCACGGCCGGCGATTTCCACGAAGCGAGCCGGGATGTCCGCATTTGCGCCGATTTCGCGCATCGCGCCAAGATACAGGGCGAAGTGGCTGGAGAATTCTCCCGGTGCGTCGGGGCCGGCTTCATCGGTCTCTTCTTCCAGCACCAGTTCATTGATGAAACGCTGCACGGTGGCGTCGGCACCCGGCGTCCACGGCCAGCGCGCGGGTGCGACGGTGTGTTGCAGGTATTTGATCAGCGACATGAAATCCCATACCGAATGGACGTGGTGCTGCATGAACACGCGCAGATCTTCGACGGTCTCGACGGCGGCATAGATCGGATGTTTATCCAGACGATCTTGCAGGGAGGCGATAAATTCAGGTTCAAACAGACTCATTTCAGAACTCCAGTTCGTCCAATTTGTGGCCGGTCAGGGCTTTCTTCACGCTCTGGTCCATGCGGCGCGCGGCGAATTCGACCGTTCCTTTGTTCAAGATTTCGGTGGCACGCTTGACGGCGACCAGGTCTGCGCCTTGCAAAGCCAGTTTGAGGTCGGTGACACGCTTTTCAATGGCCTGCAATTCTTCGGCGGTCATCAACAGCGCGCCGTTTTCGGCCAATGCCGCCTCGGCGGCTTCTACCAGGCGCTGGCCATCGACGCGGGCTTCGGCCAGGTTGCGCGCGGTCATGTCGTCTTGCGCATGCGCATAGGAGTCGCGCAGCATGCCGGCCACTTCATCGTCGGTCAGGCCATAGGAGGGTTTCACTGCGATATGCGCTTCGATGCCGGTGCCGGTTTCACGCGCGCTGACCGACAGCAAACCATCGGCGTCGACCTGGAAGGTGACGCGGATACGCGCCGCACCGGCCACCATCGGCGGAATGCCGCGCAACTCGAAGCGCGCCAGGCTGCGGCAATCGGCCACCAACTCGCGCTCGCCTTGCACGACATGGATGCTCATCGCGGTCTGACCATCCTTGAAGGTGGTGAACTCCTGCGCCCGCGCGGTGGGAATGGTGGCGTTGCGCGGGATGATCTTTTCGGTCAGCCCGCCCATGGTTTCCAGGCCGAGCGACAACGGCACCACGTCGAGCAGCAGCCAATCATCGTCCGCCTTGTTGCCGGCGAGCACGTTGGCCTGAATCGCCGCACCGAGGGCGACCACCTTGTCCGGGTCCAGATTGGTCAACGGCGACTGGCCAAAAAACTCGCCAACCGCTGCCTGAATGCGCGGCACGCGGGTGGAACCGCCCACCATCACGACGCCTTTGACATCGCTGGCTTGCAAGCCGGCATCGCGCAGCGCTTTACGTGTCGGGGTGAGGGTTTTCTTGACCAGACTATCGGTCATTTCGTTGAACGCCTGTTCCGTCAGCGACAGGTCGATCACCTCTCCGCTGCTCAGCACGGCTGTAATCTGCGTTTGCGGATGTTCGGAAAGCATCTCCTTGGCATCGCGGGCGCGCGCCATGAGCAATGTTTTATCGTGATCGCTGAGGGTGTGCAGGCCCGCCTGCTCCAACATCCAGCAATACACTCGCCGGTCGAAATCGTCGCCGCCGAGGGCGGAGTCGCCGTTGGTGGCAAGCACTTCGAAAACGCCCTTGGTCAGCTTGAGGATGGAAATATCGAATGTGCCGCCGCCCAGGTCAAACACCGCGTAAATGCCTTCAGAAGCATTATCAAGTCCATAGGCGATGGCGGCGGCAGTGGGTTCGTTGAGCAGGCGCAGCACATTCAAGCCGGCCACTTTGGCCGCGTCCTTGGTGGCCTGGCGCTGGGCGTCGTCGAAATATGCCGGCACGGTGATCACCGCGCCGACCAGTTCACCACCGAGCGAGGCTTCGGCACGCAGTTTCAATACCTTGAGGATCTCGGCGGAGACTTCAACCGGGCTTTTGACCCCGGCCACCGTTTTCAACTGCACCATGCCGGGTGCGTCGATAAACTGATACGGCAAAATGGAAAGATCCGGGATGTCCTTGATGCCGCGCCCCATGAACCGCTTCACCGAGGTGATGGTGTTGTGCGGATCTAGTGCGGCCTGCACCTGCGCGCCGTATCCGACTGAGGTCGTGCCATCGGCGAAATAACGCACCACCGAAGGCAGCAAGCCATGTCCCTTTTCATCGTTCAACACGACAGAGACGCCATTGCGAACGGTGGCAACCAATGAATTGGTGGTGCCGAGATCAATGCCGACGGCGAGTCGATGCTGGTGCGGCGCGGTTGAAAGACCGGGCTCGGAGATTTGAAGTAGGGCCATTTATTGAGCGGTGAGCGTGGGTACAGCTACGTTAGTACAGCTTGATATTTGCCGCCGATGGCGAACATAAAAAAAGAGGGCTGGTTTGAATCCGGGCTTATTCGATTTCCTCATAGGCAGCATCGACTTCTTGCAGAAGTTTGTCCATGAACCGCACTTTGCGCAGCACGTTGCCAGCCTCGACAAAATTTTTCTGCTCATCCAGCAGGTGACCAAGTTGGCTTTGCAACCCTTTTGCCTGCAACTGCAGTTCTTTTTCCAACCCTTGCAACGCCGTCATGTCGCGATTTTCAACCGCGTCCATCAACGCCTCGCGCCATTCCATCTGCTGCAGCAGAAAATCCGCCGGCATCGAGGTGTTCTTCGCATCCATCGCATCGACACCCTGCAATTGCAGCAGATAGCGCGCGCGATCAAACGGCTTGCGCAGCGTCTGATAAGCCTCGTTGACGCGGGTGCTCCACTGCATCGACAAGCGTTGCTCGGCTTCACCGGCGTGGGCGAACTTGTCCGGATGTATCTCCGCCTGCATGCCGCGATAAGCCTGATCGAGTCGTTCGGCGTCGATGGCAAAGGTCATCGGCATGGCGAACAGTTCGAAGTGATTGCGGGAGAAATCGAGGGTCATGGTGGCAAACTAAGTGGGTTATTCACCGGTAGGAGCGTCCGCTTGCGGCGCGAATAACCCAATTTTTGGCGGTTATCCCGCCGCAAGCGGAGGCTCCTACAAGTCAAACATTGAACGACTCGCCGCAGCCGCACTCGGATTTGACGTTCGGGTTATTGAACTTGAAGCCTTCGTTCAAGCCTTCGCGGACGAAATCGAGCTCGGTACCTTCGAGATAGCTCAGGCTCTTCGGATCGATGAACACCGTCACGCCATGACATTCAAAGGTGAGGTCTTCCGGGTCGGCGACATCGGCGAACTCCAGCTTGTAAGCCATGCCGGAACAGCCGGAAGTGCGCACCCCGAGCTTGAGGCCGACACCGCTGCCGCGCTTGGCGAGGAAGTTCTTGATGTGCGTCGCGGCGCGTTCTGAAAGGGTTACTCCGGTAGCAACTGTCGTCATGATCGGCTCCCCGTCGCTCAAGCGGTAACCGGCGGGTTGCAGGCGGTGTACTCGCTGCTGCCGGCGGTGTTGCCATGTTTCTGCTTGTAGTCGGCAACGGCGGCCTTGATCGCGTCTTCGGCCAGGATCGAGCAGTGAATCTTCACCGGCGGCAGGGCGAGTTCCTCGGCAATCTGGGTGTTTTTCAGATTCATCGCCTCATCCAGCGTCTTGCCTTTGACCCATTCTGTGACCAGGGACGACGACGCAATCGCCGAACCGCAACCGTAGGTTTTGAACTTGGCGTCTTCGATGATGCCCTGATCGTTGACCCGGATTTGCAATTTCATCACATCGCCGCAGGCCGGCGCGCCGACCATGCCGGTGCCCACGCCAGCGTCATCCTTGCCAAATGCGCCGACGTTGCGCGGGTTTTCGTAGTGATCCAGAACCTGTTCGCTGTATGCCATGATTATTCTCCTAGCCTAAGTTGTGCACGCCGCTTAGTGCGCGGCCCACTGCACCGTATTCAAATCGATACCGTCTTTGAACATTTCCCAAAGCGGTGACATTTCGCGCAACTTGCCGATCTTTTCGTGCAACAGCTTGATCGTGTAGTCGATCTCTTCTTCGGTGGTGAAGCGGCCGATGGTGAAGCGGATCGAGCTATGCGCCAGTTCGTCGTTACGACCCAGCGCCTTCAGCACGTAGGACGGTTCCAGGCTGGCCGAGGTACAGGCCGATCCGGAGGAAACCGCCAGGTCCTTGATCGCCATGATCAGGCTCTCGCCTTCGACAAAGTTGAAGCTGATGTTCAGGTTGCCGGCGATTCGACGTTCGAAATCACCATTCAGATGCACTTCTTCCATGTCCAAAAAGCCTCGATAGAGCTTGTCGCGCAGGCTGCGGATACGCTCGGTTTCGGCGCCCATTTCCAGCTTGGCGATACGGAAGGCTTCGCCCATGCCGACGATCTGATGCGTCGCCAGCGTGCCGGAACGCATGCCGCGCTCGTGACCGCCACCATGCATCTGCGCTTCCAGGCGCACACGCGGTTTGCGCCGCACATACAAGGCGCCGACGCCCTTCGGCCCATAAGTCTTGTGCGCCGAGAAAGACATCAGATCGACCTTGAGTTTGCCCAGATCGATTTCCACCTTGCCGGTGGCTTGCGCCGCGTCAACGTGGAACAGGATGCCCTTCGAGCGGCACAGTTCGCCAATCGCGGGAATGTCCTGGATGACGCCGATTTCGTTGTTGACGTACATCACGGAAACCAGAATCGTGTCCGGGCGAATCGCCGCCTTCAACTCTTCCATGTCGAGCAGACCATTCGGCTGCACACCGAGGTAGGTCACTTCGTAACCTTCACGTTCCAGTTCGCGGCAGGTATCCAGCACCGCCTTGTGCTCGGTCTTTACCGTGATCAGGTGCTTGCCCTTGCCATGATAAAAATGCGCCGCACCCTTGATGGCGAGGTTGTTCGACTCGGTCGCGCCCGAGGTCCAGACGATTTCCTTCGGGTCGGCATTGACCAACGCCGCGACATGCGCCCTCGCCTCTTCCACCGCCTTGTCGGCGTCCCAGCCAAACACGTGTGAACGTGAAGCCGGATTGCCGAACATTTCGGTCAGATAGGGAATCATCTTCGCTGCAACGCGCGGATCAACCGGCGTTGTCGCTGAGTAATCGAGGTAAATGGGGGTCTTGACCATCTTTGTATGCTCCATTAACCGTTAACGACTGTTTTGTGTTCCATCCCGGATTTGAGTCCGATACCGGGTTTGATATCAGCGGAACCCACGATGCGACGCCCCTCGTGGGCATGCGCTGAATGTTTATGACCGGTCACAGCGCCTTCAACCTGCTTTTCAAGCTGCTGATTGACCAACTCATCCAGATTGACTGAATCGAGGTAGTCGTAGATGCGCGCGTTCAGGCTCATCCAGAGGTCGTGCGTCATGCATTCGCGATCATCATGGCAATTGCCCAGGCCGCCGCATTGGGTGGCGTCGATGGGTTCATCAACAGCGCGAATGATGTCGGCCACAGTAATATCGAGCATGGATTGCGCCAGGGTATAACCGCCACCCGGGCCACGCACGCTGTCGACAATGCCTTGCCGACGCAAACGGCCGAACAATTGCTCAAGGTAAGACAATGAAATTCTCTGCCGCTCGCTGATGCCAGCCAGGGTAACTGGCCCACGTTGATGGCGCATGCCCAGATCGATCATCGCCGTTACCGCAAAACGCCCTTTGGTGGTCAGCCGCATGATTTGCCTCGTTGTTGATAGTTGGATGTCGACACTCTACTAATCCCGATTAATTTGGTCAACTATTCAATTTGCAATACTGTCAGTCAACCATTTTGTTTAACGAGGCGGCATCGAAGTGGTCATCCATCTTTTCAGCTTCCGCGCCACTCACCACATGCCCGCTCAAGCGCGCCAACTCCGCCATGATCCAAGCCAGACGCTGATCCGTGTTGGCTGAATGATCGATCAAACCATGAATTGCTTTCACCATCGGGTCGTTCATGTCACTGGAAACCGCATAAGCCGAAAAGCCCAGTTTCTTCGCCACTTCCTCACGCGCTTTATCCACTTCGGCATCAAGAATCCGGGCTGGAATACCGATTGCCGTCGCGCCATCCGGCACATCCTTCACCACCACCGCGTTGGAGCCGACTTTAGCGCCTGCGCCCAGCGTGATCGGACCAAGGATTTTCGCGCCGGCGCCGACAATCACGCCCGGCAGCAAGGTGGGATGCCGCTTGCCTTTGTTCCACGAGGTGCCGCCAAGGGTGACACCGTGATATAGCGTGCAATCGTCGCCGACCTCCGCCGTCTCGCCGATTACCACGCCCATACCATGATCAATGAACACGCGGCGACCAATAATTGCGCCGGGATGAATCTCGATACCGGTCAACCACCGCGCGCAATAGCTGGAAAAACGCGCCAACCACTTCAGGCCCGCGCGCCAGAATCTATGCGAAATCCGGTGCAACAGAATGGCATGCAGGCCGGGATAGGTGGTAAGCACCTCAAATGAAGTGCGCGCAGCCGGATCTCGGTCGAACACAACGCGGATGTCTTCTCGCAATCTGGCGAACATTCGAATATTCGAGAATTATTTAAAGGCCGGAAGTATGCAATTCCCGACTAATCGGGTCAATTTCTGACACGACCAGATGAACCCTCGGCGTGAAGAAAGTAGCCTGAATGCAGCAGTCTTTGCGCTGACTTACCAACCTTGGCGGACAATCTTCCCAGCGGCGCGGATTTATTTACCCCTTTCACTCATTTCACCTATTTCACCCATTTGCACCAACAGACGAACTGCCCGCCGTTTCCTGGTTGATCAATTTCAATTTCCCGAAAAATCAATCGCTTCGAGTGTCCCGCCGTTTCCGCGCGGCGTTGAGTATTCCCCGCCAGATCGCCACTTCCTCCTTTTCCAGCCCGGCTCTGGCGAAGAATCGACGCAAGCGCGGCATCAGCCGCTTTGGATTGGCAGGATCAAGAAATTCAATTTCCACCAACACTTTTTCCATCTCGTTCAGCAGACTTTCCTGCGCTGTGTGCGACGCGGATTCAAATTCCGGCAGTGGCAACACCGCGTCTTCCAGCGTACAACGCAACTCATAGGCCAGCACCTGCACGGCGGCGCCCAGATTGAGCGAGGCGTAGTCCGGGTTGCTCGGAATGTTGAGCAACCAACGGCATTTCATCAGTTGCTCGTTCGACAAACCAAAGGTCTCGGAACCGAACACCACTGCCACCGGGCCGCTTTGCGCCATGGCCAACAATTCCGGCGCGGCCTGGCGCGGCGTAAAGGCGGGGTGCGGCAAAT
Source organism: Betaproteobacteria bacterium (assembly GCA_020049415.1). GTDB lineage: Bacteria > Pseudomonadota > Gammaproteobacteria > Burkholderiales > Thiobacillaceae > PFJX01. Next base: position 17,195 of record JAIFKV010000171.1, read on the forward strand.
CTCGCCGGCGCGAGGTACAGGCGGCGGCCAGCACCGTGTCGGCCAGCGCTTCTTCCAGGCTGGAGCAAATACGGGCATTTTCCAGCACATCGACCGCGCCGGACGCGCGCGCGCGGGCTTCATCGTCGATGGCGCACTTGGGCTCAACCAGCGCCAGATCAGTCAATCCCATCACTTTCATCGCCCGCGCCACCGCGCCCAGATTGCCGGGATGGCTGGTTTGCAACAATACGATGCGGACTTGGTGAAGAAGAGAAGGCGGGTTCAAGGTAAAATTCCGATCTGAATTTTGTAAAAGCTGTCGCAGGGTTGTCCCTTTCAAGGGGACAATGCTGTTTTTGGAGAGGTTCAAACTCTTCCAAATGTCGCTCATGCAACGCATGAGCGCGGATTGAAACGGAAAATCATGCTCCCGATGCTCAACACTGCGGTCAAGGCCGCCCGGCGCGCTGGCGTCATCATCAACCGTGCGTCCGACGATGTGGATCGATTGACCATCCACTCGAAAGGCGAGAACGACTTTGTTACCGAGGTCGATCAAAAAGCCGAACAGGCGATCATCCAGACCCTGCTCGACGCCTATCCCGACCACGCGATTCTAGCCGAGGAGTCGGGCGCTTCCGGCGCGCTGGGCGAAGCTGAATATCAGTGGATCATCGATCCGCTCGACGGCACCACCAACTTTCTGCACGGCTTTCCGCAATATTGCATTTCCATTGCGCTGGTGTATCGGGGTCAACTTTCCGTCGCGGTGATCTACGACCCCGTTCGTAACGACCTCTATACCTCCTTGCGCGGTCGCGGCGCATTTCTGAATGAGCGGCGCATCCGCGTTTCCAAGCGCGACAAACTACAAGGCGCACTGATCGGCACCGGTTTTCCATATCGCGATTTCACCCACCTTGACGCCTATACCGCGATGTTCAAGGATCTGGTGCAGAAGACCTCCGGCTTGCGTCGTCCCGGTTCCGCCGCGCTCGACCTGGCCTGGCTGGCCTGCGGCCGCACCGATGGCTTCTTCGAGATTGGTTTGAATGCCTGGGATATCGCTGCGGGTTGCCTGCTGGTTCAGGAAGCCGGCGGCCTGGTCAGCGACTTCTCTGGTGAAGAACATTACCTGCAATCAGGCAATGTGGTAGCCGGCACACCAAAGGTGTTTGTGCAGTTGTTGCAGACCATCACGCCGCATTTGACGCCGGCATTGCGCGGAGTTGTCGAACAAGACTGAACGGCAGAGTACGCACGGCGCACCCTCCGTCATCCCTCCGACCTGCGCCGGAGGGATGACGAATCAGCCATCATGCCGCCGGTGTCACCGCCGCCGTATTGCGCAAGCGAATATGCAGTTCACGCAATTGCTTCTCGTCGACCACGTTCGGCGCGCTGGTCATCAAACATGAAGCGCGCTGGGTTTTCGGGAAGGCGATGACATCGCGGATCGATTCGGCGCCGGTCATCAGCGTCACCAGTCGATCCAGGCCAAAGGCCAGGCCGCCGTGCGGTGGCGCGCCATACTGTAGCGCGTCGAGCAGGAAGCCGAACTTCTCGCGGCGCTCTTCCTCACCGATATTGAGCGCGGCGAAGACTTTTTCCTGCACTTCCTGGCGATGAATACGGACTGAACCGCCGCCGACTTCC